>CAYNNY010000107.1:0-10598 GCA_964398555.1 uncultured Verrucomicrobiales bacterium
CAACCACAGCCTCAGCGACCATCCACCCTTCCAGAAACAGCGACGCACCGCCAATGCCGGCCCCACAATCGGCCCCGTGCCAGCAATCGATGTGAAATGCTGTCAGCGAGGTAAGCATTGAGTTCTCTAGGGTCATCCAAACCATTAACAACGGGGAACTTTTTCCGCCACTTCTCCACACTCTCTGGAGTGGAGATAGGAGCCGTAAGGACAATCTCCAAGCCGCGCGTGTGAGGGAACCCCATACAAAATCCCGCCTTCACCTTGATGAAGTTCCATGAAAGTCGGGCAAGCACCCCACGTCCAAGCGGGCCGACATTTCAATCAACAGCAGAAACAAAGAGAAGGGTCAGCACGTTAAACTCATGCGCTCCACCCTACTCGCCCCGACACAAAAAGCACCCCTAATCCTCTACTCCACACCCATTTTTTTACGCTTGGCCATTCCTTAAAATAATCCTAATATTTTTTTCAGCCTCAACTTATCATCATTACCATGCACGGAAAAAACTTCGATATCCGCATCCACAATACCCACCGCATCCGCTTCACCCGCGATGCCTTTACGGTGGATAACCGCATGCTTGTCGATCTCCTCGAAACCAATGGTCACGCCAAGGTGATCGCCTTTATCGACAGCGGCGTAGCGGAGGCATTTCCTGATCTTGAAAATCAAGTCAGCACCTACCTCGACCGCATGCCAGGCTTCACCTCCAAAGGCACCATCATCCAAACCGGTGGAGAACCCTGCAAACGCGATAAATCCACTCTTCAAGCCGCGTGGGACATCATTGAAGAAGCTGGCATTGATCGTCACTCCTGCATCCTCTGCATCGGCGGCGGCGCCTACCTGGATGTCATTGGTCTTGCCGCAGCCACTGCCCACCGAGGAATCAGGCTCGTCCGATTCCCCACCACCACTCTGGCCCAAGACGACAGCGGAGTAGGTGTTAAAAATGGAATCAACGCCTACGGCAAAAAAAACTTTCTCGGCACCTTCGCCGTCCCCTACGCCGTCATTAACGACTTCACCTTTATCCACGGCCAACCCGAAACCGAGCGCCGCGCCGGCATTGTCGAAGCCGTCAAAGTCGCCCTCGTCAAAGATGCCGCTTTTTTCCACTGGATAGAAAGCAACTGCCTGCAACTTTCCAAACTCCACCCCCACACGCTCGAAGAAGCCGTCGAACGCTCAGCCCTACTCCACGCCTCCCATATCGCTTACGGAGGCGACCCGTTTGAGACCGGCAACAACCGCCCTCTCGACTTTGGCCACTGGGCAGCGCACAAGATGGAGCAACTCACCGATTTCACCCTCAGCCACGCCGATGCCGTTAGCGTAGGTGTCGCGCTCGACACCGTCTATTCTTGGAAAACAGGCCGACTCACCGAAGAATCAGCCATGCGCATCCTCAAAACTCTCAGCACGCTACAAACCCCCATCCACCATGAAGCGCTCAATCTCAGAGCCACCGATGACACACGCGCGATCTACATTGGGCTCGAAGAATTCCGCGAACACCTTGGCGGAGAACTTACCATCCTGCTCCTCAAAGACATTGGCAAAGGCGAAGACGTGCATACCATGGATACCCATCTGCTCGATGAGTGTATTCAGTGGCTCGAAAGCTACGCTACACTTCCTTCGCAGTCATAATCCCAACTCTCGACGCACCCTATTGCTGTAAGCCTCTGCGAGCATTCGGGTCACGGGATGAGGGTGATCAGCATCGGGCCCTAACATCTCAGCTGGCTGCACTTCCCGGATGGAGCTCGTTATAAACAACTCATCAGCCGCATAAAGCTCATCGAGATCGAGTTCACAAGCCACACAATCAAGCCCAAGCTGATCGCACAATTCAAAAACGATAGCTCTCGTGATGCCCTCTAAACAGCCACTTTCATAATCAGGCGTCATCACCACCTCCCCCTTGACCAAAAACAGGTTCGACATCGCGCATTCGCAAAGATGATCTTCGGTGTTTAACCTCACCACCTCATCAGCGCCACCACTCAAGCCAAAACGCCAAGCGTAGATATTATCGGCAAATGAACTGGATTTCACTCCAACCATATCACTGAACTCATTGCAAGGTAACTCCACAAGATCAAGCTTGGCCAATGGCTCCGGTGCGGCTTGAGAAACGGCAGTGATGATTAAGCTCCCTGCCGTAGGACCACCGGAAAGAGGGTTCACCCCACCACTTAATGACATCCGCACCCGGGCACGGCCAACATTGAGATCATTCCGATCGAGCACTCCCTTGATCGCTTTTTTGAGGAGATCCATCGAGGGCAACAATGCCCCATGCACAGCCACAGCCCTTATTGACTCCTCCATCCGAAGATGGTGCCGATCATAAGCAAAGACGCGACCATCATAGGCCTGCATGGTTTCAAAAATCCCCACGCCAACGGTCAGGCCCAAATCAAAGGGTGAGATACGCACCTCATCGGCACGCATAAACTCACCATTCATCCAGACGACTGTAGAATCTGTTGCCGAATTATCCATATCCCCGTCAGTATGCCGACTAAAAACTAACCGTCAAGCGCTCTGGACAGGGAGCTCTGGATTTCACCCACAACAAACTCAATCTCCTCCTCAGCCAAATCAAACGGCGGAGTGAAAGCCAAGACATTCCCCGCCGGACCATCCGCTAATATAATAATCCCGCGCTGTAGCATTTCGCTAAGAATCCTCCCTGCCACATCCCCTGCCGGAGAGCCATCGGCATGGCGAAGATCCACACCTAACATCATTCCTCGACCACGCACCTCATGAATCAAAGGGCTTTTTAACTTCTTCAAAAGCCCCATCAAAAGCGCCCCATTTCGATCCACCTTTTCAGTCACCTGGCCTTGCGCGTGCTCAGACATCGACGCCACAGCCATCGCACACCCCACCGGATTCCCAAGGAACGTGCTGGTATGCAGCGCCTCCCCTTCCGACTCCGGCCAAGCGTCCATCACATCAGCCTTTCCAACACAGGCCGAAATCGGATACCCCCCGCTCATTGACTTACCCACACAGATCAGATCAGGAACCACCCCCTCCCATTCACAGGCGAAAAGTTTTCCTGTCCGATTGAACCCAGTGAAAATTTCATCAAAAACGAGGATCGCGCCATTCCGGTCACACCACATCCGCAGCAAGGCTAAAAAGCCATCGGGAGGAACAATCTTCCCGCCCCGTCCCTGAATAGGCTCCACCAGCACAACTCCTATCTTATCCGTGGCCAGCCTCTCCAACTGAGCGATCAAAGTCTCTAGATCATCCTCATTGGCGGGGAAATCCAAAACCTCACGTAGCGGCGCAAGCTGATCTTCGAACGGTTGACGAAATTTCTCAAATCCACTCGCAAGCAAAGCCCCATATCCCATGCCGTGGTAGCTATTCTTAAAACTCACAACCCCCGCCTTTCCCGTCGCCATTTTCGCCGTTTTAAGAGCGGACTCTACCGCTTCAAATCCCGAGTTGCTTAAAATCGTTTTCCCCACACCTGAACCCCAGCGCTCAAAGGTGATTTCCGATAACTTTCGGCAAACCTCCACTTTCAATCGAGTAGGATGCACATCCCCCATGCCATGAATCAATTGTTCCGACTGCTCACGCATCACCCCCGCCGACCATCCGTGCCCCAACCCCGCCACACCAAATGCAGCGGTAAGATCGAGAAACCGATTCCCATCTTCGTCCCACACATTCACACCCTCTGCCCTCTGCCAGAAAACAGGCCACTCATCCGCCACATACGTCACATTTCGGCTTTCGTAGAGCTTTAATTCCTTAGACAAAGACAACGATTGAGGTCCGGGAATTTCAGTAATCAACGCAGGAAGCATAGCCCAATGCTAAACCGTTAATGACTCCTGTCGAGACTGACCATAAAATTACCAACAGGCTCACCTTCTTTTCTTCTTTTGTATTGCCACCATGCCCGTCCTATTGTTAATTAGCTGCGTTATGGATATCAACTTCAACGACCTCCTCAATCAAGGTATTGCCGTCGCCACAACCCACGGCACTAAAATACTCATCGCCATCGCCGTTTTCTGGGTAGGCTGGAAACTCATCAAAATCGTCTGCAAGGGCATGGACAAGTGGTTCCAAAAAGCCGACTACGATGAAGCGCTCGAAAGCTTTCTTCTTAGCTTAACCGGTATGGGACTCAAAGCTCTCCTCTTCGTCACGGCAGCCAGCATCGCCGGAATACCAACCACTTCCCTAGTCGCCATCATCGGTGCGGCTGGTCTCGCGGTAGGCTTAGCCCTTTCCGGGACACTTCAAAACTTCGCAGGCGGCGTACTACTCCTCGTCCTCAAGCCGTTCAAAGTAGGCGATTTCGTTGAAACTCAGGGCGTCCTAGGAACAGTCAAAAGCATCCAAATTTTCAACACCATCATCAACACCGGCGATAACAAACGTGTCATCCTACCCAACGGCCCCGTCGCCACCGGAGCCATCACCAATTACTCCGCCGAGTCCACTCGCCGGGTCGACTTCCTTTTCGGGATCGGCTACGATGACGATATTGATCAAGCCAAAGAAGTGATCATGGGCCTGATCAAAGCGGACGAGCGCGTTTTCACCGACTCCGATCATGAGCCATTCATCGCCGTAAAAGAGCTTGCCGACAGCTCAGTCAACCTTGTCGTCCGTGTCTGGGCGAACGCCTCCGACTACTGGGGTATCTTTTTCGACCTCACCGAGAACGTGAAGAAAACCTTCGATAAAGAAGGCATCTCCATCCCTTACCCGCAAACCGACGTCCACCTGCACCGCACCGACAGCCCAGCAAGCTAGTCATCGATACTTCACCCGCTTTCAATCAGACCTTCATGCCCCTCGCATGGAGGTCTTTTTTATAGACCTTGCCCGTCTTAACAATATCAGATAATGACACCCCCATGATTCGCGCTGTTATATTCGACCTCGATGGAACTCTCATCCATTCGCTCCCCGGTCTCGCAGCCTCTCTCAATCGAATTCTCCAAGCCAACCACCTCCCCACTCACACCGAGTTATCAGTGAGGGGCTTTATTGGAAATGGTATCAAAAAACTCATTGAACGTGCCACACCCTGCGACACCCCTGAAAAAACAATCCAGCGCCTCACCCAACAAATGAGTGAGGATTACGCAAGCTCCTGGCAATCAGGAACATCCCCCTACCCAGGCATCACCACCATCCTGAACAATCTTGCCCAGAAGAAAATCGCCCTCGCCGTATTCTCCAACAAACCTCACATCTTCTGCCAGGAAATGACCGACCACTTGTTTCCAGAAATTTCATTCACCACGGTCCTCGGTCAACGCGACGGAGTCCCCGCCAAACCCGACCCCACAGGGGCCTATGAGGTAGCCAAAAGCCTCGACCACCCTCCAGAAGACATCGCCTTTCTCGGAGATTCAACAATCGATATTGCTACAGCACGCAATGCGGGCATGCTCCCGATCGCCGCGACATGGGGCTACCACGACCTCCCCGCACTGGAAGCCGAACATCCCGCCCGCCTCATCCACCACATCGAAGACCTCCCCGATATTATCATTTCCTAATTTCTAATTTTCATGTCCTACCGATCCCACCCGACCGATACAGAAAAGATGCCCAGCGGCATCCCCTACATCATTTCCAATGAAGCGGCCGAGCGGTTTTCCTTCTACGGAATGAAAGCCGCACTCGCCATCTTCCTTGTCAACTACCTCACCGTGCTCGGAGGGGAATCCCTCAGCACGGCAAAAGCCACCGCCTACGTTTCCTTTTTCAACTCGGCCGTTTATGTCACCCCACTACTGGGAGCATGGATTGCAGATGTTTACTGGGGAAAATACAACACGATCATCAAACTCTCCGTCGTTTACTGCCTTGGCCACCTCGCCCTCGCCTTCATGGGAGTCGGCGGCATGGTGCAGTTCTGGCTGCTCTCCGGGCTCGGACTCATCGCCCTCGGCGCGGGCGGCATCAAACCCTGCGTGTCATCCCACGTCGGTGACCAGTTTGGAAAAAGTAACCAACACCTGCTCACAAAAATTTTCAACATCTTCTACCTATCAATCAACTTTGGCTCCGTCATCGCCTCGTTCTGCATCCCGCTGATCCTCAAATGGTATGGACCCCATTGGGCATTTGGTATTCCCGGCGTGCTGATGTGCCTAGCCACCCTAATGTTCTGGTCAGGCCGCAATAAATTCATCCACGTTCCACCACACGGCAAAGCTTTCTACACCGAACTCAAAAGCCGAGAAGGCCGGACCGCTGTCGCCAAACTCATCCCTCTCTTTCTCTTTGTCGCCATCTTCTGGTGCCTCTTTGACCAGACCGCTTCAACCTTGGTTTTTCAGGCAGAAAAAATGGACCTCCACCTCTTCGGTCCAGGAAGCCTCACCGTGCTACCGTCCCAGATTCAAGCGGCCAACCCCCTTCTCATCCTCATCCTCATCCCCATATTCACCTGGGGAATCTACCCAGCACTCGGCAAAGTGATCACGCTCACTCCTCTGCGAAAAATTGGCACTGGCCTCTTTCTCATGGTGATTGCTTTCGGTGTCCTCTCCCTCATTCAAGAAGCGATCGACCGAGGCGAAGTGCCCAGCGTTTGGTGGCAATTACTCGCCTACGTCATTCTCACCGTTGGAGAGGTTCTCGTTTCCATCGTCTGTCTCGAGTTCGCCTACACCCAGTCACCACGAAAAATGAAATCGTTTGTAATGAGCCTGTTTCTACTCTCTATTTTTGCAGGAAACCTCATCACCGGCGCCATCAACCTCTACATCGATGTCCCCACCATTCCACTGAGCGAAAAAGAACCGAGCCACCCAGGATTCGACGGCAAATCTGGCACCGCCGACGACCTTTCACTCAAAGAGGCAAAGATCCACTCACCCGCCTATCAACTTCTCAGCGAAAGTGCCGGAGCCATCAAAAGCATCTATCAACATAAAAATTCCCTCCCCACCACCGCCGATGGAGCCAAAGCCCTCTCAAACTTCAAAGACCCCTGGGGCAATCCACTTCGATACACCCAGATCAGCGCCGCCACAGCACGAATTTCATCGGACGGCCCCGATAAAGAACACCTCACCAAGTGGGACCTAGGAGCCATCGTCACAGTGAATAAAAAAGATGAGATCAACAAAGACACCTGGCTATATAAAGAGAAAGTCAAAAAGGGAATGATCGACACCCCAGCAAAAGGATCAGCATCCGATTCACTCGTCAAAATAACCTACTACGCCGGTGGCCAAACCAAACTTGAAGGTGCCGCATACTTCTGGTTTTTCACCATCCTCATGCTGATCACCTCCGTCATCTTCATTCCATTCGCCCTCACCTACAAAACAAAAAACTACTTGCAGCAATAGACCATGCTCATCGATTCTCACTGCCACCTCGCCTCTCACAAATTTGCAGAGGAAGAACTCACCGATATCATCTCCCGTGCCCGAGACCATGATGTCACCCGCATGGTCACTCTGGCCACCAGCCTCACCGACGCCCCCGCCAACATCGCCATCGCAGAGCGCTACCCGGAAGTTTTTGCCGCCATCGGCATTCACCCCTGTGATGTCACTGACACCCCTGACGATTATCTCACCGAATTAGAAAAACTCGCTAGCCACCCACGCTGTGTCGCCATCGGTGAAACCGGACTCGACTACTTTCACCCCGCACCCGATGGCTGGTCAGACGACGACTACCGCGCCCGACAGCGCCAATTTCTCGATCAGCACTTCCAACTCGCAGCCGAGCTCGGAAAAAACATCGTCATCCACACCCGCGACCGCTCCGGCGATGCCTCCCTACAGGATGCCATCACCATCTACGCTAAACACACAAAAGACGTTCGGGCTGTCTTTCATTGCTTCCCCTTCGATTACGCATCCGCCCAGCCCATCCTCGATCTCGGAGGACTTATCTCATTCACCGGAATCACCACATTCAAAAACGCAGCCACCGTCCTCGACACCGCAACACAGTGTCCACAAGGATCCTTCATGGTAGAAACAGACGCCCCCTATTTGGCTCCCGTTCCTCATCGGGGGAAACGTAACGAGCCCGCATATACTCGTCACACCGCCGAAACCATTGCCACCGCCAGAGGTGAAACACTTTTACAACTCAGTGAACACACCACCCACACCGCGCAAGCATTCTACAAATTCCAAGAGGGCTGAAAGACCCCTAGAAAAACTTCCGTTTTACAATAGGCCATTAAGTGCTAAATAACCTGTAACCCATTACCCCATTTTAACAGCATCCCACCAACCTCGCACAAACTTCACAATAATATCACCACTATGAAAACAAGCATCATCCTCTCGCTCACAGCAGCTAGCCTAGCCACTCTCACATTCACATCCTGCGGCACCAATGACCCCGAATACAAAGCGTGGAAAGAGCAACAAAATTCTCAAACGGCAGACAACCCATACGGCGTTCCACAAGCCGGAGGAGAGTCAGGCACCTACACCCCATCCGGATCAGCACCCTACCAACCGCTACCAGGAGTGAACCCAGCACCAAGCAAACAACCTCCACTTGCCTCAAATTCACCCTCAGCCCCCCAATCGGGATTTGGCGCCCCTGGCGCACCCGCCATACCAGTAGGACCAACTACACCCCACAAGGTCGTTGCCGGCGACAGTCTCTGGGCCTTAGCAAAAAAATACAACACCACAGTCGAAGCCATTCAATCAGCTAACAGCATGGCAGACACCACCATCCGGACAGGCCAAACACTCAACATGCCTGGAAGCCAGTAGGCCACGATTCAAAAAAACTGAGGACGCAAACCCTCACCACAATACACACCCAGGCGAGCATCAGCTCGCCTGTTTTTTCATCGCATCTAAACTCGCAGGCCACAAAAAAGATGGTGGATTGAATATAAAATCAACATACCCTATAAAAAAACTTCATAAAACTTTAACTCCTTACTTGACCAATCACACTTGTTAGAGCATTGTATTAATTAATTAGATAGCTGTTCACACCGTCAGCCTCCTAACTGGCCATAAACATCAACCCTAATAAAACAAACAACCAAAGCAAGAACTAACCGAACCACTAATACTATGCCTAAAAAAAAGACCGCCAAAAAGAAAGCCGCGCCACGCAAAGCTAAAAAATCTGCCGTAAAAAAACCCATTAAAAAGACAGTTACAAAAGCAACTCGCAAAAAAGTCGCTAAAAAAGTGACCAAAAAGAAGGCTGCAAAAAAACCAGCTGTGAAAAAGGCTGTAAAAAAAGCGACCAAGAAAAAAGCCACTAAAAAGAAAGCAGCTAAGAAAAAAGTCGCTAAAAAGGCAAAGAAGGCAACCAAGAAAAAGGTAGCCAAAAAGGCAAAGAAGACCGCTAAGAAAAAAGTCGCCAAAAAGGCCAAGAAAGCAAACAAGAAGAAGGTAGCTAGAAAAGCAAAAAAGACGGCTAAGAAAAAGGTCGCCAAGAAAGCTAAAAAAGTGACCAAGAAAAAAGCGGCTAAAAAAGCCAAGAAAGTAGTCAAGAAGAAGGCGACTAAAAAAGCAAAAAAGGCCACCAAGAAGGCGAAGAAAACAACCAAAAAGAAAGTAGTCAAAAAAGCAAAAAAGTCAGCTAAGAAAAAAGTAGCTAAAAAGGCAAAGAAAGCCTCTAAAAAAGGCTAATCACTTAAGCTTCTTAAATATCACCCCAAGGGACGCTCTTTAACGAGAGCGTCCCTTTTGTAGGATAGGCCTCCCGGCCTGTCATCTTCCTGTAGCGCGTCAGTCAGGCCACGCTACCCAAATTCATCAGTCCCACACCTCCCATAAGTGTAAGCGTCACATAGCTCCCCTATGCAGATTTTCTGCGCCGTTGCGATGCTGAGGCTATTTTCAAGGAGGTGAGCTTGGCGGCTTCTTCGGGAGTCGGATTCTCCGGTAAGCGATTAAGCACTTCCTTGATATATGCGATGGCTATGTTCCAGCGCTTGAGCTTCTGCCGGGACATCTCGATACCGTATCTTGTCTTGAGTCTTTGCTCTATGCGGTATTGTGGCAGGTGATCGCAGTATTTACTGATTAGTAAATGTGCGGCAAAACCGGGAGTGCAGGGCGTTCCGGCTATGGGCGGGCTTGGCATGGGCGCTTGTTGAGGATGCGGCGAATGAAGTAATGGGCTGGGGTCATGTCCCACAAATCCTGATAGTCTTCTCCAATTTCCTCCCATTTGTCGGGGTCAACCTCAACTTCGGCTATGCGTTGCTTCATTCGGAAGTAACATGACAAACGCTGTTAGGTGAAAATTACATTTTTAAATTGAACTATTTTCGTTCAACCCATGGTCGCAAGGTGCCTTTGTGGAGTTGGACTCCATCCAGAATGAGTTGAAGGGCTTCAGGACTGAGATAAAGGTATTGTTGGTGAATTTTGTGACGCTTACGATGGTGCGAGTAGTGGCATAAAATATGGAGTGGGGACGCCCTCGTCCCCGGCTTCCTGTCGGGCGGAGTATCTCTCCAGCTTTTTCCACCTATCGCTCGTGGGTTGATCAGCGATAGGCAGTCGGGGACGAGGGCGTCCACACTCCACAAACACAAACACAAAAAAGCCCGGCTTCTTCCGTTAAGAAGAAG
>CAYNNY010000108.1:0-10535 GCA_964398555.1 uncultured Verrucomicrobiales bacterium
ACAAGGTATCGATGATGATACAAGCTGGAACCAAGAGGGGAGCCCTCACAGGGATAGCGCGCGCATCAGAGCTTCAGTCCCCGGCACCCAAAGGGCATATTTTGCAAATCTTTGGCCAGTCAGATCGCATCTTGCTCGACGCCGCTACCAAGGAGGCCAACGCCACCCAGGTGCTTTCCATGCTCAACGGACAGGTGGAATCTCTGGTGGTGGCAAATACGGAAGCCCACATCCACAAACTTTCACAAGGCAGTGTACAAGATCGCATTCGCTCCCTCTTTCTAGGAACGCTCTCGCGTCCTCCCGGTGATCATGAGATGGCACTCATGCAAGACGAAATCGCTGTCCGTGGCGATGCCGGCTACCGCAACATCATCTCCGCCTTGATCAACACCCGTGAGTTTATCTTTATCCCATAAATGAAAACATCCCTTTTAAAATCCGATGAAATCACCCGTCGGCATTTCATCGCCAATGCTGCCCGCACTTATCTGGGAGTGGGGCTGATGCCGGTTCTTAGTGGGGTGTTGTCAGCCAAAGATTTGGCCCAGTCATCCGATCAAAAAAGCTCCGCCGAAGCCGTCATTTTTCTGAACATGACCGGCGGCATGAGTCACATCGATACCTTTGACGTCAAGCCGAGCAAAAAAGAAGTGCAGGGGCCTGTCGAAGCGATCTCCACCAAGGTGGACGGTATTCAAATCAGCCAGTATCTACCACGCACCGCCGAGGTGATGGATAAGATCTGTATCATTCGCTCGATGAGTTCGATTAACGGGGCGCATGATCGGGGGCAGTATGTGCTTCACCGTAGCTACGCCCCGCGAGGCACCATCGTGCATCCCACTCTCGGCGCATGGACGATGAAGCTCAAGGGCCGGAAAAATAAAGAGATTCCAGGATTTGTCACCGTGGGCAGTGGCGCCGCCAATGCTTCGGCTGGATTCTTTGGCGTGAAATACGCCGGAGTGCCACTGGGCCGACCCGAGGAGGGGTTGAAGGACAGCCTGCGTGCCGATTCCGTGACTGCGGAAGATTTCGATCGTCGGCTCAAGCTGGCCGATGCCCTCAACCTTGATTTTCACCGCCAGCATCACAATGTGGAAGCCTCATCCTACGATGAGCTTTATAAAGAAGCCGTGCGCCTGATGCGCAGCGATGACCTCAAGGCCTTCGATATCACACAGGAGCCCAAGTCATCCCGCGATGCCTATGGCAATAACTCCTTTGGTCAAGGTTGCCTACTGGCGCGCCGATTAGTGGAGCACGGTGTGCGCTATGTGGAAGTGAGTCTTGGTGGTTGGGATACCCATTACGATAATTTCACATCCGTCGAGGCTCGTTGTCAGGTGCTCGATCGCGCCTACGCGAATCTTCTCCTCGAGCTCGAGTCCAAAGGGTTGCTGCAAAGCACCATCGTCGCACTCAGCACTGAGTTTGGAAGATCTCCCAACATCGTGGCCGAGCACAACAACGGCCGAGACCACCACCCCACAGCCTTTTCCAGCCTGCTCGCTGGGGGAGGGATCAAAGGAGGCATGGTTCACGGCAGCACGGATTCCAAAGGAGGCCGGGTCAAGAAGGGCAAGGTGAGCGTGGAAGATTTTAATGCGACCATCGCTCATGCTTTGGGCCTGGATGTGGATGCTATCCTTCTTTCTCCGTCTGGACGCCCGTTCCAAGTTGCCCATAAAGGCAAGCCCGTGAAGCTGCTTTTCTCGTGATCTTCTCTTTGAAGAAGCTGTATTGAGGTGTTTGCTGAGAGAGTTTAAAAAATATACTATTTTTCCCTTGTCAGTCGTGGCAACGGCACGTAAGAACTCCCCGCCCTGACCGCCTAGCGGGAAAGGCACTGTTCGAACTTAACCGACGAGCAGGAAAAACCAACGCAAGTTGAAACTTATGGGTAGGTGGCCGAGTGGTTAAAGGCGGCAGACTGTAAATCTGCTCACGTAAGTGTACGAAGGTTCGAATCCTTCCCTGCCCACCACTTTATAATGAAGGAGTTACGTTAATTCGTAACTCCTTTTGTGTGTATGGATGAAAAATCCTGCTGTCAATCCGCTGTCAATTTTGAACTCAATAACGCGGTTTTGAAGTGGGTGGGTCACTAGGCTTTCAGGCAGCATTGCTGGATTTGGTGAGGTTCATGTTACGTTGGGACCTTTACAAGCCATGGGAGGCCTGACAACCAGAAGACGGGAATCCGCAATTTTGCAACGTATGAAATTATGAAAGACCATACCAAGTTGAACGTCCTCCCCCATGTCGGACGAGTAGGCCTTTTTTGATCAAAGAGCTAAAGGTCGTCTTAAGTGTGTTCGGGCTGGCCCCGGTTTCCCGAACCATGTCACGATTAGTAACCCGTCCATGTTGTTTTGCATAATCTAGTATCAAGATGGCAAGTTCCGGTAAATTCGCGAGAGCCCTTTGTTCGCGCTCAACCTTTACAGCGAGACGGCGTTTTTGTTGCTGCAATGCCCTCATGAAAAATAGTAACCATGGTTGCCATGTCTGTGGTGTCACTACGAATGGTTCCCTGAGTCTGGCGTAAGGCTAAATAATAACTGTCCTTGCTGTTTTCAACGATGCTTTCAAGGGATGAATAGGGCACGTAGGCGTAATCAGCTTTCAGGAGTAGTAAAGTAGTCAGCACTCGGCTCAGACGACCGTTACCATCCTGAAACGGGTGAATTTCAAGAAAGACCACGATAAAGACCGCAATGGTCAAAAGTGGGTGGAGACGGTTTAATTCATGAGTTTCATTCAGCCATTGCACGAGTTCTGTCATGCGGCGCGGGGTGTCAAAAGGTGTTGCAGTCTCAAAAATAATACCGACCATTTTTCCCGTAGAATCGACTGCTCCGACATCATTTCTAATCGCTTTATATTCCCCCCGGTGACGTTCGTCTTTCATGCTGTGCCTCAGTAAGTCGCGGTGGAGTTGTCTAATATGGTTTTCTGTGATTGGAATGTCTTCTCAGGATTGGAAGACGCGCTCCATCAGTTCAGCATAGCCCGCCACTTCCTGCTCGTCCCGAGTTTCAAATTTCTGAATTTTGAGTTTTCCCAAAAGATTTTCGATTTCACGGTCGCTAAGTTTGCTTCCTTCTATGCGTGTTGACGATCCAATACTCTCGATGGTTGCCACATGGCGCAAGGCCCTGTAATCGATCTGGAGCAAGAGTTCCGAGGGCACGCCAAGCCCCCTTAAATTCGTCGATTTCAGAGAGCAAAGAAAGTAATTCAGGTGTGATCTGTATGGAGTCCGTTTGAATCATACCCGATAATAAACCCGATTAGACCCGATTAGACCCGAATGTCCACCGGAATAAAAACCCGATTAAACCTGAATGGGAAGCGTGTTTGAATTGGCGCTTCTCAACCATGATCCCGTGAAAGCGGGTGAGTAATCCAGACGACGTGGATACTTATTACGGAGTAGCACTTGGAGACCCTTTTGGCGTAGAATTGATGATGTCGGATTGCTGTAAATTTAAAGGTCTGGGGAATGAAACCTATATCCATGCAATTGCTGACGGCGCGAGTTGGATTGCGGATCAATATGAAAAGCAATTCGGAGCACAGTGCAAGTTCACGTTAGATTTCTACCATGCTTGTGAATATCTGGCTGATGCCGCTGGATGTACATCGATGAATCAGGAAGAAAGAAATGGATGGCTCCAAACTCAAATATCTACCCAAAAGAATGGATCAACTTGATTACAAGGAGGCCATCAAGCGAAATCTCCCGATAGGGTCAGGGGAAGTAGAAAGTGCCCACAGGCATATTTTACAAAAACGCCTCAAAATCTCTGGAGCTTGGTGGCGTCTCGAACGAGCTGAGGAAATGGCGCAACTCCGTGCGATGCGGGCGAACAATCGCTGGAATGAATTTTGGGAGGCCAAAAGTGCCTGACCACAAGTTTCAGTTGCACCCGGTTATCAGTCAAGGTTGGACAATCGGAAGTGTCTGCGCTAGAGGTCGGGCATGGCTCACTCACAGGATCGCTCACAGAACAAACTTAAGCTCGGTGTGCTCGGGTCTGGCTCCGGGTCCAATATGCAGGCGATTTTGGATGCGATTGGCGATGGCTCATTGGAGGCGGAGATCGTGTTGGTGCTTTCCGATAACTCGGAGGGTTATATTCTGGAGCGCGCTCGTAAGGCGGGGATTGAGTCGGGTGTGATTGATTGCGGCGGTTACGCGCAGCGATTTCCCGATGAATCACAGGCCGCTGTGGCGAGTCGACTCAAGGAGGCTGGCGTGGAGATGGTTTGTCTGGCGGGCTTTATGCGGCTGGTGAAGGCTCCATTGCTGGATGCTTTCCCGCAGCGGATTCTGAATATTCATCCATCGATTCTTCCCGCTTACCCTGGGTTAATGGCGTGGACGCAGGCGGTGGAGGATGGGGCGACCGAGTCTGGCTGCACGGTGCACCATGTGGATGCCGGGATGGACACGGGGCCGATTGTTTTGCAGGCGAAGGTGCCTGTGTTGTCGGGAGATACGGCGGAGACCTTGCACGCCCGCATTCAGGTGGAGGAGCATCAGATTTACCCAGCAGCCATTAAGCTGGTGGCGGGGTTGTAAAGGGCACCTCATCCCTATTCGCGATCATTCGTGACCATTCGCGGTAAAAAAACTGCCCTGTATGGCTCGCTGTCATTTTACTGGGATTTTAGCTTAAATTCCGCACGGAATGCGCCTCGGAGATCTCCTAATTTGTAGCCGGTGGCTTGGTCTTCTGGATAAAGCTCGTTGAGCTTATTGCGTAGTTCGACGGGGAACTGAGAGGCGTCACCATGGCAGTTGAGGCAGATGGGGTCGGCTAGGATTGGCTTGTAATAAATAGCGGTGGTATCGTCTTTGAGCAGCACCACAGGTTCGGGAAAATGTTTCCCTTCAGTGATGACGTTTTCCCATTGGCGAAGTATTTTTTGATCGAAGTCGTCAGCCTGGTTATCCGGGTTGCGGCTTTTAAGGGAAACACGGGTGAGTTTGAGTTCTGAAAATGTGTTGGAGACTTCCAGGGTGCTAGTTTGGGCTACCTCTTTGCAGACGGTGATTGCCTTTTCTGGGCCTCCTGATTGCATGGCGGCTTTTAGCTTTGGGCTCAGTTCGCCAAAGAGCGCGGCGGAGGCTTTGTTGCCTTGATCGAGGATTTCTGATTTTTGGGTTTCGCTGAGTTGCGCGCTTGCTGGTTTCTGTTCTTTACTGCAGGAGCTCATCATTAAAATGCCAGCGAGTGGGATTAGTGATGTCAGGATGAGGCGTGATGTGTTCATGATGGTGGATGCTTATTTCCCAGTCTAGCTACGTCTGATGAGGAGTCAAGACAGCGGATGTTTTTGTGGTTGGTTAGTTTTTTTGTTTTTTGAGGGAACCCTTTTATCTTGACTTTTTTATGCAGCTGGTTAATGAGTCACTATTGTCATGAATCTGCGCACACCTCGTGGGTTTATGAATGAACACCAAAAATCGATCCCATTATGAAAACTAGAACCACAAGTATTGTTGTGGCGCTGACGCTTGGCGTCTGCGCCTTCTCTGTATCTGCCGAACAAGCAGACCCCCGTGCCACCAAAGCCCGCAGCCTTTATCAACAAGGCCTCACGGCGATGAATGCAGGCCAGTATAATCTGGCGGAAACTAGTTTTCGCGGAGTGCTGAAGCTTTACCCGACTCATCCGCAAGCACGGAAAAAGCTGAATTATATCAGATCTAATCAAAACACGTTAGAGACGGGTCAGCGTAAAAAAGAGATGCGTAAGGTTGTGATACCGAAAGTGGATATCGACAAGGCGAGCTTGCAGGAGGCACTCGATGTTCTTTCGGCTCATATCAAACAGGCTTCTCGAAGTAAGACGTCGCCTAACTTTATTGTGCAGGACCGATCTGGCGGCTTCACTGGAAAAGTAGTGACGCTGAACTTGAGTAATGTGCCTGCGGATACTTTGCTGAAGTACATCGTGGATCAGGTAGGTGGCGTGGCGAAATTTGATAGCCACGCCATTATCATCAAGCCACGTGCTAAATCAGGTGGCTAGCCAGGTTGTGACTTTTTTCATGGCATTGGCGCGGTGGCTGAGGCCATTTTTGACTTGCTCGCCGAGCTCGGCAAAGGATTTTTCAAATCCTTGCGGGACAAAGAGCGGGTCATAGCCGAATCCTCCATCGCCTTGAAGTTCGTGCATGATGGTGCCTTCTACGGTGCCATCAAAATGGGCGAGCACTTGGCCGGCTTCTGCCAGCACGATGACACAGCGGAAGCGAGCGCTGCGCTCATCAGGCTCGGTGTGGGTGCCGAGTTCTTTGAGTAGTTTGGCATTATTGGCGGCGTCATTGCTATCTTCTCCGGCGTAGCGGGAGGAGTAGACGCCGGGCTCGCCGTTGAGGGCGTCGACTTCGAGACCGGAATCGTCGGAGAGGATGAGGCCTGGGACTTGCTCGCTGATTTCGACCGCTTTCAAGGTGGCGTTTTCGAGAAAGGTGGTGCCAGTTTCCTCAACGGTTGGTAAATCAGGATGAGCGGAGAGATCGGAGACGTTATAGCCATTACCGAGTATGGCTTGGATTTCTTGAGTTTTATGGCTGTTTCCGGTGGCGACAAGTAGGTTTCTCATGGCCGATGGGTAACAGAGGATGGAAAGTATTTCGAGATATTTGGAATAAATGTGTGTGATTTGACGCTTAACCAGTGATGAAAACGATTAAACAACTCATAACTGTTACCTTCGCCTTGCTTGCTATTTCTGGTTCGGCCATGGCAGGCGGAGACTGGATGACCAACGTGGATGACGCTTTGGCTAAGGCAAAAAAAGATAATAAACCCGTCATGGTCGAGTTCACGGGCTCTGACTGGTGCCCTCCGTGCATCATGATGCACGAGAAGGTATTTTCGAAGAAGGAGTTCATTCAAAAGGCCTCGGCCAAGTTCATCTTGGTGAAAATTGATATTCCAAACAGCGATAAGGAACTCAAAAAGAAGAATTCAAAGGTGCTGAAAAAGTATCAAGTGAAAGGCGTGCCTACCGTCATTTTGTTTGGCGCGGACGGCAAAGAATTTGATCGTTTCACCGCATCACAATTTCCTTCAGTCACGGAGTTTTTAGCTCATCTGGACAGTGCATTGGAGAAGAAGGAAATGGATTAAGGTCCGCGAATCTAAGGCTCTCTATTTATTTCCGTGGCCCTGATTTTTCCGAAGTGCATTGATTTGCACTTTAAATCGGTTGGATTGCTGGCAGAGTGATTGGCAGCATGAAGAGCCGCATCCCTTTAAGTCGCCACGGCTCCGCCTTTACTGGCGGTGCCGTTGTGATGATGGGTGTTGGCTTGTTAGCGGGGAATGGGCTGCTGCTGCTGCTGGGTCTGTGTGGGTTTCTTTTGTTGTTGGCGGCATGGGTGCTAGCGTGGTTGAGTTTGAGGTCGGTAGAGGTGAAGATGCATTTGCCCAAGCGTGTGCGGTCAGGGGTGCCGTTTGATCTTGAGCTGACTTTTTATAATCACCGGGTCTGGTTTGATGCCTTTAATGTGAGGGTGGATGTGCTGCTGCCGGGGAAGGTTGCTTTTACGGCATTGGCTGGCTGGACTCCGGCGGGGTCGGCCTCGCGGACGGTGCAGTCGGTTATTGTACCGGGACGTGTTTATGCGGAGGAACATGGGGTGCGTGTGTCCACCACCTTTCCTCTGGGGTTATTTCATCTCAAAAGATCCTTGGTGATTCGCCATGCCATGACGGTGACTCCTGGTCTGATTCTGCCGCAGGAACTGAGCCGTGACGGGGCGCTGCACGATAGCGAGCCGCGTGGTGGGGTGACGGTGGGGCAATCATTTGGTGAGCCACGCGGGATTCGGCCATGGCAAGCGGGGGACTCGGCTCGGCGGATTCACTGGCCGGCCTCGGCCCGGTCTCTGGCCCGTGGGCATGAGCTGCGTGTGCGTGAATATGATCCCCCAGGATTTCATCCCGACCATTGCCATTTGGTATTTCATTCCTATGCCAGTGGTGGTGAGATGTTGCGGGAGGATAGGTTTGAGCGGGCTATCTCGCTGTTGGCGGGATCGATTTCGATGATGCAGAGTAATGGGATTCCTTGCATTCTTACGGCTGATTTTAATGATTGGCAGGAGGTTCATTGCGGCTCCCGGGTGCAGCTTGTGGAATGTTTGACTCAGCTCGCCCGCGTTCGCCGATGCCGTGGCACAGAGGCTCATGATCTGGAAGAAACACTGCGTGGGGTTTCGGCGGATCACGCGGTGGTGATTATTTCTGATATGACGCCGGATTCGTGGAGTCATTTGCTAAGTAAACATCCTCACACCCTCATGATCGATATTCGCCAAATTCGGTATCGTCATAAAGTGCTCCGTGCATCCTGAAATAACCTAAAGATCCATTGCTCAAAAGTGTTACATTGATTGTTGCTGTCATCGGCGCCTACTCTTTGCTGAGGGGCTGGCCCGGTGCGCCTGGATTTTTGCTGCGCGCTTGTTTTGCGGTGGCGACTCTGGTGGCTGGTTTGGCATTTTGGGGGACCCATAGGCAGGATAGGAGAAGTGGGGCACAGGATGGCCGTGGGCAAGTGAGGTTGGTCAGCCTGCGCCGCGCTGGGTGGATGGATTATGTTACGTTAGGTGCGGCGATGGTTTTTGCTGAGGTTTTGTTTGTGGTTCTAACGGGCGTTCTGGCGGGTCCTTCGCAGGGTGTGGCTGACGATGCGGCAAGTGCATTTCATGAGGTGGTGCTGGGGGGGGAGTCCAGTGAGGTGGAGGATGGTGAGGTGGAAGGTGGGCAGGACGGAGAACCTGGGGGCGATTTGAGCTTTAGGGATTCGGATTCAGGCTCAGGGAATTGGCTCTTTAAGCCGAATCTCGAACGGAGTCTTCCCCGGCGTAGTCATCATCAACCGGGAAATAAGCCTCAAATTTTTCTGAAGTTGGATCGGGCTGAAGCTGCAATGGAGCTACTGAACTCAAGGGTTCATTTGCGTTCGTTTGCTTTTTCTCGATTTAATGGAGTTGCTTGGTCTGTTATCCCAGCCTCTCGTAAGGAGCTTGCTGCGCCGATCACGTTTGTATCTTCTGCCAGCCATAATGAGGCGGATGGAGCGCTGGGTAATCTTGTTAGCTATCGAGTGTATCTGGGGGCGAATCCGACGGGGCAAAACGTGTTCAGTGCACTGCATGGGGCTGTGAGCTCAGACATCTCCCACTTGACTCAGATGAGTGAGGCGATTTTGCTTTTACCGAAACTGGCCAACGAGATAGATGGTTACAGCTACAAGGTGAGTTCGCGGCCAGTCCATTTCACGGATTTGATCAATCAGTCGATTTCACCCGCCGAGGCCCCAGAGCAAGCATTGAAAATCCCGGGGTTTTTGTCGGCTCGAATCAATCAAACCGCAGATGGCTTTAGGGCTGAGCCCGATCTTGCGCACCAACTGGTGGCACTGCGCAGTTACTTGCAGGATCATTATAAGTATTCGTTAGAAACAAAGAACCTCAATAATGATAATCCGCTGGAGAATTTTCTCTACACGGAGAAACGTGGTTACTGTGAGCACTTTGCCACGGCGGCGGCGATGCTTTGCCGGGCGCTCGGAGTGCCTAGTCGGATCGCTTATGGGTGGTCGGGAGGTCGGCTCTACCGATCGCAAAACATGTTTGTGTTTCGCGCCAAGGATGCCCACGCATGGACTGAGATCAAACTGAAAGGGTATGGCTGGGTGGTCTTCGATACTACGCCACCGGATCACGATGCCACGCCAGAATCCCAATCGGCACCCGATAGTGAGCCTGTGCCTGATCCTGAGGATGTGATGGCGGAGCAATACCAGCATGATCAGCAGCAACGAAAAAGCGCACTTGGCGATGTCAGCCAATCATTTGAGGTGGATCCTCGGGCATTGATGGTTGCTTTGGGGGTAGGGGCTTTTTGCTGCATCGCATTTTTACTCATGCGTGTTTATTTGGTGAAAGGCTCCGATGCCGATGGGTTGCTTATTACCGATCATCCGGCCGTTTATTTTCAGCACTTTAAGCAGACATCCGCCGCGATGGGACACCGCATGCCCCAGGGGCGCACGATGCGGCAGCAAATTGAGCTTCTACAATCCGTGGGGAATGCACCTGATTTTCTGGCTGATTTATTAGAATACCACTACGGCCTGCTCTACGGAGAGTTGGCGAAAGACAAGGCTCAGGAAAAAGTGTGGATCCGGTCGATGGATCAGTGGAGGGAAGAGGGGTGATACTCTATTCTCATCTGCGCAAACGATTCATCAATTCAGTATGTGACAGCGCACGGACCTCACCTGATTCGATTTCTTCGTCTCGCTTCTTGGCCAAGCAAATGGCCTCTTCGTCTCCGAAAGAGACCGCTAAATCATAGGGGTCTTCGACGCTCTCCCACAATGATGCGGCTAGGAGAGTGCGGTCTTTGGTGGATAACCTTAGCGCTTCAGGCGCTAATTCCTCAATCTTAATGTCCCCATGGTAATCGAATTGATATCTTCGCGCAATATCATAT
>CAYNNY010000109.1:0-10330 GCA_964398555.1 uncultured Verrucomicrobiales bacterium
TGCCGTGGCCGGATCAGGTGAAAAATTGATAGAACACGTGAGTTGATACTGCAATGAAGGCACCTTAGTCGTTTTTCAATCGTAGGTAGAGGCGGAAGAAATTTTTGGCTCCGCCGGAGGCTATGGCTCCGACGTCGATTTGGTGAAGGTTTCCTCCGAGGTTACTAACCGACGATGCCGCTGGTAGGTCGCCGAAGGCATTGAGAGCTCCACTTTCTTGGACGACAAATTCAAAGTGGTCGACGTAGGCGTCTGGAAATGTGAACTCAAGGGCGAAGTTGCCACTGGGGAGTTGGACGGTGGTTGTTGCGCCAGGGAAGAGAATGGCGATGGGTTCGCTGGGGGCGGCATCGTCTCGGGGGTCGGCGCCGAGGAGGTAGAGCTGCAGGTAGGTGTAGCCGTTAACGGGATGTTTGGCAAAGGGATCGACGGCACCGGTGGCGCCGAAAAAGAACTTTTCCCAGTCGTCGGCGAGTAAGTTGGCATCCGCGTCGTTATCGGAGGCGAGGGGGATGAAGAGGACATTGAGAGAAAGCAACTCCATGCCATCGTATCCGGTGGGGGAGGGAACGTCTGTGTAGCCGGTGACAGAGAAGCGGGTGCCGATGGCGAGTCCCATACCTTGATCGAGGGAATAACGATCGCCATCTGGCTGATAGAAGGCGACGGTATGGGCGTCGGATAATTTGCGGTAGCTGTATTTTTCATCCGCGGATGTGGGCGCGATGACCTCGATGGTCCAGCTGCCGACGGGACGGTAAGCGGAAGCGAGGCCCGCTAGTGCGGTGGCCATTTCGACTTTTGCAGCGGTCACGCGGCCGGGAGTTGTTGCTGGGTTGTAATCGGCGGGCAGATCGCCACCACGGGCTAAGGTGCGTAAGACATCGAGTGGTAGAGGCAGCAGCGGGATGATATTGGTGGAGGGAGAAGCCGTGGGAGCGGAGTGGTTGACGTGGAAGATGTAAAGTTCATCACATAGCGCAGGCAAGTTAGTGGATGCGGCTAGTGAACCTCTGATACCGAAGAGAAGGTTTTTGAATGACAGGCCGTCGTAGAGAAGGGCGTCTCGCATGTCGGTTGAGAGACTGGTGCGCCGGGTGTCGGTGGAGCGGTTACCAAACAACGTAAAGCGATCGTATCCAAAAATGGGGGCGGCATCCTGAGGCACGTTTAGGCTGGTTTGTATGGCGGGGGTTAGATTGCGCAGGGCATTGTAAATGGCGGCCTCGGTGAGAACTGCAGCGGCGGTGTCCGATGGCTTGAGGGTGGTGAGGGATGGGACTTGCGAGTAGGTTCCGTAAGCGGTAGCGGCAGCGGCTACCCAGGCGGCAGCGTCAGCATCGATGTCATTTCCCGTGAGTGTGGGCGTGATCGAAGGTGGGTTTTGGACTGGGCGCTGGATGATTTTGTAGATTTCCCGGCCACTGCGGACTTCGGGGTTAGAGCCGTTGGCATCGAAGTACTGAGGTGTATTGAGCATGATCCATTCACGTGTGGGAACGGGTGTTTTTACTTGGAATGAAGCGGCGAGTTGGCCAACGAGGGGTGCGGGGGCGGATGGGGCGGTGAGCAGCTCCGTTGGGGAGGATGCGAGGAGGTTGGATGTCATACCCATGAGATCGACAGGCACTCCGTCCGATGGTGATGGGGGTAGAGTAGGGTCTCCATCGGACGCGGGGCCGCCACTGTAGTTTTGAGCCTGCACAAAGAGTCGGAACCCTTGACCATTGAATGGGGATGAGGCGGAGGCGGGAGTGCTGGATGCGTTGTTGGGGTTGGAGCCATTGATGAGTTCATCGAGATCGGAATAGCCATCGGCATCGGTATCGACACCGCCATTGGGGTTCAGGCCATTAGCGCGCTCGACAAAGTCGGGGACGGAGTCGCCATCGGAATCCAAGCGGGTGAGGTTGTTGACATCGAATGTCAGCTGACGACTCAGAATCGGGCTTGAATCTCCATTGGGTTTGATCGCGTAGAACTGCCAAGTCGATGAGTAGGCGACGGAGAGAGGGGAGTCGTATTTTCTCCAATTTCCACCCTCGGTGGCATTGCGGTAAAAGATGGTAAATTCATCCTCGCTGGATGAGGCGGTGAGTTGAACGGGAGTGGTGTATGTGCCGGATGCGGGGTCGACCTGAAGGGGTGGGATCCGGAGGGCGAGTGTGGAGTCCATGGCACTGAGCGAAACGGAATCCATCCATTGGTTTGTCATTAAAAAGGCCGCGCCCGAAGGTGGTGAGGGGGCAAAGAGGATGGGGTTCCCGAGTCCGGTGGATGAACTGAGAAATGATTCAGCAAAGATTTTGCTAGGGATCGGGGCGGGTGACTGCTTGCTCGTCCAGTCCGGATTGACTTCAAGTTTGAGTAGTCTGGCTGAGGTGTTGACCATCGGTTCGCTATCGAACCAGAACATGGTGGCAAAATCTGGTGATGCCACAGCGCCTATGCCGGAGAGAAATTCACTTTGGTCGACGTCCCAGTCATTTCCATTCCAAGTCATCCGATTAAAGCGGTCGATGTCCGAGGCGTCGTTTCCCGAGAGAAGCATCAGGCCATGGCCGGGGACTGGAACCAAGCCGTGGATCATTGAGGCGTCAGCGGCTTTGAATTCTTGGATTAAAGTAAGTTTATCCACATCCACGACTGCGTAGTGATAGGCTCTGGATCCATCTGCGGAGGTGATCAGGATTCCGGCAGGGCCGATTCCTCTGGGTGCGGGCGCAATCGAGCCAATGTTAAAAGGAACCTGCACAGCATCCGCATCAAAAACGGATGGGGGTGATGGCATGGAAAAGAGATAAACCATATCGTTCCCCGGCACATGACCCACAAGCATGAGATCGCCGCCTGTGCTCTCTACGTTGGTGGTGAGAAGCAGGCCGTTGGGAGTATTGCCGAGGATGTCGATATCTATGAGGGAATCATTGGTATAGACAAAAATTACGGATTTGGTGGGAGAGCTCAGGATGCCAGCGGCATATCTGGGGTCGGTAGCACCTTCATAAAACGGAAGAAAGGATGTGATGGGAGCACTGATGGGATTGGCATCTTTAAACGCAAGATCCCCTAGAGGCTCGGCATAGGCAGCGAGTGCTGGAGCTTCACCATTTGAGGTGTGTGTTAGGAATAAGCGCTGAATCACTGTCGGGTCTTTACTCACAAAGGCGGGGAACTGAGGGGCTGGAAATTCTGTGAATAGAGGAGTGGAGACGCCGGAGGAAACGTTAAAGCGTGAGAGTCGGTTATCGGTGGGGGAGGCGAGCATCAAAAACTCATTGGTGCCATCATTAAATCCAGAAGTGGCACCGGTGATACCGGTGAGTCCAGACGGGTAAGTCACGGAAGTGTAATCTCCGTTGCCGCCACCTCCGGGGATGACGAGCCGCACATCACCCGTGGATTTATGCACCAGAGCAAAGGCGCTGGAGGATTCCAGAGGCACATGGATTTCTGCACCAAGATCGGTCGACGGCGCCGCCTGAAGGATGGAGGCCGAAAAAAGGACAAGTGGAAGAAGAGGGATTATTTTCATGGCTGATCGACGTAGTTGGTTGGAATGACGCGGTTGATTTCTCCGCGTTTGGTGAAGTGGACAATGAGGTATTGGTAGCGGGCGCCCTTGGTGACTGGCATGGGATCGATCCACCACAAGAGGGTGTTTCCGTTTTCAAGGTAGGGAAGTGCCGCCGCATTTTGCGCCGCTGGGCCGAGAGATAGGGTGGAGCTTTGGCGACCGAACTGCCCGCCAATGGGAACCCGGTAGGTGGTGCTCGCTTCGCTGGCTCCAAAGGGGATGAATCGCAAGAAGGGGTCGACTATAAGCCGGGCATCTTTTCCGTTGGCGATTGCTTTTCGATACGACAGTCGGTCGATTAGCGGAGAAACCTGGATGAGGTTGGGCACGGCATTGGGATGCGCGGCGTTGGGCACTTGATGGCGATAGACGACGAAGGGAGCAACGGTTTCTTGTTGTCCTGCGGGGGGGAGATTTGCATTTTGATTTCTGAGAGAGAAAAAGATACTCATGGGATCGATGCTCTGTAAAATAGTGGCATCATCCTTTTTGTTGTCCCGAGACTCCGAACTGAAAACCCCCATAAGCACAGCGGCGGAATGGGAATCGCCGCTGGGCAGAGGAATGCCAAACAAGGGGCCTTCACCCGATTGATATTGATTGATGGGTAAGCTGATCGAAGTGATGTCCGGAGTTGCGAGTGACGGCCATGGGATGATGGGTTGTTCACCCACGGGTGGTGTGGTCCATTTTCCGCTAACCGCATTGGAGTAAGGGCCTTCGGATCGAGTGAAAACACCACTTCCCACGGTATCCTCTGTGCCTTTGCCAACGGCGCGAACGATATACGTGATGGTTTGTGATGAGGGCACATTGAGGACGACACTGAACTCGGCACCCGAGCCAATCTGACCTGATGTGATGGTTTTGGTTTGGTATCCACAGAAAATCAAATCCTCAAACTCATCGTTGAGTTCGGCGCTGGGTGTGGCATCGAGTTTTGGGCCGATGAGCACGGATGAAAGCTCGGGGTCGGCGGCGGCTGAGGCAGCGGCCCAGATTTCGAATCGTTCGACACCGACCGGGTCACAGAACCAGCGAAGTTGCACTTGGGCTTGCCCGGCATTGGCAGCGAGGTATTCGGCATCCGCCAGCATGGGAGTGCCAAGGTCGCCAGAGATGATCGTGAGACATCCCAGCTTCACTCTGGGGCCGGAGTTTCCATTTTCATCAAAGACCTGGATAAAATAACACACGGAAGTTCCGCTAACGGTGGGTGGTGCGGGGTCGGTAAATGTGACATCGCCTGGCAGTGGGCTGGGAAGACCATCCGCCGAGCCTCGGTCGAGCATTTCGTAGGCTCCATTGGGTCCAACTCGGCGGTAAATTCTGTATTCAGCGGTCCCGATTGGGAGTGTGGCCGTGATCAGAGGGCCAACAATGATTCCTTTGGGTCCGATCACATCGTGGGGAGGAGGAGTTCCTCCATCGGGATCGGGGATTGGGAAGCAGCGTTCTGTTACCGACAGATCGACGGGAAAGACCCTCGTGTGGCTTGATGTACCTACGAGATTACCAATCGGACAGCTCCCCCAGTTGCTGATCAGTCCAGAGGAAAGACGGGCACGGGTTTGTAGAATGAGATTTTTATCGGAGTCTGGGATAGGTGGGACGATGACATTTTTGGTATTGAGAATCGAGAAATAGCGGGTGGTTTGGAAGAAGATGACCGATGTAGAGCTATCGACAATCCGCATATCGAATCCGCTGATTATCTGGTGGATTCGTTTGTATTGGACGACAAATCCGCCAAAGGATTCATCGAGATCAAAATTACTTTTAGGTTGAAGTAATGGGGATTTATCGCAATTGACCAATGGAACATATCGGCAACGGGTCAAAAATCCGGTGGGGCGGGATGGGCCGGTGCGGTCGCGGAGCACACCAAAGGCGGGAGGGGAATGGCCGGAGAGGTTTTTAGGGTTGCAGGCGGCATTATCCTCAGCGCGGACAGTGTACCACCAAGTTTTACCAAACTCAGACGAGTCCGCCGGTGTGATTTTGGGTGCGCTGATGTTGGAGTCATCCCAATCGACATACGCTTGCCCTGGGATGTGGGGAATGCTTCCGACGAGATGGGCTGAGGGGTCGCCGCCTTTGGTCATGTGTTCGGTGTGATTGTTCCAGCGGTAGATATGGTAGCGTGTGGCAGCATCTTTCACGGGGAGATCCGGAGTTTGGCGAATGCGGATGCGGAAGTGCTGGTTGCCTTTGAGATTCGCTAAATGAGCGGTGGTGGTGCTGGCGAAAATATTCCTGATCGATTCAATCATCGGGATCGACGGCGGTAAGCGGTCGCAGATAACGACACGGGTGCCGGGTGAAAGCGGCCCAGGATGGCCTGCGATGTCTCGGGGGGCAACGAAGTAGTAATACGTATCCCCATTTTTAAAGGGGTTGATGGGTGGGTTTTTATCATCGTGGATAAAAATAGTTTCGCGCTCGCCGGTGTTGGCGGCCTCGCCCTCGGTCATGATATCCGCGGCCATGATCGGCAGGGAATTGACCTGTTTGGCATCTGGGTTGAGATTTCCCGATGAACTCTGGATGAGCATCTCCATATCGGCGGCAGTTGGAGGAGAGGTGTTCCAGCCTCGGTTAGCAGCCTCCGTTTCTTTCACTCGGTAAAGGTTATAGCCGAAGATGTGAGGGAGGAGTCGGCGATGAGCGGTGGGCATTCCCCAGCGCAATCGGGTGACGAGGTGATCCATGGGAGAGGCGACCTCTTGGTGGGATGCTTTGGGTAAATGCAGGACTTCGTAGGGGCGGGAAGTGGCGACCAGTGAAGTGGGGGCCGCCTCCTTCAGAGTGACTCGGCCAATCACACGAAGATCAACCCCGAGGGCATCGACCTCTCTGACTTCGTAAGTATCCAGTGAGTTGGTGGCCGCTTTGACGGCAAATCCATGACCGAGAGCCATATAGACGCCGGGGTGGGCGCGCCCGAGAAAAAAAAGCCGCTGCATCACCTTGATATCGGTGGCGGCAATGTTGAGTAAGTGGGAAAGTTTTTTGGCTTCGGGTAATCCTGGAGTGGCTGGCGGGGCGGGTTGAGTGCCGGGCTGGGTGGTGACCTCTGCGTAGAGCGCATTGATCCGGTTGGCGACAGAGGAGGCATTGAAATCGATGCGTCCACCTAACTTGAGGAGTGCATGCGTGGCGGCGGGGCTGGTTTGAAGTTGGGTGCGGCCTAGGATTTGATAGGGGTCTGGTGATGTGGCATCGCCGGATTTCCGGTAAATGGCAAAGTATTTTCCAAACGTGGCGGACGGGTCGCCGGGTTGCCAGAGAATGTAAGCCATCTTATTTCCTGAATCGGCATCAGGAAATACCTTACCAACGGTGTAAACCAGTGGGTCTGTGGTTTGAGCGCACAAATTCAGAGCTCCAAAAAGGGTGCTGAGAATAGTGGGTAGTAGAGCGCACGCGATCTTATTTCGTCGTTTCATCATGATCTATAATGGGTGATTGTCTTATTGCTAGAATTAATAGTCCACATCCCAGTCTCCATCGGAGTAGGTGATTTTTGCGGAGGCACTGAATTTGATACAGAATGGGCAGGCACCGGCTTTGCCTTTGAGGCGGCCGGTTCCGGAGGCTGAGAAGGAGCCGTCTTGGACGATGCCAACCATGGTGACCGTTCCTTTAATCGAGACGACGCAGAGTGCTTCTCCGGAAACTCCGGCAAACATCTTACCCACAAAAATGGGGTCCAAGGCATCGTTTAGAAAAAATCCAACCCCGGTGCCGACACCGGCTGAAATGTCAAACAGGCAGCTGGCGGGGATTCCTAACATTATTTCTGAAATCGGCAACCAGACCTCACCGTAAACGTAAGCACCGGTCATGGGCAAGTTTGAAGAAAATAGGGTGCCCACCTCTTCATCCACGAGCAAGAGGGGCGCGGCAGAGCAAGTGCGGCCGAAAAATATTCCGATGGAAATTTCGTATGAATCTAAGAATCCGGTGGCGCGTGCCCCGAGATAGGCTTCACGATCACCCACAGCTATGGTGGCGGCCATGCCGCTGATTTGGAAGGTTTGAAAATCGATGGTGCCGATAATATTGAATTCACCACCCACGCCGTTAGGACGCATGCCGGCGCCCTTATCTTTGAGTGACATTTTTGCAGAAATATTCGCCCGTAATCCGTCTGAGATCCAATCCATGGGGACGTCAGTGGCACCGATGGTTACCTCGACGACGCGTTCGCCAGCGTCCACGCAGCCGTTGGCTTCGTCCTCCGATGTGTAGGCATTGATCTCCAGAAAGGTATTGAGCTGGATTTCGTCGGGTAATTTAAACTGCATACTGGAATCCATCCGGACCTTACGGAGTGAGTCTCCATTGAAATCGGCGTAGCCAACGACCTCGGCCGTGCCCATGTATTTATTGATATCGCCCAGCATCGGATTGATTTCATCCTCCAGAGCCCCCACGGTATCGGAGACGAGATCCTTCATCACGCCGCTGATCTGGGAGAGGACGGAGGCGACGGTTTGCTCCATTTTATTTTCCAAATCGTAGAGGGTTTGGCGGAGCAGGAATTTGTATTGCTCAAGTAGGTCGGACTCGAGGATGGCGTCTTTGAGCTCCGTTTTGACAGCGGTCACAAACTGTTCTTTATTGAACTCCTCGAAGAGATCGAGTTGTTGGTTGAGGACGGTGGCCCCACCGGTGACATCGATACCGTTATCGCGAGCGAGATCTTCGATGAATGCCAGAGCGCGAGTGGCTGGTTTCTCTTGGATGATGTCGAACTCACCCAGCAGAGCGGCCTGATCGACGAGGTCTTGAAAATCGCTGATAAACCCTTGTTGGGTGGTGATCTGCTCACGCACCTCAACTAAAAACCCGCGCACTTGGAGGAGGGCGGAGGTGATTTGTTCCAGCGCGGGGTCGATTTCTTTTAGCTGTGCATTGAGTTCCGCATTGAGATCGGACGATGCCTCGTTGATGAGCGGCACGAGGATGGCGGCGATCTCAGGCTCTAGCAAATCCGCAAGCAGCAGCTTGACGAGGCTCTCGATGATTTGGCGTTCTCCACCGACTTTCGCAAGCAGACCATTGGTTCCGGAGCCACCTATGGAATTGGGGTCGATGGTGAATTCTGGCACGCCGCCCGTGACCTGGACTTTCGAAGTGATGGAATCGATTCCGATGATGATTTGCTCAATGGCAGATTGGAGGTCGGCGGTGAGAGAGGCGGCATCCTCGGCGGTCTGAGAGATTTTTTTCAACTGCATTCCCAGAGGCAGATTGCTATTGGCGACTCCTGATTTATAGACTCGGCCTTCGATTTCTGCATCGAGGTTCGCTTTAAAAGTATTCCAATCATCTCCGGAGGCGCGGGCGGTGTCGTAGTGGATTTTTAACTCATCGTAGAGTGGGTTGAGAATTTGTGTGGCGGCTTCGTCCACGACCGGATCAATGGCGGCATCCAGTGAGTCGGCAAGTAATTTATCGAACTCAGCAAAGGCAGCATCGATGGCAGACTTGAGAGGTGCCGAGATGGCACCGGAAACGGCATCCGCCGCCCCGTCGATTTGGCCGTTCAGCATGTTGACCAAGTTGATTTGCGGTAGCCCTTCGTATTTGACACCAAAAGAAACTTTCGTGGTCGCGGCGTCGAGGTAATCGACTTGGTGATCGACCTTGAGGATGAGTAATTCGTCGTTCTCAGGACCCATCGAGGTGAACGAACGCGAGCCGTCGTCCCATTTCAGAGGATAGGAAAGAGGCACGATACCAAAGAGCTTCTGTTCTGCTTTGATGAGGAAGTTGGATGCGGTGCTTTCATTGGGGCTTTGGTATTCAAAAAGAGAAATGCCAGCTTTCGGCCAAGAGATGTGGTTGGGGTCGAATTCGGTGCTGGAAAAAAAGGTTTCGCCCGCTTCATCCCAGCCGGGAGCCAGATAGACGGATGCGGAGGGTGATGGGTTAGCGGAGGTGATCATCTGCACTTGGAAATCGCGGAAATAAGGCACATTAATCGTCGAGGCGAAAGTGATAAATCCACCGGGAGCGCCCACAGAGGCATTGGGGTTTTCATCAGGATTGGAAAAGCGAAGTTTACCTGTCGTCACCAGTGTATAATCTTTAGCGGGGCCATCGAGTGTAAGGTTGGCGGGGATACCTAATTCGGAATCGACCCCGACTCCGGCACCCGTGGTTTGGGTGAGGAGGTTGCCCTCTTTGGGGTCGAAAGCAAAAATGCCGTAAAGTTTATTGGGGATATGAGAAACTTCAGTGGAAACGCCTAGCAGGAGATATCCGGTGAACTCCTGAGGACAAGTGCCGGGAGGTGTTGCGAGCTCGGTGCGAAAATCAACCGCCTTTGGGGAAAACTGTGAACTCCAGTAAATGAGGTTTTTGTCGGATTTGTCATCAGGATCAATCGTTGCCCCATCGAGTTCACCCAGACAGGTCAGTGATAGACCTAAAAAGCGTTGGGTGAAATTCGCGTGCCCCGTAACGCTCACGGCGCCATTCACCCAGCTTTTGTCGAGTTGTTCAGACGCTTTGAATGTGATTTGAAATGAGTTAAGCTCAAAATCATACCCGTAGATATTGAGTGACGGGTTAAACGAGCCGTCTTGGGCGACCTGTCTGCCAAACACGCCGGCGCAGCGGGTGTACTTGGATGCTCCATTGGGCACAAGGATGTAGGGGTAGTCCACGGTGTTGCCCCCGAGTCTCGATGCGCCTTCTTGCCCGGCATTCGCCACAGCGACGTTGAGGCCGGGGTAGTAG
>CAYNNY010000110.1:0-10318 GCA_964398555.1 uncultured Verrucomicrobiales bacterium
ATAAGGTAGGGCCGCAGGGACTTGAACCCTGGACCAAGGGATTATGAGTCCCCTGCTCTAACCAACTGAGCTACAGCCCCCTTATTGCGGTCGGGCGGACTATACCCAGAGTTTGCGCCGTGGCAATCCGATATATGGTAAAAATGAGTCCTATTTTATCAGACGCCCTGTGAAGTCGTCTTGACCTCTCATCCATTCTCCTTAATGATCATCGGCATGCAGAAATCGCTTCTTTTACTCCTCCCTGCCGCCTTTGCCCTGATCCTCAGTGCCTGCTCAACTGGAGGCTACTCCGGTGGCGGCACCTTTGGCCCCGCCAATATGGGTGGCCCAACCACCATGGAAGAACGTAAAGCCCAAATCGCCAGTGAACCCACAGGAAGCTTCTACTACGGCCGACGCTACTTCGTGGAAAAAACCCGCTTTTGGGGGTATTTACGCAAGCCTGGGCAAAGCGCCAGCTCAGCAAAGCTCGTCGTCTTCAATGAAAGCCGCAAGCGCAATCCAGACCGCTTATCCGAGGCCGGCCCTGTGGGCCAACGCTATGGATTCGACCAGAATTACCAGTATAAAATCTACGGTCACTACACCGGCCAGACCGTCTATGAGGTCAACTCGAACCAATTCCTCCCCGAGTTCATGCTCACCAGCTACCAGCTCGTGGACAAACAGCCAGGCTGGCTCTTTAGCCCGAAGGATCATTATAATCCGCAGAGCATCACTCTCATCAAGCGATAATCAACCTCTTTCAATATCCCTCTGATGCCCATTTCACGCGACGACCTAGCCGAGGTCTTGGACGAAATCGCCCTCCTGATGGAAATCAAGGGTGAGAATCCATTTAAGATCCGAGCCTACCGCAATGGCGCTGAAACCGTGCTCCAATTTGATGGCGACATCGTTGCCCTCGCCAAAGACAACAAACTCGATGGCATCAAAGGCATCGGCAAGGCTCTTCAAGAAAAACTGCACGAACTCGCCAGCAAGGGCACTCTGGAATTCCACCAAAACCTGCGCGCCGAATTCCCCGCCGGACTCTTTGACCTCTTCACCATTCAGGGCTTAGGCCCCAAAAAGGTCAAAGCGCTCTACGATCAACTCTCGATCGACTCAATCACCGCCCTCAAGTCCGCCTGCACCGATGGCCGAGTTGCGGCATTGCCAGGATTTGGAAAAAAATCTGTCGAGAAAATCCTCAAAGCCATCGAGTTTAAAGAACAGTTTGCCGATCTCTTCAAACTCGGCGATGTGGCAGCCATCGCTGAAACCATCCTGGAAACTTTACGTCAACACCCCGCTACCTTGAGAGTTTCACTCGCCGGCTCTTATCGTCGGGGAAAAGAAATCCTCCACGACCTCGATTTTCTCGTCGCCACATCCGATCCGGCTGCGATGACTCAATTTTTCACCACCCTGCCTGAGGTTAGTTCCATCATCGCCTGTGGCGAAACCAAAGCCGCCGTCCAGCTTGACAACGGCCTTCAGTGCGACCTCCGCGCCGTATCCAACACCCAATTTCCTTTTGCCCTGCAGTATTTCTCCGGCAGCAAAGAACACAACGTCGCCCTGCGCTCGCGGGCACTGAAATACGGCTGGTCGCTCAACGAATACAACCTCAGCCAGAAATCCGCTGACGCCCCAGCCCCGCCAACCATCAACGACGAGGCCGATATTTACCGCGCACTCGAGCTCCAACCCATTCCACCGGAACTCCGCGAAAACCGGGGTGAGATCGAAGCCGCAGATGCCGGAGAGCTCCCCAGACTCATCGAGCTCGACAACCTCCGTGGCACCTTCCACAACCACACCACAGAGTCCGACGGCAAAAGCACTCTCGAGGAAATGGTAACCGCTGCGCAAGAACTTGGACTCCAATACCTCGGCATCGCAGATCACTCCAAGGGACAGTTTCAGGCCAATGGCATGTATCCGGATCGGCTGCTCAGACAAGTCGAACAAATCCGCGAAATGAACTGGCAGTGGGACAACTTTCAAATCTTTGCCGGCACCGAGGTGGACATTCTCAAAGACGGCAGCCTCGACTTCGAAGACGATGTGTTAGCCCAGCTCGACTACTGTGTGGCATCCATCCATAACTCGACCCAACTTTCAGAAAAAGAGATGACCGCCCGCATCATCCGCGCGATGGAGAATCCATACGTCACCATGATCGGTCACCTCACGGGAAGACTCCTGCTCCAGCGGAAAAGCTACGAACTCAACATCGATAAAGTCATCGACTGCGCCGCCCGCACCGGCACCATCATCGAGCTCAACTGCAACCCACGCCGGCTCGAAATGGACTGGCGTCACTGGCACCGCGCTCGGGACAAAGGCGTAATGACCTCGATCAACCCAGACGCCCACCACACCTCTCAACTCCAATACCTGGCACTCGGTGTGAGAACGGCCCGCAAAGGCTGGCTCCGCCGCGAGGACGCACTTAACACCAAGTCGCTAGAAGAAGTGCGCGAGTGGCTCAAGAAGCCGAAAGACGCAAGGTAACTCAATTCCCACCACCTCAATCCCGTCCAGCTCCCGTGTCCGAACACCCTACATCACCCAACGCCCAGAGCGCCCTGCACGCCATCCTTGCCGGACAACTCACCGCCCAGGAAACATCCACTCTGGCGATGAGCTACATTAAAGAACAAGAAAAAGTCATCCATAATCGCCACGATGCAGGTGCAGGAGGCTTGGAAATTGCCGAAGCTCGCTCTGCCCTGATCGACTACGTGCTAGACATCCTTTTTCGTGCAGCGATCGCCCGCCAAGAAGATGAAACTCCTGCCATCGCCCTCGTTGCCCAAGGTGGATACGGCCGTGCGCAGCTCAACCCAGGATCTGACCTCGATCTCCTATTTCTACTTCCAAGCGCCTCGCACAAGCTGCCCAAGCCTATTTCCAGTTTGATCGAGGAGGTCCTCTACACCCTCTGGGACTGTGGGTTCAAAGTCGGCCACGCGAGCCGCTCCATTAACGAATGCATCAGTGAGGCCCGTGGCGACCAACAAAGTAAAACCGCCCTGATGGATGCCCGCTTTATCTCGGGAGACACCGACCTTTATCAGAAATTTAGCCACCGCTTCGAAAAAGAATGTGTCAATAAAGGACAAGAAGACTTTTTCGATCTCCGCCGGAAAGATCTGCGCAGCCGCCATAGTAAATATTCCTACACCGTCTTTCTCCAAGAACCCCACGTTAAGGAAAGCTGCGGCGGCATGCGCGACTACCAAAACATCCTTTGGGTCGCTCGGGTCAAACGAGGATTCACCAAGCTTGAGCAGCTCGTGGAAGCCAAAATCATCACCCAAAGCACCTGCCGACAACTCAAGGACGGATTCGATTTCCTCCACCGCGTGCGCAATGAACTTCACTACGAAAGCGGACGCAGCGGAGACATCCTCACACTCCGCCTCCAAGGCGTCGTGGCCACCCAATTTGCCTATCCTCAAAAAACCATTTTGCGCCGATGTGAATTTTTTATGCGCGACTACTACCGCCACACCCGCGCCATCTACACCCACAGCACCTCGCTGATGGAGTACTTTGAGATCGAACGCCAAAACCAAGGCAATCAAAGATTGTTAGGACTCATCCCCTTCCGCAACAAAAAAGCGAAGGCCGAAAAATTCGATGGGTTTATCGCCCGTAATGGCCGCATCTCCCTCGAAAAGAATGATGCCTTTGAAGAAGACCCCAACCGCCTGATGCGGATCTTCCAGCACTGCCAACTCAAATCACTCGAGCTCAGCCCACAAGCGCGAAAATACATCCACAAGGCAAGCAAAAGCATCGACCGCTCATTCCGCTACAATGTCTCCAACCGAGAAACCTTCCGTGCCATCCTAGAGCGCAAAGGCGAAGTTGGCCGCATCCTCAGACTGATGCACCGCACCACCGTGCTTGACCGATACCTGCCCGAGTTTGGAGCCATGGACTGCCTGGTGCAACACGAGTTTTTCCACCGCTACACCGCGGACGAACACACACTCCGGTGCATCGATCAACTCGATAGCCTGACGGACAAACCTGATGAAACTGACCACGGTCGCAAGCTTTACCGCAAGCTGCTTCATAACATCCAAGACCCCTACGCGCTCTATCTAGCACTCATCTTGCACGATACCGGACGGGCGGAAAACGTGCGCGAACACATCGATGGCTCCACCATGTTAGCGGATAAAGTTTGCCGCCGTCTCCAGATCAAAAGCGGCCGACGGAAGATGATCATGTTTCTCGTGGACCACCATCTCACATTCTGGCGCTACGCCACCAGCCGCGACCTCTCTGACCTCTCTGTCATCGAAGAATTTGCCGGGCTGATGAAAGAGAAAAGTAACCTCGACGCTTTATTACTCTTCACCTGGGCAGACTCTAACGGAACTAACGATGAAGCTTGGTCACCGTGGAAGGAGTCGCTCATGCTCCAGCTCTATCACGCCGCCCGTCTATGGCTCAAGGAAGGCAAAGAATACTTCAAATCAACGCTCAATAAAGATAAGAAAGAGCTACTTATCCGTTGCCGGAAGACACTCACCAAGTCCTACCATGATGAAATGGAAAAGCACTTCGAGCTCATGCCTGCGACTTATTTCCGGTTCCGCGAACCGCGTAATCTATCCACTCACATTAAATCAGCCTACAAGTTCCTTAAAAGAAATGGTAAAGCCGATGAAGCTTTTCAGTGTGACATGAGCTGGATCAAACGTAATGACCGCTCACACACCGAGCTTGTGGTCACCGCGTGGAACCGCCCACTGTTTCTGGAAAAAGTCTGCTGCGCGCTCGCCGCTCAGGAGATCAATATCATCGGTGCCGATGTTTACACCCGGCTCGATGGAGTGGTCTGTGATATTTTCCAGGTGTGCACCATCGACCACGAACCCGTCACCTCCGAACGAGACCGACAACGAGTGCTGGAAACCTTCCTCGCCATCAACCAAACCGCGGACCCTCTGGCCGATTACAACCCCGCCAAATACCTCAAACCCAAATCCAATTACCTACGCACAGACACCACCGAAGGCGGTATCCCCTTCCCCACTCAAGTCACGATCAACAATGATCTCAGCGACACCTGCTCAGCCATCGAAATTCAGGCGCTCGACCGCATTGCCCTCCTTCACGATCTCTTCTCAGCCATCGATCAGCTAGGACTAGCCACCGTTCACGCCAGAATTTGCACGGAAAAGGGAGCGGCGATGAATACCATCTACGTCACCTGGCCCGATGGAAGTAAAGTGATCGATGAAGAAAAACACGAAGAGATTCAAAAGGTCTTAGGTGAGTTGATCAGGTAATTACCCATCCACTAACCCACGGGCCTTGGCTTCCGCCATCGGAATGGGTTTGGCCTGGCAGACGTCCTGCCAACCTGGAAAATTCCACTCATTGGGAAACCCTCGGCATTGGTCAGGCTTTACCGGATTAATCCGGCAGCTCTTACCGTCGAGCATGATGCACTCGTGGTTTTCCTTTTCGATTAAGGAAAGCCCAGCTCGGTTCGTGCGCAAGCGGGTGTAATGATCAATGAAATCCTGAGTTTCCATGCCAAGAAAATCGGCAATTTTCTCAATCTCATCATCCTCCACTTTGACATCGCCAGGCCACTTGCAACAAACAGTGCATCGGTCACACTGATACCAAACGTCCGGATTTTTCATCTCGGCCATCATTCAGAGTCAGCTCTCTAAGAAGCAGGGATGCGCAATTTTTTACCATCACGGATCATCGTGCCACTGATACTGTTCGCACGTTGAATCGAGCTGACCGATACTTTGTATTTCCGGGAAAGCCCATAGAGCGTATCACCCTTTCTCACCGTGTGATAACGGGAGCTTGAGCGAGAAGTGGTGCGTGAGGTTGTGCTGGTGCTCACCGTGCGGGGCTTAGAACCACTGCGGGTTACACCAGAGGGAAGCTTACGGGAAGAAGAGCTTGAAGCCACGGACTTCGTCGGGACCGGACGAGGGATGGTTGATGCCGTCCTTGTCGCTGTTGGCCGGGGCGCTACACTGGGGCTTCCCGATGAGATCGACTTATAATACTTGTTAATCTTGGCAAGATACGCCTGCCATTTGGCACCCGGATGTCCATTATCAAGAAGGAAGTGAGGGCAATTTTTATGAGGAGTCGATAATCCTTTCCGCTCCCAGTGATAGTGGGGCACCACCCTGCGAAGTGGAATGTTATGTTTATACATCAAGTAAGCGGTCAGCTTAGCGGTCCGATCCAGTGTTTTGGAACGGCTATTCCCCCGGTTCTCACACATCTCGATGGCGAGACTCTTGTTGTTTCCTGGGCCGTTGAAATCAGCATGCTCGCCTTGCTCGTTATCGGGAAGGTGCTGCACACAGCGGTATTGATCCACGGAGTAATGCCACGTCAGATATCCAATTCGGTTAAATTTTTTACTCTTACGTGCGCGCAACTTACCATTATTGAGAGCCATCGAGTGCCTCCAGGCATCCGCGCTGGAAGAGTAGTTCTGGGTGCTGTGAATCGTGATGTATTTAGGGTTCAGACGTCTACGATACTTCCGGGCATGGGTACCTTTTTTGATATATGCCTTCTTCACATTGGCTTCAGCGTAGAGCTTTGACGCACTTTTTTTAGGGGTCGATGGAGTAAACATACCTCCCAGCCCCGCCGTCGCACCGTAGTCTGATCCTGATCCAGACCGATCCGTCTTCGACAACGATGAATCTGATGAACAAGACGACCACGTCAGCACCGCCAACGCGGCACAACATCCTCTAAGTAAAAAACAAATACCCCATCTCATGCCGGACAGTATACCCGATACTTAATGAAACTAAAGGATTCATTTTAAAAAAATATATAACAGCGTTTCCTACCCTCACGCCCTCGTCAGCTGATACGCGCTCAGTGCCCTGACCACCTCATCCGGATCATCGGTGCAGAGCAGGTAATTCGCGTATTTTTTGCCTCCGGCGAGCTGGGAGATGCAGTCAAAGAGCATGGTCTCCTCTTGATATCGTTTTTTACCGAGAAAGATCATCGGGCTGACGTAGTCAAAGGTCACGTAATGGTTCTGGGTGGCGTCCATGAAGATTTCCTGAGTGGTGCCCGCACTGCCCGGTGCGTAAATGATTCCATGATGAGATATCGCCAGCAGTCCGTCTTCTCGAATGCTATTGGAAAAATACTTGGCAACATGAAGCGAAAACATATTGGTCGGCTCATGCCCGTAGAACCAAGTCGGCACCGCCAGACTAGAACTCCCATGGGAATGCAGCGCCAGCACTTCCTGAGCTCGCTTGATGTAGCCCTCATCCGTGTAAAGAGGAGCGCAGCTCAGGATCTCGAGAGCTATATCCAAGGCGTCATCTTCAGCATTGGCTAGCCACGCCCCCAGATTGGCAGCTTCCATAATCCCGGGACCACCACCGGAGGCGATAAAGTATCCTCGGCGTGTCAGCTCGCGGGCGATCTGGGCGACCTTACGGAAATAGGGATCCGTCCTCGAAGTGCCGTGCCCGCCCATGATGCCAATCACTCTTTTCTGCCCATCGCCCTCCACCCGGCCCTCCAACAAATCTCCCAGAGCATCATCAATGGCATGATCGTGAATCCGCTGCACCATAGATTCCAGCACATCTGCTTTAGCGCCGCCCTTGAGGTGAAAATGCTCATAAATCTCCTTATCTTTACTGAGATCCTGCTCAGGAGTCCACCCCTCCATCAGCTCTTCACGGGAATAAAGCGAATGACGATACGGGTGATAAGGAAGACCGGGGACCCTCGGGAAAATCAACGCCCCTTTTTGCCACAGCTCTTCCTGATGCAGATCCTCGGGAAATTTGCAGCCCAAAAAAACAGATCCATCACACTCCACCTCGTGCCAATTCAGATCAAGCGTCCTGAAGTCCAGCCCTTGGAACACGGCATGGTTCAGCTTCCCTCCCAAACGCTTCAACGCTGACAGGCTATCAATTTCTCGTAATGCTGGAGATCTCATCATTGAATTAAAACCCTCTCTATATCCTGATGCATGGGACGAGCATACGACACCTCTGAAAAACACCAACACGAAACTTGTTTGCGTTTTGTAAAAACCGCGGAACACACGAACGTTCGGAAGAGGCATCGCATCCCCGGGGATCGGGCGTCGCCCTTGCCCAGGGTGGTATAGATTGTGGCGTTGGCACAGGTTGAGTTAACCGAATCACCCCTCCTTCACATCACCAGAAAAATCGGCAACGGCACCAGTAAGGCGACATCGGCCAACACGCGTTGGGCATTCGGCGAGAAGCGCTCACGATAATGGTTCACGCCCTGAAGCACCGCAGCGGCAACCATCACGGCATAATAAAAGGGCTTCGAATACTCATCCGCATGCATCGCCGCAAAAACCAAAGAACCCGCTGAAAGAACCACTAGGCCAAAAGTCAACGTCACCTCATGCCCGTAAGCCGTCTCCTCATCCGAGGCCGATTCAGCCCGCTCCCACAAATCGATGGCCATGATATTCATCATACACAGCAAACCCAAGATCAGCATTTCCCGGCATTGGGAGAAAATCACATACAGCGTGCTCACCACCATGCGGCCAAAGTTCCACCCGGCATCAACAGCGCCCGTATGCTGAAGCGCATACATCACATCATTAAAATCAGTCACCAACAAATTGGAATTGGCGGCATTCACCGGGATACCCACCCCCATCGCAAAAATCATCCCGGCAAAAAAGTTTTTGATATAGGGAACTTCCCGTCCCTGAAACATCGCTAGCAGAAAATAAATCACACACATCAGCATCGCCACCAAACCCGCTGAAAACATGGATCGGGGCAAAACATACATGGCCTGATACAGGCAAAGCGAGCCAACCACCATCGCCAATCCCAGCAGCGGCCAACGCCAGCGCCAATGAAAAACATGCCGAGGCGACGCCGTTCTCATCCCCGGATGCAACCACCCATCGAGCACCCTATCCAGCACGTAAACACACCAGATGGAAGCGGGAAGCACCCACCACGCCGCCGCGTGCACATACTGCACCCGAAGGGCCTGAGCTAACATCCACATCCAAGCCACCGCCACCAGCGGAGCATCCAAACTCAGCAAGTTAGGGAGCAGCCAATATGACGTGCGGTGTTTATCCATCGGTGTTTTTCCACCTTCGATCACCGCCCGAGAACAAAGAATCAACCGAGCGACTCGAAAGCCTCGTTTTAATTAATGACCGTGACCGGAGTGATCCTCTTTAGAACTATGATCGTGGCCGGAATGATCTCCATGCGCCTCTTTTTTGCCATGATCCGCATGAGCGTCAGCGCCGTGATCGCCATGCCCAGCCCCGTGTTCAGGCTTAGGATACAGACGTTTAGTGCCATCTTGGGCTTCCTCGGAGCTATCTTCCCAAGTGTGTCGTTCACAGGAGATAAAGGAAAACATGCCGATGATGGCGAGCGCGCTAAAAATGATCCGTTTCATGTCAGGCGTCTGTGTAGCGCATACCCACGAGAAAGCAAGCCGTCATTGCTGGGATATTTGCCAGGCCGGTTACATTCGGGAGATCTCGCATTCCGGCGACAATAAGGAATAATACCGCCATTGAATGGCCTTCACGGCGAGTGGTTGAATATGGATGACGCCAAGTTGAAAGCACATCCCTCTCAGGGTCGTAACACATGCCGCTCAGCACCAGGCCATTGGAGCGCCATTCTTGCAGCCAAACTGAAAACCAGCGTTTTTCATCCGCCAATTGACCCAAGGGGGTCTGCCCACAGCGTGTCACGAGTTCCTGATAATATCGATCTGCGGCTTTGGGATCCTGATCAGCAATCCACATGCCGGCCTGCCAGAGCATCGTGGCAGCTCGAGGGTCCTGACGGGGCAGAAGGTGCGCAGCTTCCCACAACATTTCAGCACGTTTTTCTCGCGCTAAAAAAGAATCCCTCGATTGACGATACATCGATATATACTCTTTGATCCGTGCAGACCGCTCGCCCCCCCCCGTCATCGAGTAATCCATCTCCGGAGATTCAACCAGCGCCTCCATCATCTTGGCATCACAAATCACAAAATCCACGTGCGTCTGACTAATCCGGCCACGCGCCCCCTTATTTTCATGAGGTCGTTTCACGCAAAACAGATCCGCGAGGTTTACTTTGGTCAGGAGATACGCTGATGTTGCTGCCTATTTCTGATTTGAGTTTTTTAATTTCGATACCATATGGTGCGCGTGTCTCATTCACCTTTCTTCTTTTCTTCTCACGCTGGGTGAGTATGATGGAAAGCCATGTCAGCTTCCCCTCAAAATCAACCCCCACTCAGGCCCCTAGAAAGG
>CAYNNY010000111.1:0-3149 GCA_964398555.1 uncultured Verrucomicrobiales bacterium
GCCTTTAAAATAAATATCGCCTGTGTTTATTTTTCACAATATGTTAAAGCTCTTCAACTTGAATTGACCTTGTGATGGTGCGGCCTGTGGCATCGGTGAGGGTGATTTTGTGAGCGCCGGGCTGGAGTGTGGCGGTGCTTGTTCCGTTTTGGGTTTTGATCTTGAGCGTGGGTGAACTCCATGTGGCATCGCCTGGGTAGTCGGTTTTGAGTCGGAGTTGTTTGCCTTGGCCCGGGAGGTCGGGGTCGAGCAGGTATTTGGCCTCGCGTGAGGGTGAGAGTATGTGCAGTGGGAGGTGATGGTAGGCTGGGGGCGATGATTCGTCCGTGAGAACGAAGCGGGCTAGGTCCGCTCTACTTGAAATCCAATCGGAGTAGCGGGCATCGAGTAGGATTTTTCCATCGGGGGCATAATCACCGGCTTGGTCGGTAAGGGGTAGTTGATCGGTAGGGAGAACGAGGGTGATGGTGTTCTCCGTGGCTTTGGGGAGACGTTTTCCTGTTTGGGTGTGAATGTGGCAGCTGAGCATTTCTTCGGGTTGATCATACCAGCTTGGGGTGTGGTCTTGATGTAGGCGGATCATAGCGGCGTGGAAAATAGGGCCGGCGCCGGTGACGCCGGAGATGCCTCTCATCGGTGTGTTATCGAGATTTCCAGTCCAGACCCCGATGGTGAATTCGGCGGTGAACCCCAGACACCAGTTGTCTCTGAAGTCGGTGGAGGTTCCTGTTTTCACTGCGCAGGGAAAGGGGAGTCTGAGGTGTGAGTGTGGGCCGAAGGCGGCGGTGCGTGCGGCGTTGTCGCTCATGGTTTGTGCTAACATCCAAGCTGGACGAGTGGTTTGGTTGGGTTTGATGGTGTGGCTGGATGCGCTTGTGGTGATGTTTGGGAAGAATGACACTGGCTGATAGGTGCCCATGCGTGCCAAGGTGGCGTAGGCATTGGTGAGTTCCATCAGGGTGACTTCACCGCTTCCCAGAGTGAGCCCGAGCCCGTAGTGTTTGGGGTTTTCTGTGAGTGTTGTGATGCCGCATTTTTTGAGTCGGGCAAGCAAGGCTTCTGAACCTCCGATGGCATTCAGGGTGCGCACGGCTGGCACGTTGAGTGAGTTGGCTAATGCGTGGTGGATGGTGACGGGGCCTTTGTATCGGCGATCGTAGTTAATGAATTTTTTTTCTCCACGAGCATCCGCAAAGCTGGTAGGGATGTCAGGGATGATGGTGGCGGGGGTCATTCCGTATTTTTCAAAGGCGAGCAGGTAGGTAAATGGTTTGAGGGCTGAGCCTGGGGATCTGGCGATGCGGGTGGCGTCGATTTGGCCCGCATTGGCGAGGTGAAAATTGGGAGAGGCTACGTGCACGAGAATTTCTCCCGTGGGATTATGGATAACGACGACGGCGGCGTGTTGGATGTGTTTGTCCGTGAGGGTTTGAATTTGCTGTCGCGCTATCTCTGTGATGTCTCGTTGGAGTGGGGCGGATAGGGAGGTTTGAATGTCTTTTTGCGAGGCGTGCCGCCGTAGCAGTTGCACGAGCTGGGGGACGTTTCTTGGGACTGTTTTTTCACTGAGTTGGAGAGGCTCGGATTTGGCTCGTTCGATCCTTTCGGTGGGGATGTCGTAAACGATTTTCATCCGGTCGAGGATCCAGTTTCGTCGTTTGATCGCCGCTTTCGGGTTCCGGCGTGGGTTGAGTCGGCTCGGGGCCTGTGGGAGTCCTGCGAGTAAGGCGCACTCGGCGAGTGAGAGTTGGCTGAGTGGTTTGGCGAAATAATGTCGGGCGGCCTGAAGCGGGCCTTGGGAGCGGTTGCCGTAGTCGAGGTTATTAAAGTAGGCCGATAGGATTTCCTCTTTGCTGTGGGTCATTTCCACATGTCTTGAGGTGAGGCATTCGTGGATTTTTGTTTTGAATGTTCTGCTGGAGCGTTGCGAGCAGATTTTGACGGTTTGCTGAGTGATGGTGGAGGCTCCTGAGACAAAGCGATCTTGGTCCCATGAGTCGCGGAGTGCGCGGGCGGTGGCTCGGAAGTCGATGCCGCCATGTTGGTAAAAGCGTTTGTCCTCGGCGGCCAAAGTGGCCTGAACGAGGTCCTTGGGGACGATGTCCAGATTGACGGTGCGGTGGCGGTAGTAGTCGGGCCGCACCCAGTGGTCGAGCGGTTCGCCATTGCGGTCGAGTAGGATGATGGAATCGCCGGGGCCATGGGCGATTTTTTCGGGGATAGGGTAGGCGAAAGGGACGAGGTAGTAGCCTGTGGAGAGGATGCCTAGCGTGAGAAGAGCGGTGTAGAAGAGTAGAGAGGAGCGCCGAGCCACAGCTCGGCGCAAAGTGTGAAAGGTTTTTGAGAGTTTATGTTTCATCTCTATTGGGGGGTGATGCGCCGAGCTGGGGCTCGGCGCTCCATAGGGGGGGGAGCCTAGTGTTTTTTTGGGATATACATGGGAGGTGGGGTGCTGAGCTGGGGCTCGGTTGTCTCCTCGGGGAATCGGGCACTTGACCATGGCCAGTCAGCTTCAATTTTACAAAGTCCTGCCGATACGGGGTTACGGTGAATGTAGTCGACTACGTTGTGATAGTGTTTTTCTGTGCGGATGTATCGATCCCAGTATTCTCGTTGCCAGAAGCCCTGGGGTGGGATTGGGATATTCAATTTTTCTGCGTTTTGGCGAGCCCAGCGGGCTGTGTATGATTTCCAGGACTGAAGAATTTTTCCCAATGAGGCATGCGCTTCGATCAAGACATGCACATGGTTCGGCATGATGCACCAGCTGAGAAGCTTGTAGCGGTCGCCATCGAATTTGAGTAATGTTTCCTCCATCGTGGCCGCCATTTCTGGGTGGGAGAGTGCACAGCATCCATAGCCGTTATCCATCCACTGCTCGATTTTGTTTCTTCGTTCGATCATGGCTTGATCGGGTGGGAGGTTGGCGGTGTCTTGAGTGAGCTGTTGTTCGAGTTCGATGAGTTTGCTGTGGGGAAGTGAGTCAATGAGGCGGAAGGTGATGGATTGGTGGAGCCCGGTGAAGTCGCAGTGGGGGATGTAGCCTCGTGAATGCCATTGGTTGATTTGTTTTATGGGGGTGGGCATGGTTTTTGCTTTGGTTGAGGGCTAGGGTTGGGGGGTGATGCGCCGAGCTGGGGCTCGGCGCT
>CAYNNY010000111.1:3249-10305 GCA_964398555.1 uncultured Verrucomicrobiales bacterium
GGTTGAGGGCTAGGGTTGGGGGGTGATGCGCCGAGCTGGGGCTCGGCGCTCCGCGACTTCTTTCTTCAGGGTGGTGAGTTTTTTGCTGTCTGAGAGGGCGAGTTGCTCGGGGTCATACATGGCTTCTACTTTGGCTGCGGGGGCGGTGGCTGTGCCGGCGGTGGTGACACGGGCGAGGTAGGAGATTGTGCGGGTGCCGTTGGTCCAGGAGCGGTCAAAGAAGAAGAGGGCTCTGTCTGAGCGGAGTTCTTTGTGGCTGATGTTCCATGAGCGGTCCGAGCTGGAGCTGAACCGTGAACTTTGACTCTTGAAGTTGTTGTTGACGGTTTCAAAAAGCGAGGGGAGTCGGTCTTCAATCACGACGTAATCGAGGGCGGCTGGGAAGGTGATGTCGAGGCTGACCCGGATCAGATCTCCCACTCTGGGTTGGTTCATGGGCTGGGTGGTGCCATCGGCTAAGATGCGCTCGTATCTGCGGAGGATGGAGAGCCCGCTGTGTCCCCACGGGCCGGTGGGGGCGATGGCTGGTTTGGAGTTGAGCTTGATATTGGCATGGGCCGTGTTGTTGCTGGAGATGATGAGCTTCATTCCTTTTTCCAGCGGGATTCGCAAGGATTGCGTTGGGTTGTTTGCATCCAGAGTAATGGTTTTGGTGGCACCTTGGGTGACTAACTGGATTGTCGATGGCGCACGGTTTTTTTCCACATTGCGGGCGTAGCTGGCCATGGCTTGAAGTGCCCAGGCATTGCACCAGGTGGTGCGCCAGTGGCCGTAGGGGTTACGGTTGGAGATCATCTTGCGCATGGAGGCGTGGGCCTGGTCATTGGTGGGGGCTATTTCTGACCAGGCGAAGACTTGCATGGCGTGGTTGGCGCTGTGACGCATCCAGTGCTTTTGCCTTGGGGGTGAGCTTGGGTGGGTGAGTAAGGTGATGGTTTGTGATGGCTCGGCACCGGAATGATGCATGGCAAGGGCGAGGTAGGCCCGGGCGCTGTGGCTGAGGAGTTCGACGTGATCGAGCATTTTATTTTGCAGGGCGAGCTGTGGCTTTTTAGCGAGTGCTAGCACGTAGAGGGCACGGGTTCGGGTTTCGGTATTCCACTGGTTGTTCCAGCGGTGGTCTGCTGTTTCTTTAGGCGCATCGTTGAGCGATGTTTGTAGCCAGTTGGTGAGTTTTTCGATGGCGCTGTCCGGCACCACGGCACCGTGTTCTCGGGCGAGAATGAGGCCTAGTCCACCGTAGGCGGTGGCCCATTTTTCGGGATCTTTTCCTCCTGGCCAGTAGGCGAGGCCTCCATCGCGGGTCTGCATGGTGAGGAGTCGGTCAGCACCAGTTTGGATCGCCTGGGCGATGTCGTTCTCCTCTTTCTCTCTGAACCCAGGGATGAGGGATTTGAGATCGCGCACGGCAAACCACGGCATCATGGATGAGGTGGTTTGTTCGACGCAGCCGTAAGGGTAGTGGAGGAGGAAATCGACCGCGCCTCCGGCTTCGAGTAGCAGTGAGTTAGAGAGGGCGAGGTCAATGTGGCCGCGACCGTTGAGCAGTTTGGGGTCGAGTCCTGCGAGGAGGTCTTTTTGACCGCCGTTGTCCATGGTGATGAATTGGAATTGGCGCATGAGTGGGACCGGGTAGGTGACTTCAAAGCGTGTCTCGGCCTGATCGGATAAGTCACGGGCGATGATCGGAGTGAGCTCTGCTAGATCATTGATTTCGAGTGGTTTGGCGGTCCATATCCAGCGGGTTTTTCCGGTGCTGGTAAAGGTGACATCGAAGTAGACCGTGCTGGCGGCTCCGGGCTGGAGGGTGATGGTTTTTCGCATCGGAGAGTTAGCGGTTGCTTTGGTGATGCTGGATGTGGAGAGGGAAATTTCCCAAGTGCCCTTGAACTTCGAGTTGTTTTGGACGAGGACTTTGGGGTAGAGTTGGTCTCCTTCGCTGGCGTAGCGTGGGGCGGCGGGTTCGAGCATGATCGGCTTGTCCACGGTGTAGTCGGTGGTGGTGACGCCGAATTTTTTCTGACCATGGAGGGCGACGGCGATGACGCGGTAGCGGGTGAGGGTGTCGGGGTTTGTGAAGGTGGCGGAGAACTTTCCGTTAGAATCTGTGCTGAGAGTGGGTTTCCAAACGGCGCAGGGGTTGAAGTCGGTGCGGGTTTTGAGTGCGATGCCGCCGCCAAAGGCATCCCCATCTCCACCTCCGATGGTGAAGCCTTTGTTGCCAAAGTGTCGCTCCTCTAGGTTTTCTGAAATGAAGGTGGAAAATGAGGTTCCGCAGTCGACCAGTAATGGACGAGGGGCGTGGAAGCTGCTCATAGGATCGGGATTCGTGTATCCGGCTACGGCTAAAGTGCCTTCGTCTTCGGCATAGAGGACGAGCTCGGCATTGGCGGCGGGTGAGCCATTTGCAAGTTTGACCGTGCCGGTGATGGTGGTGGGTTCACCGGGTCTGTGTTGGCTTCCTTCGACGTTGATGGTGACGGCTAGGCGGTCTTTGATGTTGGCTACGTTGAGGGTGCAGTAGCCCAGTTTGAGGGCTGGCTCTTTGTGTTTGCGAGGGCTGGCATCGGCCCCACGGATGATGATCACGGAGACAAATGCATTGGGCGCATCCAGGTCCGTGAGTGGTATCTCGATCACTGGGTTGTCCGCCTTGAGTTCGCGGCGGTATTCGCGGTGAACTCCTGAGCGTTCCACCGTCACTAGTGCGGTGCCTTCGATGGGGGTCATCACGAGAATGCGAGCGGTGTCACCGGGCTTGTATTGCTTTTTCTCCGGGACAAGTTTGATTTTCATACCGTCTTCGACCGCCCATGGATATTCTTTAGATCCGTAGATCCGGAGTAGGGATGCGGTGGCAAAGGCGTGTCCATCTTTGTCGGTTCCTTTGAGGGTGATGATGTGTTTGCCTGCGTGTTCTGGCACGAATGGGAGAGCGGTGGCGACGCCGGGCTCGATTGTGATTTGCGTTTCCAAGACGGCGGCTGTGTGGGTGGTGTTTTTGACCGAGACCTTGCCGTCGGTGGATTGGATTTTTACGGCCTCGTGGTATTCCCTCTCAATGGTGGCGGTGATGGTGACTGGGGTGGTGAGTTGTTTGCCTTGGGGGTCGACAGCTACGATGTTGAGTTCTTGAGGTTCGCCAGTGCGAATGAGTTGATCGACCCGGGAGATGCCGACGTAGGTATCGGCGGGGTGGACGGTGATTTTGCTGCGGTTGCTCAGCGTTTGGTCCCGCTTGTCGGTGATCTCCGAGTGGATGGATACGGCGAGCGCGGTGGGGAAGGTGAGCTTGGGAAGTTCATAGGTGAGTGATGACTTGCCTTCGGTGTCGAGCTGTCCTTCGCCATGGCGGTCGGATTTGTTTCTGTGGCCGTAGCCATTGCCGTAGCCGAAGTAGTGACTCCAGTAGTAGGGGTCGTGCTTGTGGTGGTCACCAAAGAGGTAGTCGCGGAAATTTTCTGGATAGAAACCCGTTTGTGTGGTGTCGAAATACCATTGCAGCAATCCTTCTTTGACTGGTTGCCCCTGATAGTAATGAGCTTCGAGATCGAGTGTGATGTTTTCCGCTCCTGGGGCGACAGCGGGGATGTTGGCCGTGATTTCGAAGGCATTACGGCGGAATTCTTGCACATGAAATCTGTGGCGGAAGATTCTGTATTGATTGATTAACCAGCTATCTTCATCGGCTTGGGCTGGGTCCTCGGGGAAGGTGAGCTTGGCGGTGAAGGTGCCGACGGTTTCGGCGGGGAGTTTGAGAGTGTGGTCAAAGGTGCCATTTTTAGAGAGCTGCACATCTTGATCGTAAAGCACGCGTGAGGCGCTGTCGGTGATGGTGAGTTTGGCTAATTTCCCAGGAGTGAGTTCAATTTGATTATCGAGATACTGTCGGGCTATCCCTTTGAGTTGCACGGTTTCTCCGGGTCGATAGAGATTACGATCAGTGAACATCATCACGGTGCGTTTCCATCCGGCGAGGTGATTCCAATCGATATCCACGGGGAATCTCCAGAGCGCGACGGTATCGAGTGTGTTATCGAATGGGATGATGTAGGAGTCTTTGCCGAGTGTGGCCTGGAGGTGGCGGGCGGATTTCTGGCGCGGGATGCGAGCGAGGCCGTCGGCATCTGTTTGGGTCGATCCTGCCTGTTGGGCATCATCGTTAAAGATTTGGAGTTGGACGTTAGGCAGTGGTTGGCCTGTCTGGCAGGAGAAGGCGTAAACGAGCGCTTTCTGATCGGTTAGTTTCCAGCAGAGTCCGATGTCGGTGAGTTGGATGAATGACTGGGCAACCCGGTTGCCTCCACGGGCTTCTGTTTTTGCTTGGCCTTCGATGGAGATGAAGAAGGTGGTGGTCAGTTCGTCTTTGGGCAGGATCGTGTTCCAATCGAGTGAGATGTCTTTGGAGGTGTCGATCGCGTTATCGAGCTGGATGGTGCGATCATAGACAGTTTTGCCATCGATCAATGCGTAGGGCATGGGGACGGTCGGGCTGATGTTTTTGCTATTGTGACCGCTGCCTTTGTAATGCTGGTAGCCCTGCATGGTGCGTATGGCTTTGTCGGGAGTGAGTTGTTTGACCCGAATGCGGACGGTGGCCAGATTGACGGTTTCAATCCCGTAGAGACGATTGCCATTGGCGTATTGGGCGGAATCGAAAGCGGGTAAGGCGAGCCCGCTGGGCACGGTTTGAAATTTAAGCTTCTGCGGTTTGACGGTTCCTAGCATGAGTCCGTTACTTGCTAACATGGTTGGCTGGATGGTGATTTCCCATTGGTTTTGTTGGCGAAGATCGCCGTCGATAATGACGAGGTCGCCGCTGACTTTAAATTTGGCATTGGCCAAGGTGGGTGTGATTTGAATCAGGCTGGCCAGTTGGTCTTGGCTGAGTGATTCATTGGGGGGAAGGTTAAAGGTGAGGTGGATTTGGCGTGGGTTATTCGCTGAGATCGCGGCTTTGGCTTCTTTGAGCTCGAAGGGGTCGATGTCGCCGATCCAGATATTGTGACCCTTGAGGTGAACGGCTGTTTGGGTGGCGTTGGGTAGTTTTTTAGAAATGCGAAGTGACCATCCATCACCGACCGGGAGAGGGGATGAAGGTGAGATCATCAAGGCATTGGGGATGATGGCGTCTTCGTCCGTGCTGTATTCAGTTTTGATGCCAGTGGTGGTTTGGTGGAATCGATCTTTCCAGGTGCTGCCCCGACGGTAGCGCGATTTAATGTCGCCCCAGGTGGCTTGCCTTACGGTTACGGTTACGTGTTGATCGTCTTTATTGGTGAACTGGATAAAGGCGGGGGCATTCCTAGGATCTACGGCATCGTTAAAGTACACATAATAGACGGGCTTCCCAGTGTAGCGGGGGGACTTTGACCTGCGCGATGAGCCGACGACGCGAAATGGTTCAGACTGGAGGGTTTGGATGAGTCCTTTTGGGAGACGCTCGCCATTGAGAAACTTTTGATTATTGGCGATGGCGAAGCTGTAGTTCGTGCCCATCTTCGGGGCCTGGCTGGGAATGAACTGGACGATGTTGGGCGATTTCCAAAAGAGCTGGCCCGGGAGCTTGGGCGAGATGGTGAGGAGGGTGTTTTGTGATTTTTTGCCTACCTGGTCTTCGCTGGCCACCGCACGATCAAAGATGATGTCGATTTTTGATTCCGGGTTGAATTGTGAATTCGAAAGGTGGAGGGCTGGTGCTGCAGTGAGCTGGATGGCGAGCCATAGCTGTAGAAAAATGGCTAGAATGCGGAGGGCTGGGAGGTTTGTTTTCATGATCGTGATGGGAGTATTTTGAGGGTTCATTGGATAAATCGATTGCTATACCTTATTTCATACGACGTAGAATGTGAAATATATTTCAAAGAAAAAGAGGTTAATTCGCCATTCGGCATGGCGAAGGCTTGCATGGAGGGTATTGCGCGCTAAAGTTCGCGCCTGTGAAGAATTTACCTTTGAAGATTGCCGATCGCTCCTTTAGCTCCCGTTTAATGACAGGAACGGGGAAGTTTGCCTCGAACTCACTGATGCGCGACACTCTGGACGCCTCTGGTACGGAGATTGTCACGGTGGCACTACGGCGCGCTGATTTGACGGGCTCCGATGACCCGCAGGCTGACATTTTGAAATTTATCGATCCTGACAAATACCTTCTCTTGCCGAATACCAGCGGAGCCATGGACGCCTCGGAGGCCGTGCGCTTAGCTCGTCTGGCTGTGGCTGCGGGTTTGCCGAAGTGGATCAAGCTCGAAATTCACCCCGATCCAACGTATTTGCTGCCCGACCCTATTGAGACGCTGAAAGCGGCTGAAGAGCTCGTCAAAGAAGGGTTTACGGTGCTGCCATACATCAATGCTGACCCTGTGCTGGCCAAGCGTTTGCAGGAGGTGGGAGTGGCCGCTGTGATGCCTCTGGGCGCACCGATTGGCTCCAACAAGGGCGTGGTCACTCGTGATATGATCCGCATTATCATTGATCAGGCGACGGTTCCTGTGGTTGTGGATGCTGGGCTGGGTGCTCCTAGTCATGCCGCAGAAGCCATGGAGCTGGGGGCTGATGCCGTTTTGGTGAATACCGCCATGGCGATTGCTTCCGACCCTGTGCGTATGGGGCAGGCGTTTAAGTTAGCTGTGGAAGCGGGTAGGGCGGCTTACGAGATGGGCCTGCCTGAAGCTGAAGAATACGCTTCAGCGACGAGTCCACTGACTGGTTTTTTGGACTGATGGGGACTCAGTCAGGAATGGTTTTCGATTTGACTTCGTTTTTTACAATTTGTAATCTGAGGGTAATGACAATACGAAACCAGAGTTGGAGGTTCGCTGTCGGTAGGCTGTGGCAGACTTCAATGTTGGGCAGGAAAATAGAAACGAAAACGTTTAGTCTACTCGTGGTGATGTCACTGAGCATGATGGTCTCTTATGCTGGAGAATTTACAGCATTTGGGACGCATTGTAATAAAGGCTATGAAGCTATGCTCGAGTATAAATTTTCGGACGCTCTTGTTTACACGATATAGGAAAGACAGAGATAGCTAGCAAACTATTAGACCGATGTGAG
>CAYNNY010000112.1:0-10273 GCA_964398555.1 uncultured Verrucomicrobiales bacterium
CTTACTTACGCAGTGAGTAATAGACAAATAGGATGTTATAGGTAAAGTAACGCCTGAAGAGTCGGCGGGGTTCCTTGCAGAGTCGGTAGGCCCATTCGATACCGTATTTCTGAATCCAATCGGGGGCTTGTTTCACTTCTCCGGCGTGGAAGGCGAAGGCGGCACCGATACCGAAATAAACGGCGGGTGGAAGTTGGTCTTTGTGTTTTGCGATCCAGTGTTCTTGTTTCGGGCAGCCTAGACCTACCCAGACGAGGTTCGCTCCAGACTCACGGATCTTTTCGCAGATGCGCTCAAACTCATCTTCCGGCCAGTCGCCAAATGGTGGAGAATAGGCTCCGGCTATCACAGTGCCTGGATGCTCTGTGGTGAAACGATCTTGCAGCTTCTCCAAAGTGCTCTTTTTGCCGCCAAAAAAGAAATGTCTGAATTCAGACTGATTCTCGGTGGCTTCAATGGTTTTAAGCATCAATGTCGGCCCGTAAACGCGATCGGTGAGTTTTTCGGCTTCGGGAAGTTGTCGGTTCACCGACCAGACAAGCGGCATGCCATCGGGACAGATGAGATCGAACTTGCTCATGGCCTCGCCAAAGGCGGTGTCGTGCCGGGCAAGAGCGGCGACGTGCGTATTCGCCGCTTCGACGGCGTAGGCGCGATCACCTTGCAGCGCAGCGGATTGAATCCAGTCAATAGCGCTCGCGTAATTGGTGACTGCGACCGGGAGACCGATCACAGAAATCGCGCTAGATTGCGGAAAGAACACGTCAGAAAAGTGAAATATTTTTTAGCCCCCCTTCAGGACGGCCTAATTGAACTCAACACGGTATGAACCCTGTGTTAGGCCACCCCTTCGGGGAACGGGGAGCAGTTATAATTGATTGCCTCGGGGGAATAGATAGCTAATCTGGCCAAATGGAGATCAAAGTAGGGATATGATATCAAAGTTGGATATGAGATAACGCCTTCGGTTAGCACTCTTCGGGACAGCCACCTAAAATAGTTAGGCGGACACTAACTACAACTATCAGCTATGGAAGAAAAAATTGAATTATTTTTTTGCAGTGGGTCGAGACGCTATTTTTTACATAATACCCACAAAACCAGCATGAATCCACTGACGCTAGACACAATAGGGCTCGACAGCTTGAAAATCCTCGACTGAGGCGACAGCGGCATCGCGCTGGGACGCATCCTCGAAGAGATAGAGGGCATAGCCGCCATGGCCGCCGCCGCAGTATTTATGGGCGATGGCACCACCGATTTCCGGCAATGGCTTCATGCCTTCTTCAAGTTGGGCTTCGTGACAAAGGTAAATTCCAGCGGCAAGTTGCTGAAGGTCCTCGTTGAGGACACCTTCACGGGCGAGCTTGGCTGATTGTTCGATTTTGTCGTAATCACGACTTTTATCCGCGTTTCCTGGAGTGTCGTGTTCATCTCCGGTCCAGAGGATGGCCATCTTCCCGGCGAGAATGTCGCCGTTGCGCTTGAAGTCGAGCACTGGGCGTTGTCCACTGCGCCAGACACAGAGGCCAGTTTCACGGATAACGGCTGGGTCTTGCCAGCCTACTCCGAGGTCGAGTTCGGCATCGACACCATCTTCGCCATTGAGCAATGCCCAGGCACCGCTACCACCAAGGCCGGAACGTTTTTCGTAGCTCCATTCGCGGAGGCTGACTATGGGAGAAATAGCGCAGTTTACAATGAATGCACCTTCGCGCGAGTGGCGAGGCACATCGAGCCAACCACCAGCAAAATCAACACGTAGTGGAGATTCTGTGGGAGCTTTCACCCACTTGACGATCCCGGAGCTGGAGACCGGGGTGAATTTTGGGGGTGTTTTGGCGAGCACATGATAAGTGGCTCCGACTTGCGCACAGAGGGCTTTTTTAACCTCGGCGTATTGGTCGTCTTCTGTGACAACAAGCATGTCGGGCTTCGCCTCTAAGAAGTAGTTTTTGAAATCGAGACCTAGATCGTGATCCTCACCGATAATGACTTCATCGACCATACGCAAGCCTTCTAACACAGCTTTTTTATGCTCGTCTGGAATGGAAGATCGTCGCTGCTTATGGTGCCAGAGGACGTCCTCCGAGGCAAAGCTGATGGTAAGATGATCGCCGAGGGCTCGAGCTTCTTCAAAAAACTGAAGGTGGCCAGCGTGGATGATATCGTAACAACCGGAGATAAAAATGCGTTTCATGGTTTTTTTAAATAATCTTTGTAGGCCACAGCGAGGCCTTGCTTCAGGGTGATGGATGGTTTCCAGTTGAGACTGCGAAGGATGGTAATTATCGCCTGGCCCGTAAAGGTTAGTGGGCTTGGCGGAGTGATAGAGCACTCCGTATTGCTGACGGTAATGCTGGCAAAGTTTGAGTCCTGCAATTTTAGCAATCGCGTAGGCTTCATTGGTGGGATCTAACTCCGAGGTCAGCAGACAATCCTCAGGCATGGGTTGGGATGCCAATTGGGGATAGATACACTAGCTTCCTAGAAAGAGAAGGCGAGGGACACCGGCTTGATAGGTCGATCGCATTGGCTGCGATCATGAGGTTTTTATAGATAAACTCAGCGGGATAGGTGCTATTGGCGTAAACGCCTCCTACTTTGGCGGCCGCGATGATGACTTCATCGGGCTTATGCTCAGCAAGGTAGGCGTGAGTTTCGGCCTGATTGATGAGGTTGAGATCTTTACTCGTAGGGGTGAGCATTTCTGTGTAGCCGCGCTTTTTAGCCGCTCGCGCAAGGCTATGGCGGGCAGGCCGGTCGCGCTACACGACCGTGCGGAAGTAGGCGATGGCGCGGTCTAGGCCTTCGTCGAGGTTGACATTGGGCTCCCAGTTAAGGTGTTTTTTGGCGAGAGTAATGTCAGGCTTCCGCTGTTTGGGATCATCCCCGGGAAGAGGCTGAAAAACGAGCTGGGTTTCACTTCCGATTTTGGAGATGATTTTTTCTGCAAGCTCTAGCATGGAGAACTCACCGGGATTTCCTAGATTGATGGGGCCGGTGACTTCATCCTGATTCATGAGTCGGACAAATCCTTCGATCAGGTCATCGACATAGCAAAATGAACGCGTTTGCAGGCCATCGCCGTAGATCGTAATATCCTGACCGCGGAGAGTCTGGCAGATAAAGTTCGATACCACACGCCCATCATCCGGGTTCATGCGGGGGCCGTAGGTGTTAAAAATGCGAGCAATACGGATATCGACGTTATTCTGTCGATGGTAATCCATGAAGAGAGTTTCAGCAGCGCGTTTGCCCTCGTCGTAACAAGAGCGGATACCGATCGGATTCACATTTCCCCAGTAAGACTCAGGCTGAGGGTGCACAGAGGGATCGCCATAAACTTCGGAGGTGGATGCCTGAAAAACGCGAGCTCCTGTGCGTTTGGCGGCCCCCAAACAGTTGATCGCCCCCATCACCGATGTCTTAATCGTTTTGATCGGGTTATGCTGATAGTGCGGGGGAGAGGCTGGGCAGGCAAGGTTGTAGATTTGATCACACTCCACTTTGAACGGGTCGATGACGTCGTGACGCATCAGTTCAAAGCTCGGATTGTCGAGTAAATGGGCAACGTTTTTCTTAAACCCCGTGAAGTAATTATCCATGCAGATCACCTCATTGCCTTCATTAAGGAGGCGTTCGCAGAGATGAGAGCCGAGGAATCCGGCGCCGCCGGTGATGAGAATGCGTTTCATAAGACAGTAAGTAGCCAGAGGGCTTTGGTTGATGCGGGTTACAAACCCGCGCTCCATATTATGCTAGCCTTTGCCGATAGCATAAACGTCGAAGCCTTGTTTACGGAGTGCTTCGTGGTCGAGGATGTCTCGGCCATCGAAAATGTAAGCAGGCTTAAACATGCTACCTAGCACCTGATCGAAGTCGACATCGCGGAATTCATCCCACTCGGTAAGCACCGCCACTCCATGCGCGCCCTTGGCAGCTTCTTCGCAGGAGTTACATATAATGACTTGCTCTTCGATCATCTGCGGTGAAACACCGACCTCTTCAAGGTTTTTGAAAATGAGAGCTTCGGGCACGCGGGGGTCATAGATGGCCACGTGAGCGCCTTCCATGAGAAGATCCCGACAAATATAAATCGAGGCCGATTCACGGGTGTCGTTCGTGTCTTTCTTAAAAGCAAATCCCCAAACGGCAATGCGTTTTCCGCGCACCGTATTAAAGAGCGTTTGCACAATATTGGCGGAGAAGCGTGACTTCTGCCAGTCGTTCATCTTAATCACTTGATCCCAGTAGTGCCCCACTTCGGGAAGACCAAAGTGTTCACATAAATAAGTGAGGTTGAGAATATCTTTCTGGAAACAGGAACCACCAAATCCCACGGAGGCTTTGAGGAACTTCGGCCCAATCCTTGAATCCATGCCAATGGCTAGTGAAACTTCATCGACATCCGCCCCTGTTTTTTCGCACAAGGCTGAGATCGAGTTAATCGAAGAAATCCGCTGGGCGAGGAAGGCATTGGCCACGAGCTTGGATAACTCGGACGACCAGAGATTCGTAGTGAGGATTCTCTCCCGTGGAATCCACTGGTTATAGACACTGACTAATGCGGCAACTGCGGCATTGCCCTCGGGCGTTCTTTCTCCGCCGATCAGGATACGGTCCGGATTTTCCAAATCGGTCATCGCCGTGCCTTCAGCGAGGAACTCAGGGTTGGAGAGCACTTGGAATTGGCCATCGTTGCAGTTGGCGCTCAAGATGGTCCGCATGGCAACGGCGGTGCGCACGGGGATCGTGCTTTTTTCAACAATGATCTTCGGACCCTTCGCGACGCGGGCAATCATGCGGGCGGCCCCTTCAACGTAGCAGAGGTCAGCGGCACGACCGGCACCCATGCCATAGGTTTTGGTGGGAGTTCCCACGGAGACAAAAATGATATCCGCCTTAGCAATCGCCTCATCGGTCATCGTGGAGAAAAACAAATTACGACCACGGGCAGATTTCACCACTTCTAGCAGGCCAGGCTCATAAATCGGTAATTCGTCCGTATTCCAAGCGGCGATTCGCTCGGCGTTGAGGTCAACAACATCGACGCGGATTTCAGGACATTTCGCGGCGATCATCGCCATGGTAGGTCCGCCGACATAGCCAGCGCCGATACAACAAATTCTTTTAGGTGTCATGGGAATGATATAGTGGTGATTTATTGGGGAGTGCGGAGAATTTATTCTCCGCTTTAGTTATTCGATATAAGGCCTATCCTACTCTCGTGTCTGGACTCTTGGCTCTTGATTCTACGAACGACAGTGAGTCGACAGGCTGGGAAGCCTATCCTACGAAGTGGCGGATGGCGGAGATCACCTCGTCTTGCTGTGACTGGGTGAGCTCTGGGTAAACGGGAATGCTGAGGACCTGCGCGGAAAGTTGCTCGGTCACTGTGAAGCTGGATTGGGCAGCATCGGCGAGGTGGGCAAAACATTCCTGCTTGTGCATGGGAACCGGGTAGTAAATTTCACAACCGATGTTTTGATCGAGTAACGCTTGTTTGAGGGCGTCACGTTGACCATTGAGAACACGAATCGTAAATTGGTTCCAGATGTGATTGTTTCCATCCTCGGTGATGGGGAGAATGATGCCATCCAATCCTGATAGATTTTCTTGATAATACGCAGCGTGCTCTTGACGCAGGCGCGTGTAATCGGAGTAATGGGCGAATTTGACGCGGAGCAAGGCGGCTTGCAAGGCATCGAGCCTGAAGTTTCCACCAACCATTTGGTGGTAGTATCGCGGGTGCATCCCATGGTTCCGCATCTTCACTGCGATCTCGGCAAGTTCGTCGTCTTGTGTCACCAGAAGTCCGCCATCGCCGAGGCCACCGAGATTTTTCGAGGGGAAAAAGCTATACGTGCCAAAGTCACTCATCGCCCCGCAGGATTTACCCTGGTATTGGGCGCCGAGCGATTGCGCGGTGTCTTCGATGATGTGGAGGTCATGCTTTTTCGCGAAAGCAGCACAAGTATTCATGTCCACCGATTGCCCAAACAGGTGCACCGGGATGATCGCTTTTGTGCGCTCAGTGATACATTGCGCAGCGGAGTCAAAATCGATATTGAAATTATCCGGATGGCAATCGCAGAAAACCGGCGTGGCTCCCGTGCGGGCAATACATCCAGCCGTCGCAAAGAAGGTGAAGCTCGGGCAGATCACCTCATCGCCATGGCCAATTCCCAATGCCATCAAGGCAAGCAAGATGGCATCCGTGCCAGAGGAAACTCCGATGGCATGTTTGGATCCTGTGAACTCGGCGATAGAGGCTTCAAATGCCTCGACCTCCTCGCCCATGATAAATCGGCCCGTTTCAAGCACGCCGTCGAAGGCAGCACGAAGTTCAGATTTCAGAGCATGGTTCTGGGCATTGACGTCGAGGAGAGGAACAGGCATGAGTGTGGGCGTGGAGTCTTAAAGATTGAAAGTCATTTAGTCTGGAAGTCCGAAGATGACAAGTGGATTCCGGAAGTGATCTCTCCGTCCCGGAGCGTGGACAATCTTGTCCACTATCTGCCTATTGCTGATCAGGCTATGCCAGCGTGCATGACTGATGCTCTACAGGAAGCCGGGGGACTGGATGGTCCCCCCTCCATAGCACTAGATAATCATACCTGCAGCGACGGTTTCATTCGTCTGGGCATCGATGAGAATAAAGGAACCTGTGGTGCGATTTTTGCTGTAGCTATCGTAGATCAGTGGAGCCGAGGTGCGCAGGGTGATTCTGCCAATCTCGTTGAGCTTTATCTCAAGGTCATCTTCGACTTTGTGCAGGGTGTTGATATTCACCTTGTATTTCACCTCTTTGACCAGTGCTTTCACCTCGCGTGAGGTATGGCGAACAATATATTTCCCACGCTGTTTTAGAGGTGTATCGGAGAACCAGCAGATCATGGCATTGATATCCTGACCGACTTCCGGTGGGTTGTTTGCCTTCACAATCATATCGCCACGGGAGATATCAATTTCATCTTCCAAAGTAATCGCAACGGAAAGCGGGCTGAATGCCTCTTCTATTTCCTTACCATCGGCATGAATGGCTTTGATTTTGGTAGTAAATCCAGATGGCTGAATGGTCACATCATCACCGGGCTTAAAGACCCCACCAGCCACGCGGCCAGCATATCCACGGAAGTCATGCCACTCATCGGACTGAGGGCGGATCACCCACTGCACGGGGAAACGTGCCTGCACATGGTTTTCCTGATTGCCTACGTAAACCGTCTCCAAATGATAGAGCAGAGTAGGTCCTTGATACCAAGGCATGTTCTCGGATTTATCCACAACGTTATCGCCATTCAGGGCGCTGATGGGAAGGAAACTGATATCCACCACATTCTCTAGGCGCGATGCAAAATCTTTGTAGTCCTCTACAATCTTGTCGTAAACCTCTTCCGAGTGATCGACGAGATCCATCTTGTTCACCGCCACCACAATGTGCTGGATGCGGAGAAGACTGGCGATAAATGAGTGACGGCAAGTTTGCTCGATCACACCCTTCCGGGCATCGATGAGGATAATGGCGAGGTTCGCTGTCGAGGCACCCGTCACCATGTTGCGCGTGTATTGAATATGACCGGGGGTATCGGCGATGATAAATTTACGCTTGGGTGTGGCGAAGTAGCGATAGGCCACATCGATAGTGATCCCCTGCTCACGCTCAGCCTTGAGGCCATCGGTGAGGAGTGCGAGGTTAATTTTCCCATCGCCACGTTGTTTACTGGATTTCTCCACGGCCTCCATTTGATCGTCAAAGGTGTTTTTTGAATCGTAGAGAAGGCGGCCAATCAGAGTTGATTTTCCGTCATCGACACTGCCTGCCGTGGTGAAACGCAGCAGGTCCATATCGAGGTAGCCGTCAGTTGAAGTTGTTGAGTCGGACATGATTTTTTTTAAGTCTAGAAGTTCGGATGTCGGGAAGTTTTCAAGTCGGAGATCGGTTAAAAGTATCCTTCTTTTTTGCGGTCCTCCATGGCGGTTTCGGAGCGTTTGTCATCGGAGCGGGTGCCTCGCTCGGTCTGGCGGGCGGAGGCTACCTCTTGGATAACAGCATCCAGATCAGCGGCAGTGGACTCGACAGCTCCCGTGCAGGTGGCGTCACCAATGGTGCGGAAACGGACGATTTTCTTTTCGACCACTTCATGCTCTTGCACCGTCACGAAGTCGGTGACAGCGAGCAGCGAGCCATTGCGCTCGAACACCTCGCGCTCATGCGAGAAGTATATGTTAGGAAGCTCGATCTCTTCTTTTTTGATATACTGCCATACATCCATCTCAGTCCAGTTAGATAGTGGGAAAACACGGAAAGTTTCACCATGATGCTTGCGGCCGTTGAAAATATTCCAGAGCTCAGGACGCTGGTTTTTGGGGTCCCAGGTGCCGAAGTCGTCACGATGGGAAAAGAAGCGTTCTTTGGCGCGGGCTTTTTCTTCATCGCGTCGGCCTCCACCGAGAGCAGCGTCGAATTGATGCTCTTCGATCCCGTCGAGCAGCGTCACCGTTTGCAGGCCGTTGCGGCTGGCGTTGACTCCGGTCTCTTCTTTGACGCGTCCTTCATCGATCGACTTCTGCACACTGGCGACGACGAGACGGGCCCCGATTTTATCGACATAATAATCACGGAACACCATGGTCTCTGGGAAGTTGTGTCCGGTATCGATATGCATCAATACGAAGGGCATTTTTGATGGGTAAAATGCTTTATAGGCGAGGTGCGCCATGAGAATGGAGTCCTTGCCGCCGGAAAACAACAACACGGGATTTTCAAACTGCGCGGCAGTTTCCCGGAGGATAAAAATAGCCTCGGACTCAAGATGGTCCAAGTGACTGAGTGAATAATTCGACATAATAGTGTTGGGTTTAAAGGGTGGGTTTAAATTGAAAATTGAGAACGAATGGCTTCTAGGAGAGTGAAGACGCTATCCTCAATAGATTGCTCTGCAGTATCGATCAGGAGATCCGGAGCGGAGGGCTCTTCAAACGAGCTGTCTTTGCCTGTGAAATTCTTGATATCACCACTGGCGGCTTTGGCGTAGAGGCCTTTGACGTCGCGCTGCTCGCAGAGTTCGTAGCTGGCTTTGACGTAAACTTCAAAATAGTCATCGCCGATGAGATCGCGTGCCATATCGCGAAGCTCCTGCCGAGGCGTAATCACGGAGACAAACGTGATGATCCCCTGCTGTGCAAAAATGCGAGCGATGTGGGCTGCACGTCGAATATTTTCCCTGCGGTCGTCATCGGAAAACCCCAGGTTTTTATTGATCCCGGTGCGAAGGTTATCACCATCTAAGATGGTGGTCATCCGCCCTTGCTGATGCAGCACTCGCTCCGCAGCATTGGCGATGGTGGATTTCCCAGAGCCGGACATACCGTAGAGCCAGACAACCATTCCTTTTTGGCCGAGAAGCTTCTCTTTGTCTTCGCGCGGAACCTGCCGCTCGAACTCCGGATGAATATTGTGATCTGTGTGACTCATAGATTCGAGGTGGGGTAATCAGGTGGATGGGTCGACTTCTAGTTCTTGAAATGAGCCCCGTGGCAGCGATTGCCATGCGCGCTCATGCAGATAATAAATCCCAAACTTGATAAAAAATTCAACCGCAGCAATCGAGGTCGCCACACTCAGATCCTTCGCAAACAGCCAAGCCAAGAGAAATGTGGTTCCCGTTGCCAAGACGCGCCACGTCAACCCTTTCAGAATGCTTCGCGTTTTAGATTCCTTTACTTGTGATGAAGTCATGATAGCTCGTGCCGCTTCCCGAGCACGCTAACTCCATGCGACATCTTTCCAGCTTCTGCAAGAAAAAAATCATGTGTAAGTTGATCAACTTACTAATGTATTAGGAGGAATCAGCTATAAAGCCACCTCATACAACGCTGCCGCCCTTGGTCGATTGGCCATTTCTTTGCCAAAACCATCTAATTTCACGGGTTATTTTCAACAATCTTACTCAACAAAGGCTATCCCAGCTTTGGGTGAATGAAAAAAGACCACAAAAAAGTATCCAGTTCAATCTAAAATGAACTTATTAGCCCCCAAATAATGACCTCATCGGACAGAGAATGCTCAAGAGATGCGTGGCATCCGGCGGACTGATTAATATTCTCAGAATCTACAGAACTAGCGGTTACTGCCCCATAGTTTTATAGCCTTGGGCGACAAGTCTATATCTGCCTCACAAAACTCATTCATCGGCCCCAGACCACTCAGATTGGGTGCAGGACAAAAAAATCAAATAGTCTGACGAAGCTTTCTTTTATTTGCCAT
>CAYNNY010000113.1:0-10273 GCA_964398555.1 uncultured Verrucomicrobiales bacterium
GCATTAGTCTTTAGTATTTGACCTTAGCTGAGATACCGTTAAATTACCTGAGTAATTCACAGCCCATGCGCCGCAAAATTTCAGCCATAACCTTCATGCTGGTGATGACTCTGCTCATCACTCTCAAGCATCCGGTGCTTGGCTATTGCCTATGTTTGGATGCTTATTTTACAGGCGATTGCACGTGTCAGACCATTCAGCAAGCTACGACTTCTCAGGATCCAGTATCGCCCTGCTGCGCATCCTGTGCTGCGGAAACTCAGAACGATCAAACCACACAGAGTGAAGCTGGTGAACAAGCTCCCTGCGACGAGTGCACCCATTACCTCAATCTAGATGTCGGTGATTTCCTCTGGGACAGCTCCGATCAAGTTTCTGATGGCCTCGCAGCACTTGCGCTGGATACCCCAGCCTACCAGCCATCGATAGAGCTAGCTCTATCGCCACGTTTTTCTATGGCTGACCCCATCCGAGGCGATCCTCCGCCAAGGATTCTGATCGACTCCGTTCCTCTTTACCTCAGGCATTTGGTGCTGAGGCTTTGATTTTTATTTCCCATGCAAACCTCTCACGCTGAGACCTTGTTTGCAGTCCCATGAGCAGCTTCCCCACGTTTTTACGTGGTTTTTAAGAAGCTATCTCACGATGCGTTTTTACCGCCAATTAAAGGCGTTTCACCTGTGCTGTTTCAGTAGCTTCGAATGAAAATCCTAGCTCTAAACGGTTAAACCGACTTATCCTCCATAGCTTCAGCAAAGGAGGAAAACCTTAAACTTCTTCTCTATGTCTCTCGATTTACTCACATCATCCTCATCGGCAAGCGATCTCGCGCCTCCTTCTGGAAAGCGTTCACTGACTTGGCTGCTACCCACCGGACTCATTTTGGGCTTCCTCTTGATCTTCGCTCTGCTTTTTGGCCAGCGACTCCTTCCTGCGACCCAAGTCCACACAGCTCCGGTGATTAGCCTTCGTCTTTCATCAGAGGCCGAGGCAAAGCCCCCTGCCCCTGATTCTGACACTGAATCCGAGGGCGGCACCGTTGCCGATTTAGGGAAAGGCGATATGATTTTTCAAGCCTCAGGCTGGGTTGAACCCGACCCCTACACCATCCATGTCTCAGCTCTGATTAACGGCGTGGTGGATCAGGTGCATGTGCTTGAGGGGCAATCGGTCAAAAAGGGTGAACTACTCGCCACACTCATCGATACCGATGCCCAACTTCACCTTCAGGAGGCCAAAGTGAAAATTAAAACCCTCGGGGCACGCATCACAGCTCACTGCGTAGGTGCAGACATCGCTCAAATTGAAATCAACGCGGCGAAAAAGAAAATCGAGGCACTTCAAGCGCTTCAGGCCGATTCCGAGGACAACCTAGCGCGTCTCGAAAAGTTACCCACCGAGGCTATTCCCGAGCAACAAGTGGTTCAGGCAAGATTGGCGAAGATTCGCCGTGAGGCACTTGTCGCGGAAGCTGAATCTGTGATTCCCCGACTCAAAACAAGGATCAAACAAATTGATCTCGAACGTCAATCGATGGAGTCCAGCCTCGCAGAGCTGATCGTCCAGAGGGATCAAGCCCAACTGGCTTTCGATCGAACAAAAATATCCAGCCCTATGGATGGTATCGTGATCAAGCTCCACGCAGCTCCTGGCAGGAAAAGGATTCTTAATATGGACGACCAAGATTCCACGGTGATCGTTTCCCTCTACGACCCTGAAAAATTACAAGCCCGCATCGACGTGCCTCTCACTGAGGCGTCCGGTCTTCAGATAGGACAGCGGGTAGAACTCACCTCTGACATCCTTCCCGATACCGTATTCGAGGGCAAGGTGACAAACATCGGCGGTGAAGCCGATATTCAGCGCAACACGCTTCAGGCTAAGGTTCAGATATTAAATCCGGATCGCCGATTTCGTCCAGAGATGTTAGTTCGTGGCAAATTTTTCACCCTATCAAGATCACAACGAGGAAGCTTAGACCAACCCGCCTCCAATCGCTTGGCGCTGTATATCCCCGAAAATACGATTGTCGATCTCGACTCGAATCCAGCCACCTGGGTCGTCTCCACTTCCAGCACAGCTGAGCGTCGAATCGTCAAGCTGGGATCCGACTCCCGAGACGGCTACCGCCGTGTCATCGAGGGCGTTCTGTCCGGAGAGCAAGTCATCCTTCCGCCCTACAACGATCTAAAAGATGGTGAACGAGTGATTGCGGATGAACCAGAAAGGCGCAATTAACACACGGAGTGCGGATAGCTCGCTTCCGCTTTCTTCAAACTGGGCTTGCCCAGGTTTCCCCATCCGGCGATAGCCGCACTTCAAAAATACAACCCAAGTTCTTCAACCTGAATACTAATATCCGCGATGCTCCGCACCACGCGAGGCAAGCCTCACTAACCCTCAAAGCGGAGGCGAGCCATCCGCATTCCACACCATCATGAATCCATTCATTTCTATCCACTCATTATCAAAATCCTACACCAAAGGAAAAACCACCGTCACCCCTTTGGAAAACTTGTCACTCGATGTGCCCCAGGGTGAGTTCCTCGCTCTGATGGGACCTTCCGGTTCGGGGAAAACCACCCTGCTGAACCTCATCGCCGGAATCGACTGCCCGACCATGGGTGAATTAATGGTGGATGGGCGCGATATTGCGGGGCTCTCACGAAGGGAAATCACCAGATGGAGGGCGCATCATGTCGGGTATATTTTTCAGCTCTATCACCTCATTCCTATTCTATCGGCTTATGAAAATGTAGAGCTCCCCCTGCTGCTCGGAAAATTCACCAAGGCACAGCGTCGTGAGAAAATCAATGCCGCCCTTGAACTCGTCGGTCTGTCCGATCGGGCACATCACCGACCCTCCGAATTATCCGGAGGTCAGGAGCAACGCGTGGCGATTGCCCGAGCGATTGTGCATGATCCGGGGCTACTCGTGGCAGATGAGCCGACAGGTGATCTCGACCGCGAATCGGCAGATTCTATTCTGGAGCTGCTCAACTCACTCGCGAACGATCATCATAAAACCATCGTCATGGTCACCCACGACCCCAAGGCTGCTCAAGCTGCCCACCGCACCCTCCACCTCGAAAAAGGACAACTGATTTAGCCTTCTTCGGAATTCCAAACACCAAAGACTAAACCTTGGCACGTCCGACAAAACTCCATTTTGAGGCCTTTCCAAAAACCTTAACCGCTTGAAATCAATGACTTACAGCCCTGACTTTCGGCTGTTTTAGACTTTTTTCAGTGATGCCAACCTTATCAACATCCGTGTAAATCTGTGTCAATCCGTGGTTTAAAAACTCCAAACTCTAAATACCAACCCAAATACAATTCTGAAAAATTCTGTCAATCTTGTTAATCCTGTCCAAAAAACGTATCAATCAACAAGATGCTGCGACAGGAAGATGCGGGCGAGACGCCCACGCTCCCTTTATGAAACTCATCTCACTAGCACTTAAAAATCTCACCCGGCATCGGCTCCGCTCGCTGCTTACCATTCTAGGCGTAGCCGCTGGTATGTTTCTCTACGCAGCGGTGGAGACCATGCAGAACTCACTGGCCGTGGCGACCCAGATCAGCGCGGATGACACCACGTTGGTGGTCTATCGGGAAAATCGGTTTTGCCCATCGACCTCGCGCCTGCCGGAGCACTATCTATCCACGATCAAGCGGATCCCAGGAGTCCGAGAGGTCATCCCTATCCAAATTGCAGTCAATAACTGCGGAGCCTCTCTCGATGTGATCACCTTCCGAGGTGTGCCACCCGAGATGCTCAAGCAATATAATTCAGGACTCAAAGTCATCGAAGGCTCCTATGAGAAATTCACAGAGAGGAGTGATGCCGCCTTGGTTGGTGCGCACTTTGCCAAACGACGAGGACTCAAACCTGGGGACACTTTTGAAGCGGTCGGCGTCAAGGTGCAAGTCGCAGGTATCATCGTGTCTGACTCCCCCCAGGATAACAACGTAGCTTACGTGCATCTGAATTTCCTCCAACAGGCCTCAAAAATTGGTCTCGGAATAGTCACTCAATTTAATGTCAAAGTCGATTCTGCGGACCAGCTTAATGCCGTCGCGGAAAAGATTGACGCCACTTTCAAATCAGACCAACAACCCACGAACACACGACCCGAAAAGGCCTTTTTCGCTGAGACGGCACAACAAATGATCGAGCTGATAGGCTTCACCCGCTGGCTCGGTCTGGGAGCTGTGATGGCGGTATTAGGTTTGGTAGCCAATGCGGTTTTACTCATCGTCCGCGGTCGGGTCAAGGAGACAGCAATCTTGCAAACGCTCGGGTATTCTCGGAAAGACATAGCGGTGATTGTCTTGTTTGAGGGCGTGCTGCTGGGGCTGATTGGCGGCCTAATCGGCGTGGCAGGAGCATTCTCCTTTTTCTATTTCAAAGCCTTCACCCTAGGCAATGAGGGCCTCACTTTAGCGCTCACTCCCACACTCTCTGTGTTTATCAGCGGACTGGGAGTTTCTCTTTTGCTCGGCCTCCTCGCCTCGATCTACCCAGCGTGGAAAGCGACCTCCCGCCCGTTGATCCAATCCTTGAATTCATTCTAAAAACATTCAAAAAGGCATCCAGTCCTACCCATTCTATCACTCTTTCTATCCATCATGCTTCCCTTCACCTACGCCCTCCGCAATTTATTCCGTGACCCCGCGCGCCTAGCCCAGACGGTGGGAGGTTCCGCGCTGGTCGTGCTTTTATTGATTGCCGCTGTCGCTCTTAATCAGGGCATGGACTCAGTGCTCTCCGCCTCTGGCTCAGCACGCAATATCATCCTTCTTGGGAAAGGTTCGGAAGAATCCATTGCACGCTCAGAAGTCAATCTTGACGCCGAAGCCATCGCCGCCACCAGCATCCGCGGCCTCGATGAACAGCTAGGCGTCACCGCGGTTTCCGGAGAGATTTTTTATCAAGCCCCCATTAAAACGGCATCGGGCTCAGAAAGTCAGGCGCTGCTCCGTGGTGTGCTGGAGAAGGCCCTACTCGTCCACACCTCGGTAAGGCTCATCGATGGCCATTTCCCCCGCTCAGGTGAGGTAATGGTCGGGCGACTCACCCACCGAAAATTAGGAGTGAGTTCCTCCGAGCTCAGTGTGGGAGAAACCATCTCATTTGGTAATGAATCACTCACCGTGGCTGGAGTTTTTGCCGCACCGGGCACCGTGCTGGAATCTGAAATTTGGTTTGATCGTAATGACCTCGCCAGCTTGACCCAGCGAGACACACTCTCGGCGATCACCCTGAGAGTCGACACCGCGGAGTTCGATGATGTGCATGTATTCACCCTCCGTCGCAATGACCTCGAGCTCGCGGCGATCCCGGAAGATCAATATTACGCCAGTTTAAGTATGTTTTACAAACCCATCAAGGTCATGACCTGGGTCACGGCGGCCTTGGTGTCTGCTGGGGCTATTTTTGGCGGACTCAACACGCTGTATGCCGCCTTCGCCTCCCGCATTCAGGAGATGGCCACGCTCCAATCCATTGGCTACACCCGATTCGCCTTGCTCATTTCACTCGTCCAAGAATCCTTGCTGGCCTCCCTCACGGGAACTCTGCTGGCATTTCTTGTCGCCTACTTTTTTCTCGATGGAATCACTGTGCCCTTTTCGATTGGCACTTTTTCACTTATCCTCTCGCCTGCGGTGATCGGAACTGGACTCGTCGCCGGTATTCTTTTAGGAACGCTAGGCACGCTACCCCCTGCGATCCGTTGCCTATCCCCCAGCCTACCCAAAGCCCTACGAGGAGGGTAACGAACCCTCTCTCTAAACTCATCTATTATCCAATAAATCCAACCGTCTCCACTAACCATCCATCACCCACTCATCATCTCATTATGAAATACACAACCATCCTCGCCATCGCCGCCTGCTGCTCACTCACTCTCATTTCCTGTCAGGAAAAAAGCGCCCCCGAAGCCTCCGAAGCTGAAGCCGAAATGACTGAAAGCTCCGTTGAAATGGTCATTCTCAAATCATCGCCCGAGAACGCAAAATCCATCGCCGAAGCTCGAACATCCCCCACTCCCGGAGAGTCCATTACGATCATGGGGAAGGTCATTGGCAGTAAAACACCCTTCGTTGAAGGGCGTGCGATGGTGTTGCTCGGGGATCCTGAAAAACTAATATCCTGCGATCTCAACCCCAGTGACAGCTGCCACACACCATGGGATGTCTGCTGTGATGACCATGACGACATCAAAAACTTCACCGCCACCATCCAAGTGCTTGATGAAAACGGAAAACTCCTCAAGCAAGGACTCAAAGGCGTTCATGGCATCAAAGAGCTCAGTCATCTCGTCATCACCGGCACCGTCGCCGAAGGCTCCAATGCCGACAACCTTCTCATCAACGCCACGGGGATCTACGTGCAGCCTTAAATCGTGATTGCGGACGTATTTTCAATATGGAGTGGAGACCTCCAGTCTCCACTCCATAAAGAGAACGCATCGAAACCCCGCCCTTGACCGCCTAGCTATCGCGGACTAATAACCCCTCCCATGGACAACGCCACCGCCCTATTCATAGCCCTTGCTTTATTTGCACTGTGGAATCTCGATTTCATCTCTTCGATGCTCAACCTCAAGGCTCTTGACCCCAAGTTGCCTGAGGAGTTCAAGGGCGTTTACGATGAGGAGAAATATGCCAAGTCTCAGGAATACACTCGGGTTTCCGAGCGCTATGGAGTAATCACTTCGATCTACAGCCTCACCTTATTGCTGGTGTTCTGGTTTGCAGGTGGCTTTGGCTGGTTGGATCAAACCCTGCGCGGCATGGGCTGGAGCGAAACGGTGACGGGACTCTCTTTTATCGGAGCCCTATTTCTAGGCAGCACACTGATGAATCTCCCCTTTCAAATTTACGACACCTTCGTCATCGAAGAGAAATTTGGATTTAATAAAACGACCCCCAAAACCTTCGCTGTAGATCAAATCAAAGGACTGGTTCTTGCCATGGTTCTAGGCGCGCCCCTTTTGGCGCTGGTGCTATGGATCTTTGTCTCCGTGGCCAATGCCTGGCTTTGGGCCTGGTTGGCATTCACCGCCTTCCAGCTTCTGATGATGTATCTCGCCCCCACCTTCATCCTCCCGCTCTTTAATAAATTCGAGCCCATGGAGGATGGCGAACTCAAATCCCGCATCCAGGAGATGGCGAAAAAATGTGAGTTCCCCCTCACCGAAATCCACGTCATGGACGGATCGAAACGCTCCACCAAATCGAATGCGTTTTTCACCGGATTTGGCAAACGCAAGAAGATCGCCCTCTTCGACACCCTGATCGAAAACCACGGCACCGACGAGTTGCTCGGTGTGCTCGCTCACGAAATTGGTCATTTCAAAAAGAAACACATCATCCAGCGCATGGGATTTTCGATTCTACAGACCGCCGTGGTGTTTTTCCTGCTCGGCCTAGTCACCGATCAAAACAGCCCCTTTGCGCGTGAGCTCTTCGATGCCTTTGGAGTCAGCCAGATTTCGACCTACGCTGGACTCGTTTTCTTCATGCTCCTCTTTTCCCCCGTCAGCCGAGTGCTGGGCGTGCTTGGAAACTTGAATAGCCGCAAACACGAATTCGAAGCCGATGCCTACGCCGCAGAAGCCCAAGGAACGCCAGAGCACTTGATCAAAGGACTCAAAAAACTCGCAGCCGACAACCTCTCCAACCTGACCCCCCACCCCTTCCCCGTCTTCCTCGATTACTCGCACCCGCCCATGCTGGTGCGCATCAAAGCCCTCCGGAAAGTAGGATAGGCTTGTAGCCTGTCGGCTTACTGTCGTGCGCAGAATCAAGAGCCAGGAATCAAGAATCCCGCCCCAATGCCCGAGACATCTTCCTGTCGAGCATCAACCCAGGCACCTCCACCTCCACCTCTTGTTTCTGGTTTCTGGTTTCTGGTTTCTGCGCCCCAAGGGCGCCTACTTCACCTCAATCACAAAGGCCGAGGCTTTCTCATCTCCCATGGCTCGGAACCACTTCACCTGGTAGCCTTCCCATAACCTGCCCTCTTTGTCTTTGACCTTGTTTTCAAAATGCAGCACGCCCTTGCCATCGGCCGTCGCAAATATAAAATCGCGACCTTCCTGCCCGTCCATCGATACGTCAATCTCTGTAACTCCTCCCAGAGCCTGATCTTCGTCGTTCAGATTCACGGGAACGTAGGACAACAATGACACTTTCTTTCTATCCTTAGCTCGGTAAAATTTGATTTTATCTCTACGCATCCGGGCCTTTTCCTTCTTTTTATTACTGGCATAGGTGTCCGTGTACATCGCAGGAACCATAACCTTATAAGAGAAATAAAGCTCACCCTCTTTTAATGTCCCCCGCTCGAGGACTCTACCATCCATGGTGATTTTATTCCCCGAATAGGAAATCGTCATCTCTACTTTGGCCTCGCCGACGGTAAGAGCGGTCAACTTTACCTTTTCATGCTTAAGGCTCGGTTTCTGGTCACTTTCATATCCAGTGTCGTTTTTCAGCCGCTTCGAAATGCGTGTGCCATCAGGAAGCTCAACCACTACCTCCGGATAGATCCGGACTTTGCGGCTTTGGCCCACACGTTTTCTTTTTTTATCAATCAGGAAAAGCTCACATTGAGCCTCATCATTGATAATGAAATGAAAGCCGCGACGAGCATAACCCGAAAAAACACCACCCCAAGGTGCCTCGGCCATGGCGGGAAGACGCTGAGCTTGTGTTGAATGAGGTGCAAAGCAAGCCGCACTCATCAATGTGGCCGCAATCATAGTTAGGTGGAAATAGTGGGTTTTGCTTTTCATCTCTATCAGAATGATCAAATCGAAGAGCTTGCCAAGGTTTTTCGCGTGTTTCTGTTATTTTCCTGGTAGGGTCTGATTTAAGTTTTAAATTCCAAGATCTAAACTCCAAATACCAAACACCGCATTTCTCCTCCGTAGCCTCTAGCGAAGGATGAAGCTTATCAACTTCGCGCGCATTCGCGGTCAAAACAAACCCGCAACCTCCGGCCCCAACCCCAACACCGCAATCTTAGAGGTTTTTTATTCTCGATTCACCATTGCAACGTGCGGGATTTTTTCAGAGGATACCTTCAGCGCGATATGAATAACGAAGAACTTTCAGAACAAATCGGCACCGCCTGCCAGTGGGTCCCTTCCGTGAAAGAGGAAATGGGAAAGGTGCTTGTCGGTCAGGCCAATCTTGTGGACCGACTCGTCGTCGGCATGCTTTGCAAAGGACATATCCTGCTCGAGGGCGTGCCGGGATTGGCCAAAACGCTCGCGATCAAGGCCCTGTCGGGCTGCTTGCATACGGGGTTTTCCCGACTCCAGTTCACCCCGGACCTCCTACCCTCCGATCTATTGGGAACCATGATCTACAACCCACAAGAAGCCGAGTTCTCGGTGAAGCTGGGTCCTATTTTTAACAACATCATCCTCGCCGATGAAATCAACCGCGCCCCAGCTAAGGTGCAGTCGGCTCTGCTTGAAGCGATGCAAGAACACCAGGTCACCATCGGCGATACCACCTACCCCCTACCCGACCCCTTTCTCGTGCTGGCTACGCAGAACCCAATCGACCAAGAAGGCACCTATCAACTACCTGAAGCCCAGCTTGATCGATTCCTACTCAAGGTCACCGTCAACTACCCGAGCCGTGAGGAAGAATTGACCATTCTCGACCGGATGGCGACATCCGAGCCGCTCTACCAAACCACACCTGTCGTTGAGGCTGAAACCGTCGCCCAGAGCATTCATCTGGTGAATGAAATCTACATCGACCCCGCAGTGCGCAAATACATTGTCGAGCTAGTGCACGTCACCCGCTACCCAGCGAAAGTGGATGCCAGCCTGAAAAAGCTCATTCGTGTCGGAGCCTCTCCTCGTGCCACAATCAACCTCGCTCTGGCCGCCAGAGCCAAAGCATTTATGGAAGGTCGAGCCTTTGTCACCCCACAGGACATCAAACTCCTAGCCCACGATGTCTTGCGCCATCGGATCATCCCCAGCTACGAAGCCGAGGCCGAGGACGTCACCACAGACATCATCATCGATCGCATCCTCTCACGCGTCCCGGTGCCGTAGGCGTTTTGAAACTCCAAGTTTAAAAAACCAAAGACCAAGCCAGCACGCTAGCTCGATATTTTTTCATTTCCCCGAAATGACCCTTTGCCGCATGCAGCCGATGCCTTCGATGCGCTGTTCTACCTGATCCCCAGCTGAGAGAAATCTTGGCGGAGTCATTCCCATATTCCCATATTCCCATA
>CAYNNY010000114.1:0-10182 GCA_964398555.1 uncultured Verrucomicrobiales bacterium
CTCTCTCATACCATGATCGCCAATCACCACCTCTCCCACATTCCAGCCCTTTGCCGTGGCGATCATGGCCTCTTGCAACATTGGCTCCAATCCCCGCCCCTCACATCTCTCCTCTTTTGCCTACCCGCCATCTTCATAGGCTGTGGCTCCTACGGATTCACCATGGGGCTCTGGCAAGGCTGGGAAATGGCAAGCTACGTCGGCCTCAAATTACCACTCGTCATTCTCGCCACCTTAATCGTAAACGGCATGATCAACGGCATGTTAGCCATGGTTCTGGGTAGTGGCATTGGATTCAAACAGAGCATCCTTTTTCTCCTCACCGGCTTTGCCCTGATGGCCATCATCCTCGCGTCACTCAGCCCTATCACATTTATGATGGCGCTGCACGCACCGTCCCCAGACGACGTTGGAGCGAAGCAGTGGCACAGCGTCACTCTCCTCACCCACACCTTTCTCGTCGCCTACGCTGGGATCACATCCCACCTCTCACTGCTTGGCCATGTGAGACGATACGCCACCACTCCAGCTCACGGCACTCGCACCTTTTTCGCTTGGCTTGGCGGCAATCTTTTTGTGGGTGCCCAGATCTCATGGATCATGCGGCCTTTCTTCGGATCTCCAGGACTGGAAGTTCAGTTCCTGCGTAACGACCCCATGGCTGGCAATTTTTACGAAACCGTCTGGTTCGCCATCAACTCCCTCATTTCTTTCTAAACACCGAACCTTAAACACGAAATACCAAACCATAATAATACCATGAACGAACAACCACCACACACCCCACAGCAAACCCCACCACCTCAAACTCAACATCAACAGGTAGCTGGCCAGCCTCAACCCAACCCACAAATCCCCGATCCTGATTACACTGCGATGGAGGAAAATGGCTTCTCACACATTCTCAACCACCTGCTCAAAAAACCTTTGAGCGTGATCTACGAAATCAACCGAGGAAATAGCAACCCACTTGTCGCCCTGCTCATCATCACCTTGGTTTCACTCGCGGTGTTTGGATTTGTCCTAGGTATGTTCAGCTCTGGTGACCAGCTCTGGGCCGCGCCCGTCAAGGTGATCGGAGGTCTATTTTTCAGCAGTCTGATCTGCCTCCCCAGCCTCTATATCTTCAGCGCTCTGGGAGGCGTGGATGCCCGGGTCAAAAACACGCTGGGACTGATGCTCACTTTCCTCGCCATTACCTCGCTCCTCCTCGTCGGCTTTGCCCCTGTGGTCTGGCTCTTTTCCACATCGAGCAACTCACTGGGATTTTTCGGCTTTCTCAGTCTCTCCATCTGGATCGTCTGCCTGATCTTTGGCCTGCGTGTCGTCACCCGGGCCAGCCGCAGTATGGGTGGTGGTAAAGGCGGCCACCTCTACATTTGGGCGATGATCTTCATCATGGTCACCCTGCAAATGACCACCACCCTCCGCCCAATCATCGGCACATCTGACGACTTTCTCAACTTGAAGGAAAAGCGATTTTTCCTGGGCTACTGGTCTGAGGTGATGACTAGCAAAAACCTCTCTGATCCCGATCAGGAGCAAACTTCAAACAAAAATCGCCGGGGCCAAAATAGCACCGACGATGAACAGGATGAGGAATAAAAAACCTCTCTTTCAACCGTTACTACTGCTTGGGTTTCTCATACTTAAGAAAAGCTTTGTATTCTGGAGTAAGCGGCTTACTAACATCCCAGCCAGCCTCAATGTAGAGCTTAGTTAGGGTGTTGGCCTCCAGAAGAAGCTGATACCCGGAACTCCCTTTATTTTCATCCTCAGAACCCCAGAGCTTAATGGCAAGCTGCACCTTGGGGTTAGAGCTATACATGCGTAATGCATTACTAGCCGCAGCAATGACAATTTCATGCGACGCCGTAAAATCCGCACTCAGGGCACGGTTGTAGGCATTCAGGGCTTCCGTCATACGTTTCGGGTTCTTCTTCGCGAGTTCTTCGAGGGCAAGTCCGTGACAGTAGGCAATTTGGGCGCGTTGTGTGCCCGTCACCTTACGCTTCCTCCAACCTTCAGCCAGGCGATCCAGTCGTTCCCAACTTTTTGATCGCACAGCTTCCCAGAAGGCATTCACTTCAAGTTGCTGCAACTGAGTCTCTCTTGTCAGGCCATCCTTCCGGAACTTTTCCTGTTCGCTGCTCAAGGAGCTGAGATCGAACTGGCGACGACTGCACTCCAGCACATAGAATCCCGCTAAGGTGCCGTAGTTATTAGGTGCCGTATCCACCTTCTTAAAGGCCGCGTTGCAGACTAAAAATTTCTTTTTAGCTTCCGCGTAATCGCGTGCCTGATAAAGGCTCATTGCCTCAGAAAAAAGACGTGGCTCATAGAAGTAAATGGAGTCTAACTTGCTCACCGCCAATTTCTTGCTGTGGAGGTCGTTTTCCTTCATCTTATAAATCAAAGTGCCATTGCGGTATTGGCTAATGAGCACATCATCATGAGAGGTGTCCTTACGCATAATACGAGCGCGGGCATCGGCAGCGAATAGCGTGGGCGCCATCGGTATCATGGCCATAAGTAAAGCCATGGAAAGAAGTGAACGAGTTTTCATAACGTAGTAAATTTATTTTTTCTATCGGGTGTTGATGATTTGATGCCCTTGCCTATTTGCGGCGAGTGTTGGCTCTTTCTTCTTTCATTTGAGCTAAGGTTTTGACCAGACCAGAGCCTTCATAGGTTTTGACTAAAGCGGCCACTTCATCCCAGGCATCTTTTTCCTCATCGGTGATTTTTTGGTTGGTTTCACGAATACGGCGGGTCGAGGCAATGTATTTGGAGCCAATGCCAGAATAAGCAGCCTGTCGATCGTCATGATCAAGCTTGATTGCCTTGTCACCCGATCCAACGGACTCACCTTTCTTGAGGTCACGCTCCCACATCATTTCCATGACACGCTTTACGGAGGGAGCTGAGATGCGAATGAAACCAGGGTAACGGGCGTAGACCATCGCGTAATTAACCAGCGCATCATTAATCGCTCCTCGCTTGTCGTATGACTGCGCAAAGAAGTAACTCACAAGAGCTGTGTTTTTGGAGTGTTTTTCTTCCAAATACTGACGGGCCGATACCTCACAGGCTTTCCAGTCCTCAATCTTGTTATTGATCTCAACCATGCGGAACAAGGCTTTTTCCTGAGTGGAGGGGTCCTCCTTAGAACGCTTATGCACTTCGGCAAGCTGCTTAAGCGCCTCTTTGTTCTCGGCCACATTATCAGAACGGCCCATGACATCGGCAATACCAAGGCGGGCTTTAAACTCACCAAACTTATCTTTGCGGCTGAGGAGTTCTTTATAGTATGGCAGCGACTGCTTAGGGGCAGATGTTTTCTCACGCAAGTAATCCGCGACTTTCAATAACACAAAGTTGCTGAGGTCCTTCGGGTTGAACTCGCTTTTGAGATCTCGAAAGAGAATCTTGACGGACGACTCATACTTACCTTGAAGATTTTCATCCTTCTCCTTAATGGCTTTTTGAATTTCACCTTCGTAAACGCCGATCAAAGCAATACGCAACAGCGCGAGCGCACGTTGGTTCGAGAGATTAATCCCAGGGAAGTCGTAATAGAGGTCCTTGAGTTGCTCCGGAGTATTTCCTTTTTTGGCAAGAAATGACTTCGAGAATGCATTCACACACTCCTCGAGGAATGCCTGATTTTCACGACCTGCCAGCTCTGAAATAATGGCTTGCAGGTTCTCAAGCCCCTCATCCAAACGACCCACTGCCTCGAGGGAAGGCAGACCATAAACCACGACCTGAGGTTTGGAAGGTAAGTTTTTATATTCCTTCATGAACTTGTCATAATAAGGAACAGCATCCTTAATCCGTGGATTGGGTTTCTTGTCACGCTTCTCCACGCCAAGCATTCCCACGAGGTAACTCAAGGCTTCCCCGGCAACGAGCCGATTATGACGTTTTTCGGCGATTTCCAGAGCCAACAGGTAGTATTTTTCAGCATCCTCAAACTTAGCGATGCTCTCATAAATATTACCCTTCATATTGTAGGACATATCAATAACGACACTCCCATTAAACTCATTTTCAAGTCGATCAATAATCGTCAGAGCCGGAGGATACTGGCTTTCTGAGAAATGGCAGTTCGCCCGATCATACAGGGCATTGGGAAGATAAATATTCTTCACTGGCTCAGGGTATTTATCAAGAAATGTATCGAGAAGGCTGGCAGCGCGCTCCCAGTATTGGAGGCGAGTCAGGTTAGAACTTTGAAAATACTCAGAGTGCATGATAAACTTGCTCTCGGAATAAGTTTTCACGTGATTATCAAGAAACAGCTGCGCCTTTTCAAAATGTCCCAAATAGAAGTGGCTGCCACCTAGCACAAACAGGCAGAGGTCATGCTGCTCAGTGCCTTGCTCTACTTTTCCGATCATTAGCTCGGAGACCTCCAAGCTTTTTTCGTATTCACCGCCAAAGAAGAGGCTAGAGAGCATCATGCGGCGAACGCTTTCTACTTTATCACTTTTAGGAAAATCCTTAATGAAAAGGGTTCCATACTCTTCCGTCGCAAAGATTTCACCAATAATCGATGAAACTCGAACCAGATTAAAAAGGTTATCTTCACGTTTTTTGCACTTTTTGAAGTAGCGTTCCAGCTGCTCAAGAACGCCATAGACCCCCCGCTGGTTCCCCGCGTGCTCATGCAGGTAGGCCATCGCTGTCAGAGCCTGGGCATCGTAGGAAGCTCCCTCCTTTTGTCTCTTTTTGATCTTCGCCAAGTTTTGCTGCAGCCGCTCAAGCTCAACGAGGTTCAGACCATCCTTGATTCCTCGCCGTCCACTGAGCTGATCCACACGCACATTGATATCTTGCACCACTCGCTCGGTCTCGGGAATAAGAGCGTAAAGGTTAAAGGCCGCCGTGTACATTTCAGACTCCAAAGCATTAGCGCCCAATTTCATAAACACAGGAGTGAACTCAAACATCTGATAGGGCTCAAGTGTGATATCCGCACGGTTCTTGTTAAGAAAGTCGATCATCGCTTGCTCGTTGCCCACCTTAATCACAGCTGTGGACAGAGCGAGGAAGCCTGCGACAATCCCGCCGTCTGCTGTTCTCATTTTGTCCCTGTTTTTCAAGGCGGTTTCAAAATGACGAATACCTTCAGCGATTTTCGGCTCATCCATCAGAAAGTGGCAAATCGCGAGGTTGATATAGAACCCCCCGGGAGTTGGTAGTAGCTTGTCCCGTTGCTCACGCTCTTTGAGAAATTTCTGATATTTCTCAATAGCCACATTATACTCACCGTTCCCCATACAGGCCTCGGCCCATCGTTGAAGCGATACCTTGTGTGCAGTATTCAAGGTCTGCGCCATGCCCGCCACCCCATTGGGGTATTTGTTGTAGCATTCCTTAAATGACTCCACCGCTTTTTCAAACCACTTGGCGGCATCATCGAGGTTATTTTCACGCTTCGCTGCGTTGGCAAGCTTGAGTTCCGTGAGGCCCTTGCGGTAATAAATCACTCCAAATCTAGGCCCATAAAGCATGGGAGCCCGTCCGGAATAGGATTTGATAATTCGCTCAAAAATAGCCTGGGATTTGTCGTATTTTCCAGCTTCCCACGCCTTATTGGCCATGGACATCTGGGTGGTAAGGTCTTGAGCCTTGGCGGAGCCAATCACCATCACCATGATCAGCGAAAAAAGAGCGATGGTGCGGTGAAAAGAAAATGGTTTAAAAATCGTATTCATTCTATGGATGCGTAGTAATTAGTATTCTGAAAAAGTGTCATTTCTGAGAACCATCAGAAGGAGTGAGTTGGCTATGTCTGCCGTTGTATCCAACGCGCGGACATAGCAAAAGATTAGGTTGAATATACCCCAAGCCTCTCGAAAGAAGCAAGGGGGGAGTTAATGAATCAAACGAAATTGGCTATTTATCCACCAAATCCGTGAAGGTAACGCTCTGCACCTTTGCACTAGCAAGGCAGTTCAGCACATCAATTACACGCTGTTGCATCGCTTCGCTGTCGGCCCAAATCTGAACCATCGGCTGCTTGCCACCAGCTCGGGCGGCATTGGCGTAGGAATCAAGACGCTCCTTGAGCAAAGGTAATGTGCGGTTGTTCACATCGGCATCGAGCTGTTCTTGCTCCGCTCCTGTGTTGATGAGAATAATGCCCGCCTTATCCACTTTAATGAACATCGGGGCCAAATCCGGAACGGAATCTGCTGGAGCCGCTGCGGGGAGCGACATCTTCAAATCCTGCTCACGCGGCTGAATGGTGGTGGTAACGAGGAAGTAAATGAGGAGCAGGAAACAAACATCGATCATCGATGAAATATCCAACTCAGGTTCGTCTTCTTCGAGATTGTCTGATACTTTTTTACGAGCCATGGGTAATAATGGTTGAGAAGTTAATTATTTGGCGAATCCGTAAACGGAGAAAACAACGTTATCGACTCCCGCTCTGGCAGAAGCCCGAATGACTTTGCGCACGTGCTTAAACGCCACGCCCTTGTCTCCTCGAAGATGGATCATCGGCGTCAAACCCTTGGCTTTTTCCTCGTCCTTCTTCTTTTTGACGTAGTCTTCAATGGCTTTTTCATCGTCAAATGTCACACCTGCTTCATTCCAGAAGGTGCCGTCCTTACGAACATTCATGACGATGCGGCCTTTGCCGTCCTTGGGCTGGGTTGAGCTTTTAGCGACGGGCGGCTCCACCTCAGGATCATTTTTCACCACAATCACCGTGGAGGCGACAATGAAAAAGATCAAGAGCAGGAAAACCATGTCAATCATGGGCGACATGTCGACTTTTAATTCGTCGTCGCTTGCGCCCGCAACTTTGCGTAATTTGGATGATGCCATAATAGATGATTCCTTTTGTGTTTAGCTGTTTGTTGTGAGGTGCCTCAAGTAATTTTCTGACTAGAGTTGGATATGAAGCGGGTTACCCCATCATCACACCCAGTATTTAGCCGAAAATAACAACAGGCACCCGTGGATTAAACGGCAATACCCTCAGGGATCTTAGCCAAATGTGCATCGCCATTCACAGTCTGAATGGAAGCGTTCAAAAGCTCTTCAGCCGTGTGGTGACACTCGGCAACGAGATTGTTTAACTTGTTTTTAAAGAAGAAGTAGGCAGTGAGTGAAGGAATAGCGGTTACGAGACCCCAGAGAGTCGTCAAAAGCGCCACCGAAATATCACCAGCAAGCAGGCCGGGGTCAGTCGATCCGTCTCCACTGGAAAGAGTGGCAAACGCAGCCACCATACCAAGAACGGTTCCAAACAGTCCCATCATCGGTGCGGTCTGGGCAATCAGTGAAATATAGTTGATCAGCGTCATGCTTTTACGGTTCTCGTTGATGGTGAAATCAGCAATGGCATCTTCCACGTAGTCGCGGCCCAGATCTTCGGGACGGCGGGCATCCACATTGGGAAGTGCGTATGCCATCATCCGGCCTAGGTAACTTGGGTGGGACGCGCCCAGCTCAATAGCAGAGCGCACTCGGCAGTTCATCATGTGATCCATCAACCCGGCCTTGAGGTCATCGGGGCAGAACTTGGCTTTACTCAAATTCATGAAGTTAAAGACGCATAGGCCAATCAAGGCAAGAATGAGCATACCAATCAATATCATCGGCCAACCACCGGCAATGACATACTGCTGGAGCATGCTTGGGGATCCGACAGGTTCAGCATCGGCATCTTGCGCGAAAAGGGCAGAAGTGGATAAAATGGTAGCGAGGCCTGTGATGGCTGCTGTTTTAAAGGATCGGTAGGATGTGTAATTCATACGAATATTAAGTGTGTGTTGGAGTGAGGGGGCTCTACCATGACCACGCATATGCGCAGTCATCGCTAGTGACGATCTTGCTAATTCTCTCCTTAGAGTAAAGGAGTAAATTCCAAAAAATAAAAAATGCCAACCCGTTGAAAATCCTTGCTTGACTCTATCCATGGGACCCAGTAGGCATCGCCCCGCACTCCGTGCACCCCTTATAGAAAGGGTCCATAGTACAATGGATAGTATGACGGCCTCCGAAGCCGTAGATCCAGGTTCGACTCCTGGTGGGCCTACTTCTCTCCCCCATTTTCAGGGAAGTATTCAGTTTTTAGTTCACTATTGAACTTTTTAGTTCACTATTGAACTTAAGAGTCCCGCTCGAATTTTTCGTCGAAAACATTCCAGCACTCGATAAACCCGCTGGCAAAATCCTGAGGCCGGGCTTTCACCCACTCCCTGACCACCTCCATGGAAAACCACTGACCGGTTTCTATTTCGCTACAAGGATAGCGTAAGGCCCCATCATGGCGCGCCAAATAAAGCCGTAGATGCTCCCAGCCGGTATTTTCACAGGCCGAAATTCGGGCGATCTCCTGCACCTCAACCCCTTCAATGCCAAGCTCCTCAGAGAGTTCTCTCACGGCTGTCACTTCATATTCCTCACCCGCATTAAGATGCCCAGCCGCGCTGGAATCCCACACTCCCGGATGCACATCTTTTAACTTCGAACGCTTTTGCAAAAAGAGATCTTTCCGCTTGTTAAAAACAAACATGTGGACTGCCCGATGCAACAATCCATCCCGATGCACCACATCACGGGTCTCCTGACGCAGCACCTCATCCTTTTCATCCACCACATCAAACAACTCATCGCCTTGCTGTGGATTGTCCTTCAGAGGATGGTCATCATAGAAGCGTGTTAGCTCAACCCACTGCTCAAGACTCATCTCCTCCGCCCGGGCCGTCAGCGGCACCCCGATCAACTCCGCAGCCTCGTCCCAGCTTCCAGTGTTCGGCATTTGCTTCCGAACCTGCTTCCGCCGTTGGGAAAACCCTCGTCTGATAATTTCATCAAATAACCGAGCATCGTAAACTGGCAAATCATCCGCCCTCGGCTCACAAACCATCACTGTGGAATCAATCAACGGCCTCGGAAAAAAGGCCTGCGGCGGGATCGTCTTCACTGGACGACTCGTCCACTCACTCTGCATCCGCAGCGAAAGCACGCCAAATGCCTTTGTTTTTGGCACGGCGATGATCCGATCAATAAATTCCTTCTGCAGCATCAACACCGCGCGGCAAACTGGCGAGGGCTTTTTCATAAAGTTGCGCATAATCGCGCCGCCCGCCGAATAGGGCAAATTCCCCAGAAGCTTCACAGGATGATTCTTAAACAAAACACGCACGTCAAAACGAGCTCCATCATGGTGATGCACCTCCACTTTATCGTTACCGGCGTAGCGATTTTTTAGCCCTTCCGCCAAACGCGCATCAAACTCAATCAAGATCACCTTGTCGGCGATTTCCACCACATGCTCAGTCAAAGCCCCCGTTCCTGGCCCCACTTCCACCACCGTATCCCCAGCCTCCACCTCAAGCTGATCCACAATCCAGCGCGCCACATTTTCATCAATGAGAAAATTCTGACCCAGTTTTTTTGAAGGCATCACGCCCATCCTAGCCAATCGTTCTTTTATTTCCGTCTGATTCATACTATATCTTGTCTGCACAGCATCACACCCCCCTTGCCATCAAAAGGCAACCACCAATCTGAAACTTGAAACTCGAAACTAAAATCACCTTCGCCTCCCAAATCACGATCGCGCGGATTTTGCTCGTCCCCGTCTTTGCTGTGCTGGCGATCCAATACAGCGAAAGTGTCCAGCGTGGCAACCCTGAGGAAAACCTACGTTGGCTCGCGATTGCCTGCTTTGTCCTTGCCGCCGCCAGTGATGGGATCGATGGCTTTGTCGCACGCCACCTCAACCAACGCTCAAAATTAGGCGCATTTCTCGACCCCATCGCCGACAAACTGCTCCTCCTCACCGGCATCAGCACCCTCTCGCTCTCACCGTGGGGAGCCGACAACTGGCGTATCCCACTCTGGCTGGCCGCCCTCGTTGTCGCCCGCGATGTCATTATCCTTGGCGGAATCACTATTCTCTACTATCTCAAGCGAAGCGTCCCCATCGAACCAAGCTGGCTCGGCAAAATCTGCACCGTCACCCAAATGACCCTCATCATCTGGGTGATGCTTAAATGCTCAGCCATCCCGATCATCTACCCCGCCGTCATCACAGCAACCTTCACCCTCTCGTCCGGCACCCGCTACATCCTCCACGGCTTCAAAATCCACCACAACGCCAAATCCTGACTCCCAAAACTCCCCGTGCTCCCCAGAGCAACGCCCCCCCCC
>CAYNNY010000115.1:0-10115 GCA_964398555.1 uncultured Verrucomicrobiales bacterium
TGAATAAGTTGTACGGCAACTTTGTTACTAGCTGGAGAACGGTCATGCTTGAAATAGCTGAACAAATACTACGGATGCTTATAAAACCTGAGGGAGAGAGGATATTCGCCTGGTGGAATTGCCGGCGGTTTACTCGGGGAAGGTGTGCTGGGGAATGGGCAGATTTGGTGGATGGAGGGGTATCTTCATCGGAGGGCGATGGGCAGGTGGCCCTTGTTTTTGGATCTTTGAGGTCAATGGCATTAAATGAAAGGCTCTTGGCGTAAAGTAGGGCGAGTTTGTAACTTGCCGACTGGATAATGCGCTAAGAATCATGTCAGATCATAGGCTTTAAGCTAATTGAACTCTTGAGAGCTTATCGCCGAGATGCGGCTTTTTTAAGCGACCGAGACGGTCGCGTTACCCAAATGGCCAGAGGGCCTTCATGGCGCGGCCGAATTTATTTTTACCGGCGGCGTCGCGTTCGGCATCCAGAATCTGGGCGTAGCGGATGAGTCCTACGGCGGTGGAGTATTGAGGGTCCCGGAAGTTGGCGTGCACTCCATTGATGTTGGATTGTTCCGCTTGGTAGATGGGGAGGTCAAAAACGCGGTCGGCGAGGTCGGTGAAGCCACGCATTCGGCTGGTGCCGCCGGTGATGAAGACGCCTGCGCCGACGCTGCGGAGGGCGTTTTTAGGGAGTTGGTCGAGGATGAGGTAGAGGGTTTCTTCGAGACGGCTATTGATGATGCCGTTGAGTTCGGCTCGCTCGATCTCACCTTCTTCGTAGCCTTGGTCGTCGACAATTTTGACTTTGCCTACCCCCCGAGCGGGGTCTCCTGATGCGTCGCCTTCGTTCTTTTTAAGTTCTTCGGCACGACTGAAGGGGATGTGGGTGATGAGGTGGATGTCGTTGGTGATGTGGTCGCCTCCTACAGGGATGCAGCCGGAGGCGGCGATGGCTCCGTTGATGTACAGAACGTAGTCGGTGGTGCCGCCGCCGATATCGATGACGAGTGCGCCGGCATCTTTTTGCTCTCTGTCCAGGGCGACTTGAGCGGTGGCGATGGGGGCAAAGACAACGTCGTCCACCTCGAGGGGGATTTCGCGGACGCATTTGATGCTGTTTTGAATACGGGTGCGGATGCCGTGGACGATGTGAAAATCGACCTCAAGGGATCGACCTAACAGGCCGATGGGGCTGACGCTGTGTTCTTGGCCATCGAGCCGGTAGTGGCGGATGAAGTTGTGCAGGTAAACGTGGTCACTTGGAATGGCGAGGTCTCGGGCGATCTCGGTGGCTTCTTCGATGTGTCCCATGTGGACTTCGTCTTCTTCATCGGGAAGGCGGTAGGTGCCTCGGTTATTGACGCCTTTGATGTGTGCGCCTGTGACGGAGAGGAGGACGCTGCTGATATCGACATCACAGATATCTTCGGCTTTGAGCAGCGCGTCCTTGAGCCCGGCGCGTGCCTGTGGATAGTCGGTGATTTCACCTCTTCTCACACCGGCGCTGCGGGTCTCTCCGACGCCGAGAATTTTGACGGAGCCGTCGGACTTGACTTCACCTACGACCATGCAGGTCTTGGTGGTGCCAATTTCGAGTCCGACGTGAATTTTTGATTTAGCCATGGGTGGGAGATAGTGATTCGGTGATTCAGTTATTAAGTGATTCGGGTTTGATGAGGACGGGGCCACCGGCGAATTTTACGGGGATATTTTTGGTGGGAATCAGATTGATGTGGCGAATGGTGCGCCGGGTTTTGCGGGTGTGTTCGCTGATTTTGAGGAAGTCTCCCATTTGGCGGTCGTGGTCATACATGCCAAAGAGGGCGCGGGCGCCGTTGTTGCAGACGGCTTCCATGGAGTAGTTGGTGCGTAGGATGAGGCGCTCTGGGAGCCATTCGCTCCGGATATCGCGCTCATTAAACATTTGAACGAGTCGGAGGGCGCGCATGGCATCTGGGTGCGCCATGAGGGCACCTAGTTCGAAGGCATTGGGTTCGGAATCGGTGATGACGATGACGGGGAGATCTCTCGCCGTTTCCCAGAGGGCACCTTCGCAGGGGAAGGTGATTCCATCTTTATCCGCTAGCACGCCAGCCTTGGCTCGGCCTGGGTAGTTGAGTTTTTGGCATTCAATCCAGACCACGGGCACGCGCTCGGTGAGCTGAATATAGAGGGTGCCGGGAAGGCGGCGTTTGATATCGCAATCGATGACCTCTGGAAGTGATTTGAGACGGTGACTGATATCATCGACATCGATGGCAAAGATGCTGGCATTCAGGTCGATCTCGGTGACCCTCATGACTCGTGCGTGGTCGAGGTGCCCATTGGTTTCCAGGTTGATTTCCTGAAGGAGGTATTTATCGTTATCGATAAAGACATGTTTTACGCCCTTGTAGCCACCCCAGCTGATCAGTCCGATCAGTGTGAGAAAAAGGGCAAATTTAAAACCTTTGGTGACGCCGCGCATGATTTGGATCATGACGATACGCGGGGAGGTCACCTTGATATGCAGCTTTTGAATATCTCCACCACGGCGCAGGGTGTGATGAGCGCGTGAGGAGCGGCTGGTTTTTCTTCGGGATTTGAATAGGGGCATGATGGGGTCTCCTAGGTTGACGGGTTAGCTTCTTTCGGCGAGTGAGAGTTCTGCGATTTTTTGGCAGAGAGGGCCAAACTCGTAGCCTGCGGCTTGAGCGGCTTTCGGGAGAAGGCTGCTGGCGGTCATGCCGGGGATGGTGTTGGCCTCTAGGACGAAGGGGTTGTTTTGTTCGTCCAGCAAGACATCCACGCGGGAGTAGATCTCGATCCCTAATGAATGGTGTGCGGCTAGGGCGGCTTGTTGGACTTTCCTGGTGGTTTCTGCATCGAGCTCAGCCGGGCAGTAGTAGTCGGTCCCCCCTTCATCGCTCATCCAAGGGTATTTGTTTTTCATGTCGTAGAATCCATCGCGCGGCGCGATGTGGACGACGGGGAGGGCGACGCCATCGAGGATGCCGACGGTGAGTTCCTTGCCTTGGATCAAGGCCTCGACGAGGACTTCGTTGCCATACTTGGCGGCGTCGGTTATGGCGGCGAGAGCTTCGTCTTCGGTATGAACGATGTGGACGCCGACGCTGGAGCCTTCACGTGGTGGTTTGATCACGTAGGGGAGAGGCATTTGGGGAAGTTTCACTCCATGGGTGCAGTCGATGGTTTCGGAGGCTGGGGTGGGCACATTGTTGGCGAGAAATAGTTCCTTACTGGCTAGCTTGTCGAAGGCGACTTCGCTGCTTTTTTTACCCGCTCCTGTGTAGGGGATGCCGAGTTCTTTGAGTTGAGTTTGCAGTTCTCCGTCTTCTCCGAATGTGCCATGGATGACGTTGAAGCAGAGGCCGGTTTTTTCTGGGAGTTCTAGGGTGTGGTTGGGCACGTCCACAGGCACGGCGTTCAGTCCTTCCTTGACGAGAGCTTCTAACACAGCGTTTCCGGACGCGAGAGAAACTTCACGTTCGGAGCCGGGGCCACCCATGAGGACGGCGATGAGTAGGTTCTTATCCATGATCAGAAATTAAAGTGTCGTGTTAGAATGTGATGTCGTCTTCGCCGATGATTTGCACCTCGGTTTCCAAGGTGATGTTGTATTCGTCTTTTGCTTTGGCGCGGATTTGATCGATGAGGCCGAGAATGTCTGCGGCTTTGGCTTTGCCATCGTTGACGATGAAGTTGCCGTGGATGGCGGAGACTCTGGCGGTGCCGCAGGTGGCATTTTTCATGCCGAGCTTATCGACTAACTGACCAGCGGGAATTTCCTCCGGATTTTTAAAAACACAACCGGCACTGGCCGCAATCGGCTGGGATGATTGACGTTTGGTTTTTGATTCCTCCATGCGATTGGCGATGAGGTCAGGGGTCGACTTTTCGGTCTGAAAGGTGGCGGAGAGGGCGAAGTTGCGCCGTAGCTCTGGCACGTTTCGGTAATGGGAGAGGATTTCATCACGCGAGCGCACTCGGATTTCACCGTCTTCATCGAGGAAGCGCACGCTGAGGACTTGATCGAAGGTTTCCGTGCCCATGGCTCCGGCATTCATTCGGAGTCCACCGCCAACGTTGCCAGGGATACCTTCCATCCATTCGAGTCCGGTGAGTCCATGGGAGGCCGCCACATTGGCGACTTTTTTAAATCGGGCACCTGCGCCTGCGGTGATGGTGGAGCCTTCGACGGTGACGTCTGAGAGTTCACCCCCGGTAGGGTGGATGACGGCGCCCCGAATCCCTCCATCACGGACGAGGAGATTGGAACCTCTGCCAATGATGCGCTGGGGGATGCCCCGGTCACGGCAGTATTTCACGGCGCAGGCAAAGGCCTCCGCCGCGTGGGGCTCTATCCAGAACTGCGCAGGGCCACCGCAGAGAATGGTGGTATGCCTGCTCATGGGTTCGTAAAGTTTGGCGTCGATCTGAGCGTGATCGTTATCACCGCAGTAGCGGAGGATTTCTTCTAACACGGACATGTCGCGGGCGATGGTGGTGCCGATGACGTGCACGTTCCCTGCGCCGAGCGTGATGAGCAGGTCACCTTCTTTGAGTGCGTTGCCTACTCGGTAGTGGGCGCTGGAGATTTTGCCAACGACCTCGGCCGGAGTATCGCCGTTAGATCCTACGGCATCGACGATGGTTTGGGCGGTGATGCCTTCGATGGGGAGCTCGCTGGCGGGGTAGATATCGGTGACGAAAATCTGATCGGCCGCTTGTAGGGCTTTGCCAAAATCATCGGCGAGTTTCTGAGTGCGGCTGTATCGGTGTGGTTGGAAGACAACGACGAGGCGCTTGGGTCTCAGCGAGCGTGCGGTCTGCAGGGTGGCGGCGACTTCGGTGGGGTGATGGCCGTAGTCATCGATGATTCGCAGGCTCGGGGAGAGGTATTTATTTTCAAATCGCCGCTTGGCTCCTGCGAAGGTGGCGAGGGCGCGGGAGACGAGCTGGAAGTCGACCTCAGCGGCATCCGCCACGACGATGGCTGCAAGCGCATTGAGCACATTGTGTCTGCCGGGGATGCCGAGTTCGACACGGCCTAAGAGGTCTCCGCGTTTATTGACATCAAAGGTGATGGTGCCACCTGTTTCACAGATGTCACTGGCGACAAAGTCGGCATTTTTCCAGCCGTAGGAAATGGCTCCCTCTCGGGTGGCGCAGAGTTCGCTGGCGACGGGGCAGCCGGAGAAGTAGATTTTGTTGCCGCGTGTTTGATCGAGCAGCTTAGTGAACACTTCTTTGATGTGCTCGATGTCGCGGTAGAAATCCAGGTGCTCTTCCTCGACGTTGAGCACGACGGCGTGTTCTGGCTGATAGAGCGCCAGGGTGCCATCGCTTTCGTCGCCTTCGGCAATCATCAGCTCAGCCTCTTCCTGCCAGTGGGCATTCGTTCCTAACACTGGGATTTCAGCGCCGACGTAATGGCAGGGCATGATGCCGCTTCGTCTGAGGACGTGGGCGCACATGGCGGAGGTGGTGGTTTTCCCATGGGTGCCGGAGATGATCACGCCTTGGCGGGTGTGGAGGATGGCTGCTAGGCACTCAGCGCGGCGGATGCAGGGGATGTTTTGAGCGCGAGCCTCGGCGCGGGCGATGTTGTCTTCTCGGATGGCTGAGGAGTAAACGATGACATCGGCACCGTGGACTTCGGTGGCATGGTGGGGACTGGAAAAGACAAGTCCGAGTTTTTGCATGCGATCGGTCTCCGAGGTGGTGACGCGATCTGAGCCGCTGACGCGGTGACCCATGCCTAACAGCAATAAAGCTAGCCCGCTCATGCCTGATCCCGCGACGCCGATGAGGTGGACCGTGATGGGGTTTTCCCGATCAGTGAGTCGTTGGCTGAGCTGAGCGATGTTCATTTGGGGAAGGGGGTGTGGGCTAAAAGGGGTGGGGTAGATTTTATTTGTGAGTGCTGCTGGTGATGACTTTGCAAATTTGGATGGCGGCGTCTTTCACTGCGAGAGCATCAGCTTGTTTGGCCATTTCTCGCCATACGTCCTCGTCTTCGAGCATGCGGGTGAGGTCGTTGACCAGCAATGTGGAATCGAGGTCTGATTCTTGTCTTAAAATAGCCGCTCCTGCTTTTTCAAAAACGGCGGCGTTGACGGTCTGGTGGTCGTCAGCGGCGTATGGGTAGGGGACGAGGATGGAGGGCATGCCGGCATAGGCCAGCTCCGTCATGCTGGATGCTCCGGCCCGGCAGAGGGCGATGTCACAGGCGGCGTAGGCCGATGCCATGTCATCGCAAAATGAAATCACTTTGTATCCTTCGATGTCTTTGGTGAGTTCTTTAACTCTCTCGTAGTCGGCAGCTCCGGTGATGTGGAGAAAGCGCACTTTGGGCATTCCCTGAATGGCTTTTGTTGCTTTGGAGGCTGCTGTTTTTTTTTCGGCCTTTTCCTGTGGCGCGAGCATCGGCATCGCTTGGGTGGCTGCCAGCGATTGGGTTTTTCGCTCGGCGACTTGCTCAGAAATCTTTTTGGTGGCTTGCTTTGGTGCGGGAGCTTTTTGCAGGGCCTTGGCCGCTTCGATCACGAGGGAGTTGAGATGTTTCGCTCCTTGGCTGCCGCCCATGACAAGCACGACTTTTCCATCGGAGGGCAGGGCGAAGGTGACTTTGGCCCGGTCGGGCCGCAATGGCGCGACGAGTTCTTGTCGAACCGGAGTGCCGGTGACGATTATCTTGGAGGCGGGGAAAAATTTTGTAGCGGCATCCAGTCCGAGTAGGACCTTGTTGCACCAGCGGGCGGTGAGTCGGTTCGCTCGGCCGGGCAGGGCATTGGAGTCGTGCACGTAGGTGGCGAGTTTCATCCGCCTGCCAGCCATGATGGGTGGCAGTGAGGTGAATCCTCCCATGCCGAGCACGACATCGCATTGGTGTTTTTTTAAAATGGCGCGGCACTGACGGATCGATTTCCAGAGTTTGAACAGGAAGGGGATCATGCGCAGTGACAAGGTGGGCGGCTTGGCGATGGCGGGTACGGTTTTGAATGTAAGGATGCCGTATTTTTTTGATGCTTGGGCATCGACTTTTTTCTCGGAAATGAGCAGTAGCACGTTGTGTCCCTGTCGCTTCAGAGTTTCGGCCACGGCAATGCCTGGGAACAGATGTCCACCTGTGCCCCCACATGCAATTAACACATTCATTTTCTTAGACATACCCAATTTTTACCCCATTGTGATCCCCTTGTGCGAGCTTCCTAGCGTTCATGCAGGAAAGGCTCTCGCTCAATTCTATGGGAAAGGGGCTAAAGCATCAATCTTTAATGTTGCTTAAATATAAGCCATCTTGACAGGCTGTCCCTCGAGTCAGAGCTCTCTATTTCATGGAATGAAGGTATTCAATGAGATCGTTGAATTGTGTGAGTGAAAGTTCATTGGCCAGTCCGGGGCCCATCACCGTGGAAGTTTGTGGCTTGATGTTTTTTACATCGGGAGCTTTGAGGGAGGTTGGGATTCCTGCGATGTTGTGAATGACGACCAGTTTCTTTGATTTTGAGATCAAGGTGCCTTGGTGCTGGGTGCCGTCTTTCATGGTGACGGTCACCCAGGAATCAGAAATGGTGGCCGCAGGTTTGAGGATCGCTTCGGCTATTTGCTCACGACTGAGTAGGGCACCCAGTTTCCTGATGTCGGGACCTTTGATGGGATCGGCAGGGTTGACGTTGTGGCAGGCCACACAGCTCAGGGTCGCGAGGATTTTTTCACCCTTCTTTTTGTTGCCTTTGTGTTTTCCTAGAGCGACCATGACATCTTCGATCGAAGTGCGGCCGACTTCTCCTTTTTTGCTTTGGCTGCCTTTTTTCACCACTTCCACTTTGCCGATCCCTTGGAGATTCATTCGATGGCGGTTGGCTACCGAGGCGAGAAATGCTTTTTGATCGTTGTCAGACTGAGCCCATTCCGCGCGAAATATTGTTTCAATTTTATCGGACTCGGCCCATTTCACCGGCACGTAGTAGGGACCGCGGGTATCGGGACGTGTGCTCCACCACCAAGAGCCATCGTAGTCGGCTTCTTTCTGGTAGAGTCGGCCAAGCGCGGTGAGTAGTTTTTTACGAAGGCTTGGATCTGTGCTGGATTGGAGTTTTGAAATGATACCGTCAACGGCCTTTGGGTTATGCATCCAGCGCAGTGCCCACAGCGCACCGTCTTGACTAGGTCCATCGATCGCAGCGAGACAGTCATCCACGGCGTTGAGTTTGATCAGGGCTTGCACGGCCACATGAGGGAGAAGGATGGCTGAGTGAGGTGTGGCATGGGGCCCCCCTTGGTGGCCTTTTTGCTTTGATGCTGTTTGTGGAGCTGGCGGTATGGCGACGGCTAGCAGGTGTTTTGCGGATTTTATTTTTCCAATTCGACCAAGGCCCACCGCTGCGGTGACTTGCACACGGGGGTTCTGATCCTTGAGTGCGGCGAGGAAGGGCTCGACGGATACCAGGGCTAGGTTCGGCTGACGATCGGTAAGCGCCCGTAGTGCAAATTCGCGAATATCTGCATCCTTGCTCAAAGTAACAAGCTGAGGGATGGATTGTTCATCCAGCATTTGGGCATAGGTGAAAATGGCTGCTACTCGAGATTCTTTCGAAGTTGAACGATCTGCCGCGATGGCCAAGATAGCAGGGGCGATGGACTTCGGACGGGTGAGCAGTGCCTGCGAAACATGGAGTCGGCTGGTGGCGCTGCCTGACCTGAGCCCCTTGACCAAGGCTTCATCCGAAAGTTTTGACAGCTTGGTAAATGGCTTCAATTTCCACCCCTGAGGCACGACTCGTTGGATGGATCCCTTTCTTAGATTTCCCTTGTAGCCTGCGCCTTCCCAGGCCGAAAGATACATTCGACCTGAGCCGTCGACATCGACATCTGTGAGCTGTGAGCAGCTGATGAAGTCTTCTTGTTTTTGGGTGAACGATGCCCCGTCTTTGGTGAGTCGGTGAATGAATAATTGATTTCGTCCCCAATCTCCCATCATCGGCACATTGTTGTATTTGGCGGGCCAGCTAGGTTCTTGAAAATAAAGAGCACCGGTGCCTGAGCCTCCTCCGAGGTCGGCGAGCGCGGGGATGATTTCATCTGTGAAATTTTTAAACAGGACGGGGTAGCCGTATTCGCCCGACTGAATCTGGTGGATAAAGCGGACGTTCCACCCGCCTCCATCGTTGGTATTCCCCCGGGTGAAAATATTCATCAGCGGATCGATGGCGACATCGTAGATGTTCCGTAGTCCATGGGTGTAAACTTCCATCTCCGTGCCATCGGGGCGGATGCGGAGAATGCCGCCGCCGAGCTGTGTGAGCTTGGTGCCATCTGTCCCTTCGGCACCGACAAATCCATAATCGCCCACCGCAATGTAAATCCAGCCATCGATACCCATGCGGATGCCGTTGGTGGTGTGGTCAGCTCCTCGTGATTGATTGGATTTGAGAGATGAAACATTTTTGATCAATCGTTTTCCTGGGCCGTCGGCGATGCCATCGTGATCGGCATCGGTAAAGACGCTGAGGTGCATGCCGCTCATCACGCCGGTCTCCTTAGGGATGACGGTGTGGAGGACATAGAGCTTATCCCCGACGGCCATGAGGCCGCGTGGGTTATCCACCTCGGCAAACACGGTGGACTGATCCGCTTTGCCATCGTTGTTGCTATCCACCAGCCTGACAATGCGTCCTTTGCTGGCTCCCTTGCCGAGAGATCCGTTTAAATCGACACCTACAAAGAGCTCTCCATTGGGAGCGGCGCTTAAGCATGATGGGCAGGGCGTCAGATCGTTGCCAGCAAATCTTGTGGACGTCAGATCGGTAGGGCTAGCCATGACTGCTGTCATAGAAGCTGCGAGGACTAGAGGAGAAATGAAAGAGCTGGAAGTCATGGGCTGGTGAATGGATTTCATTGGGTCGACGGAGTCGGTCAGTGAGCTCAAAGCTATACCATTGGCAGGCTCTGCTTCTTTCATCTGGCGACTGTCAAGGTAGTTGTCCATATTTAAGCAGCTTTTTTGTGTGATTTTTCAATTTTTCTTTCATCTATGGGATTGTGTAGAGATGGGGACATAGGATGGGTGTGGAAAATCACAAACTGTTAGTCGCCCATAACACCTTCAATCTGGCCATGGC
>CAYNNY010000116.1:0-6067 GCA_964398555.1 uncultured Verrucomicrobiales bacterium
AAAGGGGTCGGGCAAAGAAATGACGCGTCCCTAAGTTAAAAGGCCAGAAATAATTATGTAATAAGTTTGATAGCTAACGGTTAGCGTGCGAGGGTGGCTCTGTCATGCAGGGGGACTTCTGGAATATGCACCGTCAAAGTGAGGCCCGATCTGGCTTTGCATTGATCGCCACCGTCTCTGTGATGGTGTTACTTGTGATGATTGCGTTGGCGATGCTTTCCCTGTCTGCGATTGAACTGAGGTCATCTGGCCGCGGCCACCATCAGCAGGAGGCTAGGGCCAATGCCAGGTTGGCGTTGATGATGGCCTTGGGCGAGCTTCAGCGGCTTGCCGGTCCCGATCAGCGAGTTACGGCGCGGGCGGCCATTTTAGAAGATCCCTCTGGTGCCGAAACCTTGGCTAACCGGAATTGGTTGGGGGTGTGGAAAACGACGTTTCGGTCGGGTGATAGGGAATGGCCATTGATTGGTAAAGCTCCTGATAATCGTGTGGGCCCCTATCCTCATCAGGGGATTTATTCGGATCTTCGGGAGACCGAATCGAGTCTTAGTGAGGGGAAATGGAGGGAGGCTCTTTTAGAAGGTTGGTTAGTGAGTCGCCGGTCGCCGACGCTGCTCCCAGCTCGTTTGTTGGGCGGCAGTGATCCTCATGTGGTCGAGTTGCTGGGGCGGGGGACTTTGGGCCGAGATTACAATGCGGCAGACTATACTGATCATCGGGTGCTTGTGGAGAAAGTGGATGTGCTGAGCGGCGGGGGTCATGGATCCTACGCCTGGTATGTTTCAGACAATAATCAAAAGGCCTCGATCGCGCTCGATCCTGACGCAGCAGGCGACCCTCAAATTTCCTTTTTGGCGAGTCAGACTGATAACCCGACATCGATTCAGTCGGTTGGTGGGGAAGCTCCCTATCAGGAATATTCTGATGCGGCCAAAGGAAAATACGGCAAGATGATCACGGATCGGAGTGTCGCAATGATTGGTGGCACAGAAGTAAAACGCAAGCAGCTCGATCGGGCATTGGGGGCGGATTTTCATCATTTGACCACTCATGGGGAGGGTTTGTTTGTGGATGTGGTGCTGGGTAGTTTGAAGAAGGATCTGTCGCCTTTGTTGTTTGGGGATCCGGGGCGGGAGATCGTTTCTTTTGCTTCGGCTGACTCCTCGGTGGCGGCTTTTGCTTTCTCAAGTGATACGCCTATTATTCCAGGGCCAAGGCACGCGGTGTTGGGTCCCTCCTTTGGAGCTTTGAGATACTGGGGGAGAATGAAATCTCTGAAGGGGTTAGCCTCGGGGGAGATAGAGGCGCAGGTGAGCCATCGAGATAGCAGCTCAACACGGAGTCGGCCAAGGATAGACTGGCCGCATGGGATAGCGGATGGGCTGACTTTTGATGGGGCGCAGTGGGCGTCGAAAGCACCGAAAATTCATCCGGTAATGACTGATGTGCGGTGGCATTATTACTTCAGTCATACTGAGGGGGAGGCGGGGACGCAGGGGTCATTACGGTCTCATCTCATGCCGCGTGTCTGCCTGTGGAATCCCTATAATGTATCCTTGCAAACCCAAGAGTTGATTGTGTTGATGCCCAATCCATTCAGAAGAAAAAATAGTTTTCACATGGTGTTTGATGAGACTGAAGTCGAGCGGTTGAAGGTGCTTTACCCTGAGCCCGAGTATCATCTGGATCTTTGGGGGAAGTTGAATCGTGACGGTGAGCATATCGGGCCGTTCAAAATCCAACCGAAGGGTGGAGTTCGCGGCGGGCGGCGGATCGATATGTTTCCTGATGATCGTTATTTGGGTTTTGTGCTGGATGCCACTCAGTTTGGTCCGGGAGAATGTCTTGTTTTTTCGCCGCGTGTGAATGCTCCAGATCATTCAAGCCAGCAGGTAGGAATCCAAAAATATAACAAAGACGATATTTCAACCAATCGTCTGAGTGCGAAAAATGAGCAGGGGGCTGATCATTTTTTTCATGACTACGAGGGCGGCTTTAAGTTACAGGTCGAGTGGATGGAGCCCGGGGTGGATGAAAATGGCGATCCGGTGATGGAGGGAAAAAGCGGTTGGCGAACGATCGATGATACTGTGTTTGCTGAGATGAAGTTAGGTGAAATCAAGTATTACGAGCCGTGGCCCGTTTTATTTGATAACTTTCCTTTTGTTCTTAAATCGGCCAATGGCACGGCGACACAAAGTGTCGCTAGCATTACTTCGCTCGCCGCAACTCAGTTTCCTACGCTGCAACTGATCAATAATGGGAATGGTGGGGTGTCGACTTATAATTACTGGTATTATGCAAGTTGGTGGGGGAGTAGTCAGGCGGCTTCGATTGAAGAGTTCGGCTATTTGGAATCGTTTCAGGAATCACCTGGGAAAAACCCTCCGGCATTGCATCAGTTCGGCAGTAAATTGTTGTGGCTGGATGAGTCGGCGACAGAGGCTAACATGCCGCCCATGCGCTCTGGCCGATGGACTTCAGATCATGTGGTTTATCATCCGGCAACGATTGCGCAGTGGAATGTGAGGTCTGGGCTGGTGACTCGCTCACCTGTGTCGGCCTGCGCGAAAGAGTGGTATACGAATAGTGGTGGCGGTTGGTTACAGCAGTTTTCGCCTCTTTCACCGAGGGATGTGAACGATATTCCTTCTTTGAATGAGGGTGGTTATTTTAGCAAATCGCCATTCGGTTTGGCGTCTCAGTTCTCTGCCGAGCCTGCTGCGGTGATGTTTGATTTGCCCTCCGCCAAGTATGGGGCGTTATCGATGGGGGCATTACGTCATGCGCAATTAAGCCCTTATTCTTGGCATCCTAGTTATCTTGTGGGGAGTTCGCTGGCTGATATTCATGCGCCTTTTGACACCAGTGCTCGATTGTCTCTGGGCGGGCCCTATTCAGGGAATCAAAAATCAAGTTGGGATGAGGCGATCGGGGGAACTGACCCGTATCCTATGGATCATGGGCCGAGGACTCGTGGGCTCAATTCGAACGGATTGCTTCAGATTGGTAGTCAAGCTGTGACCAAAGTGGTCGATGGGATAACTCTGAGTTCGAAGGATGAGGTGTTACCTTATGATATTGTCTTTGAGGTGAATCAAAATTTGTGGGATCAGTATTTTTTATCCGGCGTTCCGATAGAAGCTGACGGTTCGTCTTTTGATTGGCATCCTGATCGAGGTGAATCTTTATGGAATCCTCGCTACCAGATCAATGTATCTGCGATGGGGAAGATGGCAAGATTTGGTGAAGTGGTCGCCAAGATCAATGGCGCGGATGGTTTGGAATTTGGGTTTTGGCATCATGCTTATCTCTTGAAAAACAGGGGGGCTTTTAATGTGAATTCGACCTCCGTCAAAGCGTGGATTTCATTTTTGTCCGGACTTCAGGGACGGGTCCGCACTACCAAGGCAGGGGCGGTGGGCGGCGGTTCACGTTCTGTGTTTGCCCGTTTTCAGAAGCCTCAGGATGCGGTGGAGACTGATCAGACTGGTGTTGCGGTCAAGGGCGGTTGGTCTGGAGGTCGTATTTTGAATGAAGCTGAAATGGCAACGCTTGCAGAAGAGATCGTCAAAGAGGTGAAGCTGCGTGGACCTTTTGTTTCTCTGTCTGATTTTGTGAATCGGAGGCTTGCTGCTAAGCCTGTCGATTTTCAAAAATCTTCACCGATGATGTGTGGGACGATTGAGGCCGCCATCACGCGGTCCGGATTGAATGAGAAGTATGAGGTGGCTCCATTTCTAACGACAACAACAGTGACGAATGATTATAATCGGGATGATGCTATAGAACGCTGGAAGTTGGATGTGGATAAGCAGCCGACCTCAAAAGCCTGGGGAATTCCGGGGTTTTTGACTCAAGGCGATATCCTTGAGCCGATGGCTCCCGCAATGAGTGTGAGGGGAGATAGCTTTATCATTAGGTGTTATGGTGAGTCTCGTGATGAAAGTGGGGCCATCGTAGCGAAAGCGTATCTCGAAGCCGTGGTGATGCGTTCGGCCGATTATGTGCAGGCGGCTGCGATGGTAGGTCCAGCAGCTGGATCTATGTTGAACAAAGCGACGGCTACTTCATTGATGGTTGATCGTAGCACGGGTGAACTCAAGGAGGGTGAGTTATCGTCAATCAATCAGAAGTTTGGGCGGGAATTTGTGATTCAATCTTTCCGCTGGTTATCCACGAACGAAGTATGAAACAAGATTACAGGTATCGATATGGAAGCCATGCTCTCGGTGAGCTAGGTAAGGTATTTTTCATTTGGCTGCACTGTGTGGGCTGGCTCAATGCTCAGCCTCAGAATGAATTACAGGAGGAGCCATCGAGGGCCAGCGCGTATGTTTCTGTGATGGCGCTTGGCCCCATTCCTCAGAGACGATATCACATGCCAAAGAGGCCGAGTGGTCCCGGTTCGTCGGAATCAGGATCTGGTAAACATGCTGTTTTGTTGCCTCCGCTTCGAGGTGCGGTGCCGCCAGCGGCGTTGTATTTTAAGCCAGACCATGAGCTGGATGAGAGCTCGGGCTGGAGTCGGCTTCGCATAGGTTTTAACAATGCGACGGGGATTCAGAAGGTGCCGTCAGAATTACCGATCAAGCTCTACCGAAGAGCCGAGGGCGATTCAAAAAGTTATGTGAGCTATTTGGTGATTCCCTCTCTGCCAGCTGCATCTCAGACCTTGGTGCTTCTTTTGCCGAGGACAAGGTCTGAGAAACCATGGGCGAAGGCCCCCAAGCTGAGTGTGCTGAACTTGGGTGCCAAGGCATTACGGAAAAAAAATCTTTTGGTGAGAAATTTTTCGAGCGAGCCCGTGATGTTTGTGGTCGACGCTCAAAAGCCGAGAGTTTTGGCACCGGGGCAGCGGCGGAGTTTGAAGCTAACTCAAAATGGTGGCCGCCACCGTATAGAGGCCGTGCTCGCTTCTAGGAATAAGGTTTCACTGATCAATACCTCAGTGCGTGTACCTGATGATGCACTCAGCGTGGTTGCCTTTTACAATGCCCGTCCCGAAACCAATGCTGGCAAATCAGTGGGGGTATTCCGAACGACGGTGAGCAAGCTTAGTGTGGCAGAGCTTGAGAAAACGGAGGCTAAAAATAAACCTGAGCATGAACATCCTCGATAGCGGGGCGGGGCTCAGGTTTCACTGAATCCTAACGGGTTCAATGCGTTGGTTGACAAAGCGGATCGCAAGGAAGCATTCGTCATTTTCGATGCCCGTGCCCATCAGGATCGACTGGTCATTGCCTTTGTGCCAGATGTGGGACATCATCATACCGCCATTGGCGATGGTTAATTTGTCAGGAAATCCGGCATTCTGGGCTGGGGCTTTGTAAACCTGGGTGAAGAGTTTTCCCGCAGCACCCCATGCCTTGTAGAGAGTGGAGCTGTAGTCGGATTTCTGAATGCTCTCAGAGCGCAGTGTGACTTCTTGCAGCCCTCCATCGGCATCCCAATTGAAGTAGAGGTGGTAGCTGAGCCCCGCAAGTTGGGTTTTGCATTTGAATATCCCATTGAGACCGGTGCGCGACATCAGCGATGAGTTGATGGTTTGTGTCACTAGCTTGCTTTTTTGTAGCTTGCGGGTGACGGTATCGCGGTCGTCGCCAAACTCAAGATCTCCGTAAACGCCAGCGAAAATGGGGAGTGTTGTGAGGATGAGGATGGATGCTATAAGTGATTTCATGAATATTTTAAAAGTAGGGGGGCTTTTTAACGAGATGTGGAAAGGTCCTCAGGATGAAATGAAAAGGGGATGCCGTTAATGTTTTTTATGTCGCGGAGGCGATGTTCTTCGAGAGAATCGTTGTCGTAAAGATTTCGGAGGTTCTGGCTTATCCATTTCGCATAATGACTCATTGGCATTGGCCCCTGTATTTCAGGAGGGTATCCATTACGAGGGAATCTGAGAGGCAAATCTATTTTTTTCTTAGAGTTTAGGGATGGGTAATGGTGTGGTAAGCTTCTGAGGGACCGTATTTTTTGCAGAGTTGAAGTAACTCCTCAGCGCTGATCTTTGTGCGATTATACTGTAGCAGCTTACGAATGTCCAATAGGTCTTTGCCCAACC
>CAYNNY010000116.1:6167-10053 GCA_964398555.1 uncultured Verrucomicrobiales bacterium
AGGTCTTTGCCCAACCGCTCTTTGTCATCGGAGCAAAGGACGAAGTCTATATCTAGGGTAGATCGAGCGAAGCCATGATGTTGAACCGCCCAACCCGCCGATAAGGACGGGTGATAGTTCATTCTTAGAAAAAACCGTTTCAAGGAATTTGATGAGCTCAAGGGACATGACGGCAAGTTTGGGCGGGCGCGGAGGCTAGAGCAATTTCCCTTTTAGGGTGTCGGTGACCATTTTTGGGTTGGCTTTGCCTTTGGAGGCTTTCATGACTTGACCGACGAGGAAGTTGAGCAGTTTTTCGTTGCCTCCTTGGATTTCGGCGACTTTGTCGGGGTTGGCGGCGATGACTTCATCGATGATGCCTTCGATCGCTCCGGTGTCGGCGGGTTCAAAGCCCATGGATTTGGCGATGTCGGCTGGGGTGTTGTCTGATTTCCCCCAAAGTGCGGCGAAGACATCGCGGCCTTGATTATTTGAAATGGTGCCGGCTTCGATAAGTTTGACCAGCTCGAGAATGCGGCCCGCAGGGAGTGGGCAGTCTTTGATGCTGGTGTTGGTTTCGTTGAGTTTGGCGAGTAGGCTGTTGGTGATCCAGTTGGCTATTTTTTTGCCGAGCTTCGGCTCTGTAGCGGCGGCTTCGAAGTAGTTGGCAAGGTTTTGGTCGCTGGTGATGACGAAGGCATCGTAGGCGTTGAGGCCGAAATCTTTTTCGAATCGGTCGCGCTTTTCATGGGGGAGCTCGGGCACGTGAGGTCGCATTTTTTCGACGAGATCGGCGGTTTTGATTGGGAGGAGATCGGGCTCGGGGAAGTAGCGGTAGTCGTGGGCGTCTTCCTTGGTGCGCATCATTTGTGTTTCGCCCATGGAGGCGTCCCAGCGGCGGGTTGATTGAATCTGGGCGATGTTGGCATCGAGTTCCTCGGCCTGGCGAAGGATTTCGTAGTGCAGTGAGTTACGCACCGCAGAGATGGAGTTGAGGTTTTTGAGCTCTACTTTTTCGCCGAGTTCTTTTTGGCCGTGAGGACGGAGAGATATATTAACGTCGCAGCGCATTTGGCCTTTTTCCATATCGGCGTCTGAGATGCCCCCGTAGATGAGGATTTGCTGGAGGGACTTGAGGTAAGCGTAGGCTTCCTCTGGAGTGTCGATATCTGGGTCGGTGACAATCTCCATGAGGGGAGTGCCCGCGCGGTTGAAGTCGATGGTGGAGTTATTGCTGTGGTGGGTTGATTTAGCGACATCCTCCTCGAGGTGGATACGCGTGAGTTTGACCGTTTTTCCTGGGTTCGGGATGTTTTTCTGCACTTCCTTCGGGTAGGCGAGGTCGTAGAGTGGCACGCCTCCGCCGATGCAGAGCGGTAGGTCAAACTGGGTGAGTTGGAAGTTTTTTGGCATGTCTGGGTAGAAGTAGTTCTTCCGATCCCACTTGGAAATTTCCGGCGTAGTGCAGTCGATCATCATACCGGCGAGGATGGTCTGCTCGATGGCATGTTGGTTGAGCACGGGTAAGGCGCCGGGAAGGCCGAGGCAGACCGGGCAGATATTGCTATTGGGCTCTTCGCCAAAGCTGGTGGCGCAAGCGCAGAACATCTTGCTCTTGGATTTGATCTGGCAGTGGACTTCGAGTCCGATGGTGACGATGTAATCTGAAACAGGCATGATGAAAGAAATGGGGTGCTGGAAAGGCGTGGGGGGAATTAAGCTGAACTGGGTGGGTAAATCAACGCCCATTTTTGCAAGTGTCGGAGGTCTTGTTGCTGGATGAGGATTTTTTGGTTCAAGAGTCTAGGCTTGGCATAATGTTTCTCGACGTAGGTAGGGGGATTGCGATCATTTTTATCCCGATACCATGCCAGTTATCACATCCTCCAAATCGAAGCCTGAGTATGATGTTTGGATCATTGGATCGGGGGCTGGCGGGGCGCAGGTGGCCTATACGTTGACCTTGCAGGGCTTGAAGTGTGTGATGCTTGTGGGTATTTACGGGACGAAGGAGGGAATTGAGAACACCCCTGACTCACCGGAGGGTGTTTTGCACCCGGCTCCCAAGCTTCGCGCCGCAGAGTTACTGACGCAGAAGCATCGTCAAAAAATCGGAGTGCCCGTCATTCTTATTCATCGAGCCGCGATGACCAAGCCTCTGGATGCCAAAAAAATAGTTCCGAAACTTCACCCCGGGAATGTAAAGGCGCAGAAACTCGTGAAGGATTCGATGAGTCGCCGGGCCGCTTGTTTTTGGGCCCCCGACTGCTGTCGGGGGTGCAGCATAGGCGCTGCTTATCAATAGCCCCTGGTGCAGCTGCCACCGGCTCATGCCAGTGGACTGGTCGGGAAATAGATCATGGATACCGTGGGGGCGGGTCTGGGCGGGTCCCGTGGCATGCCCAGCGCCGCCAACGCGATCCCTTCCGCCATTTTCAGCGGCCACTATGGCACAAAGCTGAAGGAGGAAGCTCGCCGCTAGGGCACCCAAGGGTATGGAACAGATCCCGATCTCACCAAGCTTTACAAGCCTGGTGACGTCTGGCCGCTTACGTTATCGACCCCACAAAAAATGGCGACTGTTGCTTTAGTTGATGTGATGTTTCCTGAGGGCCATTTAGGTCCATCAGCCAGTAGTTTACGAGTGCCTGACTATATTGATGAATGGGTGAGTGCTCCTTATCCCGCTCAACAAAAAGTGAGACCTGTCATTTTAGACGGACTGGATGCACTCGATGCCGAATCGGTTAAACGATTCAAGCGACCTTTCGCCAAGCTCAAACCGGCGCAGCAATCTGCAATTTGCGATGACTTTGCGATCTTGCCAAAGCCCGGCCTGAGTTTCAAAAATTGGCGAAGTTTTTCGAAGCATTCCGCATCCTAGCGGCAGGTGCTTACTATGCCACCCCTGCGGCCCTTAATCCGTTTTCTCACCCACGTTGAGTAAGCGCTCCGCGCGATCAAACCACCATCGTTTCTTGGGGTGGATTTTCTGAAGTAAGCTTAGATCTGAGCGGAACCTTTTTGGATAACGCATCATTTCCCAAAAGGCATAATTACTGATGGGAATGAACGAATTCAAGAGGTTCCCCTGAAGCCTTCTCCACTCTTTTTCATCGACGCTTTTTTCATCAGAAACGGTAACGCTAATTTTACCTATTCCATACCACTGTTCCTCTTGATTGTCTTTGCCTTCAACCTCATTGAGTTGAGATTGAAAATTGAGTTTTAAACTTTGCTCAGTATGAGGGACTGAAAATTTTAGTTTATAAGTAGAGTCTATTTTCACAGTGATCTGTGGCTCGTAGCGAGCCCATGTTTGTTCGTATCCAAGCTCTCCGATGTGCGAGGCTCCAGTGAAACAGTTGTAATTTCCAGCACCATCAAGATCCTTCGGGTAGTGTTGACTTCCTGTCCAGTTGTTTGACATGCAGTTGCTGAATGTTGTGTTGAGCAGCACACATTGATCCTCCAAACTAATGTGCATTTTGTCATCACCCCATGGTTTTTGGGAGCCGTCCCAAGTGCCCACGAGGAATAGCTCGACCTCCACTGTGAGAACGTCGTGTTCTGGAAGGTTCTTCAGCGTCAGGGACGTTGCCGCCTCATCACGAATGGTCCCCAAAAACTTGCGAGAGCCATTAGGCGAAGTCATCACCTTGCCCTTGGTTGTCCACTCAGGGCTAGGAGTTGCCACCTCTTTCCAATCAGTCTTATAAACTTCCTGTTTTACCTCTTCTGCAGTAATCGGGGACGTTAGGAGAATGAAGGTTGTCAACGCGTTGTAATATCTAAGATGCATCAGGGGTCTAACTATCAGGTTTCGCATACCTTGACAAGACTCAATACCTGAAAGCATCGTGGTATTTAAAGAGTAAGCCCGCGTTAGGGCCGCGGAAAGAAAAAA
>CAYNNY010000117.1:0-9912 GCA_964398555.1 uncultured Verrucomicrobiales bacterium
TTTCTCTGGTTGAGATTCCCCTGAAGTTTTCCATTTGATGGAGACTTCGGGGTGACGGAGAGATCATTCGAGTGGTTCCGAGTGATCTCTTCTATCGTTTTCTGCGGTGGAAGATTTTAATTCTAAGAAACATTTTTTTATTATGAAATCCATACACGTAGAACTGCTTGATTATTCTTTTGAATTAGTAGACTGCCCGAAGCGGGTGGTGAGCCTTGTGTCATCGGCGACTGAGGCGATGGATAAGATGGGGTTGATCGACCGAGTTGTCGGTGTTTCCGAGTATTGCCCGAGGTATGTTAGTGGGGTGGATGGCTTGGTGGTGGGGAAGTATGTGAATTGCGATGTTGAGGCATTGCAGGCGCTGAAGCCGGATGTAGTGTTGATTACTTCAGGGGTGCAGTTGCATTTGGGGAAGAGGTTGGCAAAGCTGGGTCTTCCAGTTTATGTGTTGAGTTTACCTCAGAGTTTTTTTGGAATGTTGGAGAATCAGGTGGTGCTCGGTGGGTTGTTGGGGGAGTTGAAGCGGGCGCGGGCGCTGTCGGATCAGATGATGCTGCGGGCTCAGGCGTTAAGAAATGCGAACTCTGGAAAGAAGCCGAAGGTGTATGTCGAGCTGTGGTTAGGACGGCATATGCGTGCGGTGGGTGGTATGAGTTTTGCGCGGGATGTGGTGGAGATGGCGGGTGGTGAGATGGTTTTCGGTGAGGATTCGAAGAGTTATTTTAAGCCAGATTTTGATGAGGTGAGGGAGCGGGATCCGGATGTTTTTTTATTTTTTTATGAGCCCGAATATGAGGTGGATCCTCATGCCTTGGTGCGTGATCGCGGGTGGAACGAGCAGATTCCTATTGTGGTTTCTACGGTAAAGATCGGGCAGAATATGATCCATGATGGCCCGAGTTTGTTGGATTCGGCAGAGTGGTTGGCGGGTGAATTGAATCGGGCGCTGTTATGAATGAGATTCAAAAATTAAGACCGATTATGTTTGTCGGCACGGGGTCGGATGTGGGGAAATCTGTGATTAACGCGGCATTTTGCAGGATATTTCTTCAGGACGGTTATGCTCCGGCTCCTTTTAAGGCGCAAAATATGTCGCTGAACAGTTACGCTACGCCGGATGGTTTGGAAATGGGACGGGCTCAGGTGGTGCAGGCTGAGGCGTGTGGCATCGAGTGTCAGGTGGAAATGAATCCCGTGCTTTTGAAGCCAACCTCTAATATGTCAGCTCAGGTGGTGCTGAATGGCAAACCGATCGGTGAGCAGTCCGCGTATGAATATTTTCAAATAAACGACCGCGAGCCGTTGTTTCAGGCTGCGATGGAGGGGTATCAAACCTTGGCGGATAAGTATAATCCAGTGGTGATCGAGGGGGCTGGGAGTATTTCTGAAGTGAATTTACGAGAGAAAGATATTACCAATATGCGGGTGGCTTTGGCCATTCAGGCGGATACTTATCTCATTGCGGATATTAATAAAGGCGGGGTGTTTGGATCGGTGTATGGGACGCTGGAGCTGCTGCCACCCGAGGAGCGCAAGTTGATCAAAGGAATTATCATCAATAAATTTCGTGGTGATATGAGGGTTTTTGAAGATGGCAAAAAGATGCTTGAAGATCTGGTGGGTGTGCCTGTGGTGAGTGTTATTCCGTATTTTCGGGATATTCATGTGGATGATGAGGACTCCGTGTGTTTGGAGAAAAAACAAGGCGGGATGACGAATGATCAGGTTAATGTCGTGGTGGTGCTCCTTCAGCACATGTCGAACTTTACCGATTTTAATGCGCTGGAGCGAGTGCCGGAAATCAATCTTTTTTATACTCACGACAAGCGGGATATTCTCGATGCCGATATCGTGATCCTCCCCGGCTCAAAAAATACGATGGGCGATCTGTATCATTTGAGGAAAGCGGGATTAGCGCAGGCGATTCTTGATGCGCATGCTCAGGGGACGGCTGTTTACGGGGTGTGTGGTGGATTTCAAATGATGGGGGAGTCGATCCATGATCCCTGCCATGTCGAGGGCGAAACGGAATCGATGCCAGGTCTAGGGCTCTTGCCGATCAAGACGGTTCTGGCAGAAGAGAAGGTGACCTTACAGCGGAGGTTTCGCTTTTTAAATACGGATGGCTGGTGCGAGGGTTATGAGATCCACATGGGGGAGAGTTTTTCGGGAGATCCATCGGCGCTCTGCGAATTTGAAGGCGGTGAGGAAGATGGCTATTTTGAAAATACCAAAACCTGGGGGACTTACATTCACGGGATTTTTGACAACACTTCCGTGGTTCGCGAGATGATTCGCGCGGTGAGTGATAAGGAGATGAAGCCTTTTGATTTAAAGGTTTATAAAAATGAACAATACGATAAACTTGCAGATCTTGTTCGGAGCCATTCGGACGTGGAAGCCATCTATACCTCATTACTTCGCTAAGTTAGCCCGACCTTTTTTCCCTTTCCTCACCCTTCCTGATGAGTCAATCCTCCAAATCCTATCAATCTCGCATTTCTCCCGGTGCGTGGTTTATTGTGTTCATGATGGTTGTTTTTTTTGCCGTTAGCCATATGGGGCGGATGTGGCTTGCCCAGAAAGCTCAAGAGCAGGCCGATACCCGTGACAAGAAATCAGAGGAAAATGACGCTCGGCCAAGCCGCCTCGTCGCTTTGGCTCCTAGTAATGTCGAGACGCTGTTTGCCATGGGCTTAGGGGATCATGTTGTGGGGATTTCTCGCTTCAGTTCCTATCCGCCAGAGGCGTTGGTGCTTCCTCAGGTTTGCGGCTATGTGGATGTAGATTTTGAGCGATTGTTGTCTTTGAATCCTGATTGTGTGGTGATGGTGGACAGTCAGCATAGTCTGGTGAAGAAATTTGATGAGTTGGGGATCTCTTCAGTGAGTGTGGATCATGCCAGTTTGAATGGGGTGATTGATGGGTTTTCGAAAATTGCGCAAGTGTGTGGCAATGAAAAGGAGGCGCGGGAAGTTGCCAGCAAAATGCGGGCGCGTATTGCGAAGGTGAAAAAACGGGTGGCAGGAAAGTCCCGACCTAGCGTCTTGGTGTGTATCCATCATGAAACGGAAACCTTGCAGCCGAACCAGATCGTGATTGCTGGAAACAAAGGCTTTCATCAGGATCTGATCAAGCTGGCCGGTGGGGTAAATGCCTATCAAGGAGAGGTCGCCTTTCCGAAGCTCTCACGCGAAAAACTCATCAATCTGAACCCCGATGTGATTTTGGTGCTGACCCGAGATGAAACGTTAAAGAATCACACTGAAAAAGAACTGGTGGATGTGTGGAGGGTGTTTCATGAGCTAGGTGCGGTGAAGGGAAATCGCGTGAAGCTCGTGATCGGAAATGAACATTTCATCCCTGGACCCCGATTGATTCAAACCCTCGACGCCTTCGCGGATGCCCTCCATCCTTAATAGTCAATTTTATGTCTATACCATCCATTTCTATTCAAGACCTTTCCCTAAGCATAGGGAAGAGCTGTCTGCTCGATAACGTCTCATTGGAGGTTGAGGCAGGGTCGATGGTGGCGATTATCGGGTCTAACGGAGCGGGAAAAACCACTCTGCTCAAGTGCTTGCTCGGGCTGATGAAGCCAGATTCTGGAACGCTGAAGGTGAATGGGAAACGGACTTCTCAGTATTCCCGACCAGAGCTGGCCCGAGAGCTGGCCTATGTTCCGCAGTTGTTGGAGGCGAGTGTGCCATTTACGGTGTTGGACTTTGTGATGATGGGGCGCTATGCGCATGAAGGTGGATTTTCATCTGGGGATGAGGATGGGCTGCGGGTTGCCAAAAATGCCTTAAAGAGAATTGAGATGAGTCATTTTGAAAGCCGCACGATTCAAACGCTTAGCGGAGGAGAACGGCAGAAGATTTGCATCGCAGCAGCGCTGGCTCAGGAGTCGCCGATTTTGATTCTGGACGAACCCTCCGCCCACCTGGACCCACGTCAACGTGAGGAGGTGCATTCCATCCTTTCTGAGATTGCTCAAACGGACCAGTTGACTATTCTCACTGTCACGCATGACCTGAACTGGGCGGCGATGGAGTATGATTATATTTACGGCATGAGTCAGGGGCGCGTGTTAGTGGAGGGTTCGACTGAAGAAGTGATTACTCAGGAGGATTTACACAAGGTGTTTGGTGTGTGTTTTACATTAATCCCACATCCCGAAACAGGAAAGCCGATGGTGATTCCCTCGATTCGAAAGGAGTTGGGCACATGTTAACTCAATCTCAAAAAGTGATGTCGGCCATCCTCATTCTGATGGCATTTGTCACCTGTGCTTCGGTGCCTTGGATTGGTGAACACTCCTGTGGGCTAGATGTGCTCACTCGACCGTTTTCGCAGGATTTGGAAGCGGTGATTTTCTGGCAAATTCGAGTGCCTAGGATGTTGCTCGCCTTTTTAGCGGGGATGGGCCTGTCTCTAGGCGGCGTTGTTTTCCAGGCTGTTTTTAGGAACCCGCTGGCGACGCCATTTACGCTGGGGGTGGCTGGCGGGGCGTCGTTTGGTGTCGCGCTCTGGGTACAGTTGGGGTTGAGCTTTGCCTTTCTTGGTATTTCGGGGGTCTCTCTGGCGGCGATGGTTGGGGCTATTTTCTCCATCGCATTGCTGTATGGCATTTCGAAGGCGTCAGGGAAAATGTCACCGATGACGATGCTGCTCGGGGGTGTGGCGATTAGTTTCTTTTTCTCCAGCTTGATCATGCTCTTGCAGTTCATGATGGATTATGTGAATTCGTTTCGCGTGGTGCACTGGCTGATGGGGGACATTGGTCGGGCCAATGCGGATGCGGTGCTTCAGGTATTTCCTTTTGTGGCGAGCGGGGGGCTGATTGCGTATTTTTTAAGGCGTGAGCTGAACTTGTTATCGATCAGTGACGATCTGGCCGCTAGCCGTGGAGTGAATGTTGAGCGGGTGAGGATGGTGATCTTTTTTGCTGTCTCGCTGATGGTGGCTGGCGTGATCACGGTGTGCGGGCCGATTGGGTTTGTCGGGATCATGGCTCCGCACATGTGCCGTTTGGTCTTTGGGGCAAACCACCGAGTTCTCGTTCCCGTATCCGCTTTGTTTGGCGGTGTATTTTTGACGTGGTGCGATACTTTAGCTCGCACGATCAGCAGTTCGGCAGAAGTTCCCGTTGGGGTGATTACGGCGCTACTGGGTGGACCGTTTTTCCTCTGGCTTCTATTTAAAGGTGGGGATTCGAAACGATAGAAAATTTGGTAATTATTTTGGAGATACAAGATGTTAAAAGGTCACGGGTCAGATACTCACCAATATTCGGAGCTTCGCGCTGATTTTAGCTCAAATATTTCGTGGATTGATTATTCCTCCGTCATTTTGCGGATTATTTCCCAAAATATACGCGAGCTTCAGAGGTATCCGGATGTGGAATACGTGGAGATAATTGAGGCGCTGGCGCAATCTTACGGGCTTCCGAGCGATCATTTTTTGGTGACGAATGGGGCCGTGGCTGGGATTTACCAAACTGCCCAGGCGTTTTCCGGGGCGCGCTCCCATTTATTTTTCCCAGAATTTGCGGAATACGAAAGTGCGCTCACGCTGTTTCAGCATGAGGTAACGTATTCTCCAATAGGGCAATGTTCTCAACTGAGTGGGGTGGATTCTGGTGGTGAGGTGAAATTTGTGATGTTGGGGAATCCGAACAATCCGACAGGTGAGTTGATCTCGAGATCTGAGATCTGTCAGTTTCTTTCCGAAAGGAAGACGACAACAGTGGTGGTGGATGAATCGTATATGGAGTTTGTGGAGAAATCCGAATCAGTGATTGAGGAGGTGGAGAGATACCCGAATCTTATCGTCATTAAATCTTTAACTAAGCGGTATTCGATCCCTGGGCTTCGGCTGGGGTATGTCATTGCGCAGCCAGCAATGATTGACCACCTGAACCAGTGGACGCAGCCGTGGAGCGTGAATGCTCTTGCGTCCAAGGTGGGTGTTGAGATGATTCTTTTTCCTGAGAAATTCCCCTTGGATTGGGCGATGCATCGCAGTGAGACTGAGCGTTTTTATAATGCTTTTAAAATGATTCCTGAATTGGAGATTTTTCCGTCGGCGAGTCATTATTTTTTAATGAAGCTACATAAATCAACAGCTCAAGCATTGAAAAATCACCTCGTGAGTGAGCATGGTTTACTCATTCGTGATGCGAGTAATTTTCGAGGATTGGATGATTCATTTTTCCGAGTCGCCACACGTTCTCCAGAGGAGAATGATCTTTTGTTATCGGCTCTGGAAAGTTATTTTTTAAAGAGAGAGGAGTCCGCCGATGAGTCATGTTGAAATGAATGCTCTAGTTTTCCTCGTTGCTTTTGTTTTTGAAATGCTATGGGTCGAGGGGAAGGTCTTGGGATGGGGAGTGCCTCATATTGTATGTGGACTTGGAAATCTCGTAAGTGGGTTTGAAAAACTTCTGTATGCTAAAAGGAAAATAAATGGATTGATTGTTGTTTTGGTGTTAGTGTTTGGTGTGTTTTTCTTAGCGTTTTTCGGGTTGTTCTGGTTACGCGAAATTACGGTGGCCTATTTGGTGGTTTCTTCATTTTTAACTTATCAGGTTTTGGCTGGAAGTTTGTTGATCCGGACAGGTCACCAGGTGTTTGACTTTTTAGAAAATGGCGAGCTCGTCCTAGCTCGCGAGCGGTTGACGTGGTTAGTCGGGCGAGATACGCATGAGTTGACGGATCAGGAGATCCGGCAAGCGGCGTTGGAGTCGATGGCTGAAAATCTATCCGATGGCATGATTGCGCCGATGTTTTACTTTCTTCTGGCGGGGGTGCCTGGGATGATGGCTTACAAGATGATCAATACCTTGGACTCTCGGTTTGGCTATAAAAATGAAAAGTTTGCTGAGTTCGGTTACTTTTCGGCAAAGTTGGATGATGCCTCTAACTGGATTCCGGCAAGAATCACCGCTTTGTTAATGGCTTTTTCGGCACCCGGTTCGTTACGGAGAAGTCTCCGGTTTATCCGGAAATTTGGTCGGGCGCACCTGAGTCCAAATGCTGGATACCCTGAGGCCGCATTGGCTGGTGTATTGGATTGTCAATTTGGCGGCGCGCATGACTACGGAGGAGTGCTGGTGGAGAAAGATAAGATTGGCGAACATTCGCGATCTTTGAATGGATCGGACGTAGAAATAGCCACACGGGTGAACCGGAGATCCGCGGTGCTTTTTTTCTGTATCGTTGAAGGTGTTTTGATAGGAATGGAGATGATTCTGTGAACAAGGTTATTATCACAGGGGGGGCTGGGACGGGGAAGAGTTCCTTGTTGTCGGTGTTAGGTCAAGATGTAGAGGTGGCTGAAGAGGTGTCGAGAGAAATAATTTTGAAGTATCAGAGGTTTCAGAATGAGATTTCACCATGGGGGGATATAGAGCGGTTTTGTATGTTGTGTTTGGAAAGGATGATTCAGCAGTATCAGGCACAGAAAAGTGTGTTTTGCGTGTATGATCGGGCGATCCCAGATCTTATCGTCTGGTTGAAGTTTCGGGGGGCGCAGGTGGCTTCGAAGTTTTATCAAGCTGTGGATGATCATTTATCGGGAAGCTTGGTGTTTTTTGCACCACCTTGGTCGGAGATTTATATGTCAGATGTTTTGCGGCCGGAAACGTTTGAAGAATCAGTTGTGATCAGTGAGCTTACTCGGCGGGTGTATCGGGATCTGGGATTCAAGTTGATTGAGCTGGAGAAACAATGTCCTAAAAAGAGGGCGAAACAAATGAAGGAAGTAATATTCCCATTATTTTAAGATGAACGAAGAAAAACAACAGGAAGAAAAATACCGCAAGAAGATGGAACGCGTCAAAAAAGCACGGGAGAAAATGGCAGCGCGGGAGCCGAAAGAAAAAGGCTTGATTATTGTGCATACGGGAAATGGGAAGGGGAAATCGAGTGCGGGGTTTGGAATGATATTTCGACATATTGCGTGGGGGATGCCCTGCGCTGTCGTGCAGTTTATTAAGGGGAATACAGAAACCGGGGAACGTAAACTAATCGTTGAAAATTTTAAAGACCAGTGCCCATTTTTTACGATGGGAGAAGGGTTTACCTGGGAAACTCAGGACCGGGCGCGTGATGCTGAGGTGGCTCAAATTGCATGGGAAAAATCCAAAGAGCTCATTCGGGATGAAAAAAATAGCATGGTTCTTCTGGATGAAATCAATATTGCGATGCGGTATGATTATTTGGATGCTGCGGAGGTGGTGCGTTTTTTAATGGAGGAGAAGCCACCAATGACCCATGTCGTGCTGACGGGGCGCAATGCAAAATCCGAATTACTAGAGGTAGCTGATTTAGCGACTGAAATGAATGAACTCGCCCATCCGTTTCGTAAGGGCGTGATGGCTCAACGTGGCGTGGAGTATTAAGATGAGCGAGAGTCTAAAAATACCAGCAATATTGATTGCTGGAGTGTCGAGCGGATCGGGCAAAACGACGATTACGCGTGGGATTTTATCTTACCTTGTTGTCAATGGTTACAAGGTGCAGAGTTATAAGTTAGGGCCTGATTACATTGATTCCGGACATCACGCCGTGGTGACTGGGCGGCCATGTATCAATCTTGACCGGTATTTGCTATCGGTTCCCGATGCGAGTGCTGAAGATTCAGCGCATTCCAAGCAGCAGCTTTTGGATGAATTTCACAGTGCGATAGGTGATGCTGAGGTGGTAGTGATCGAAGCGGTGGGTGGGCTATACGATGACTGGCATCGCGACCAGAATAGCCCTGCTGAAATTGCCAAGTTGCTCGGAGTTGCCGTCATGGTGGTGATGGATGCTCGGGCGAGTTGCCAAACGGCTGGGATCATGACCAATGGGCTGATTGCGCATGATCCGGACCTTGAGATATGTGGGTTTGTTTTTACGAAGGTTAATTCAGAGCTTCATTTTCAAAGTATTCTTGATGGGATTGATGAGAAAAATAAAAACTTGGCATACTGTCATTTACCTTTCATGAAGGATCTTCATACCGAGGAGCGCCACCTTGGATTGCATACTGCCGAGGAAATGGATCTTAAAAATCAGATCACTCGGTTTGCTGAAATTTTTAAGCAGTATCTTCCGTTCGAGCAAATTTTTGGTTGCCATTTTGATGGGTCGAGAAAGTTTTCAGTGGCGAGCAAAGCGCAGGGCACTAAGGCGTCGTCAGCACCACGGTGTCGCTTTGCCATTGCGCGGGATCGGGCATTTTCTTTTTATTACGAATACAACTTGGAAGCATTACGACGAGCGGGTGCAGAGCTTGTGTTTTTTAGTCCCCTTGACGATGGAAATCTTCCTGAAAACATTGCCGGGATTTATTTCGGTGGTGGCTATCCGGAGCTTCATGCTGAGCAACTTTCTAAGAATGTCAGTTTGAGAGAAGAAATCAAAAATCTCGCCGATGCTGGCTTACCGATTTATGCGGAATGTGGAGGGTTGATTTATTTGGGTGCTTTTTTCCAGCAACACGAAACCGAAACCATCTATCCTGGTGTCGGAATTTTTCCATACAGTAGTCATTTTTCACCTAATCTTTATCTTGGATATACGCGGGTTGAGGTCGTGGAGGATTGTTTGCTGGGGCCTGCTGGGACGCTGGCACGTGGCCATGTTTTTCACCGATCCGATACGGAGGGAACTGAGGGCGTGACGACATCCACTCGAGTTTATCACGAAACTAAAAAAATCACTCAGTTTGAAGGATATACGTATAAAAATGTGTATGCCTCTTATGCCCATCTCCATTTCAAAAGCTCGCCGGAGATCGCCAAAAATATGATCGATCTCGCAGTGCATTACTCACTTAAATAAAAATCATGAATCGAAAAAATCTCAATATGTTTACACTGGAGGACGTTTCGACGCTGGAGCGGATCATTAAAAATCGACG
>CAYNNY010000118.1:0-9898 GCA_964398555.1 uncultured Verrucomicrobiales bacterium
GTCGCCCTCATCCTCGGCTCAGGATTCCTCTGGTCCGACCTCCTCTGCTACACCACAGGCATCGTCACGGCCGCCAGTATTCTTATTGCCTCAACTAAACTCTAAACCCAAAAAACACCGAAGAGCCGCTCAACCAACCAATCCTCTGCTATGCGACTTATAGGACCCATAGGACTTATATAAATCTAGGAGAGGCTAATTATTCTCTCGCCATCATCCCCGGCGTCATTAAACTCGTTTTCAGATATGCGAACTCTAGCGATTGGTGATATTCACGGCTGCCTCAAGTCTCTTGAGACACTCGCCGACTTTGTTGATTTTTCGCCTGAGGACACCATTATCACGCTTGGAGATTACATCGATCGAGGGCCACGCTCCAAAGGAGTGATCGACTACTTGCTGAAGCTCCGGGAAACCCATAAGGTCATCACCCTCAAGGGCAACCATGAGATTATGATGGAAGATGCGCAGACGAAATATGAAGACCTCATGAACTGGCTGCTCAATGGAGGTATCGAAACCCTCACCTCTTTTGGCGCCGTCGAATTCGAACAGATCGACCAGAAATATTGGGACTTCTTCAAATCCTGCATCGATTACCATGAGACGGACGATCACATCTTTGTCCATGCCGGACTCATTCCCGATCAGCCTCTTGAAGATCAGACAGACCATGCAAAATTCTGGCTTCGATTCCATGAAACGGAACAACACCATTCTGGAAAAACCATCATCTGCGGCCACACACCGCAAAACCCACCTGTCCCCGCCGTAGAAGACCACGCCATCTGCATCGACACCGCAGCTTGCAACCGAGGCTGGCTCACATGCCTCGATGTGGACACTGGCGAATACTGGCAAGCCAATCAAAAGGGCAAGACAAGGCGCGGAAAAATCGATTGATCCTTTTTAGATTGGATATTCCCCGACCACCATCATAGTGTGGCAGCCATGACCCACATTGATGCCGCCACCCAAGCCGCCCGACAAGCCGGGGCTTTTCTCAAAGAACACTTCGGTCAGCCACTTAAAGTGGATGAAGCCAAACACCACGATATCAAGCTCGCACTCGACCGCGAGAGCCAGGACCTCATCACACGCGTCCTGCTAGACGCCTTCCCCGATCACGCCCTCTACGGAGAAGAAGGCATCGCAGGCAATCAAGACAGCGACTACCAGTGGATCGTGGACCCCATCGATGGCACTGTGAACTTCTTCTACGGCATCCCGCACTACTGCGTCTCCATCGCCCTTCGTCACAAAGGCGAACTCATCGTCGGCGTCATTTATGACCCCAGCATGGACGAGCTCTGGGAAGCCGTCAAAGGTGGCCCGGCCCTGCTTAACGGCAAGCCGATCCAATCCAGCCCACGCACCAAGCTCGAAGAATGCGCACTCTTCGTCGGCTGTGGCAAAGATGAAGAAGCTCTAACTACCGGCCTGGATCGATTCCGCAGAGCCTCTCTCAAAGCACGCAAAATGCGCATGATGGGCAGTGCAGCACTCGGCATGGCCTACATCGCCTCCGGCCGTCTGGACGCCTACGTGGAGTCTCGCATTTCTCTCTGGGACATCGCAGCGGGCCAGCTCATCCTCGAACGAGCGGGCGGAAAAACAGATCTCACCGCCATCTCTGAAACTGAGGATGCCTACTCGATCATCGCCACCAATGGCAAAATCCCCATCGAGGAGATTTTGTAACACATTTCAGCAGGGCTACCCTGACGCAAAAGAGCCTGTGTCGAGAAAGCGCAAGGCGAGGTCAATGGCATCACGCCGCTTCATAATCATCGGGTGAGTCCGGTGCAGCACGATGTGATCCGTCATGCCCATGAGCTTGGTATTTTCCACCGAGACCTTACCGTCGTCGGGACCATCGATCATGCCGCTATTGATCCAATTAATACTACGATCTCCAGCGATCACTCCCACGGGGTAACTCACAGGCCCAAGAAGCTTGGGCGCACAAGTCATCTTGGTGCCCAATTCCCTACCGGCAGGCCCATTGAGTGCCTTGAATGCCCGCCAGTGACCCAAGCGATCCACCACCTCGCTCCCCTGGTTAGGCGGTGCCAACATGACCACCCTACCGAGCTCAGGCACATGTTTTCGGGAAAGGTAATCCCGAACTAACAAACCACCCATCGAGTGGGTGACAAAATGAATTTTCTTTGCCCCACCATCACGGCACAGCTGCACGGCAGGAGCTAGATGAGCATCACTCAGCTTTCGGATCGTCATACTGCGCGATGGATAATCCAGAATCATCGTTTGATAGCCAGCGGCCTGCAATGCCTTTTCCATCGGCTTCATCGTATCCGGACTGCGGAGCAACCCGTGCAGAAGAATCACATACTCACCATCGTGGTCCGCGCTCGCCCGCGAAGCCATGCCAAGACCAGCAAGGAAAACCATCGCCACCACCATGCTATACGGAAGGGACGGGAACGATTGAGAAAATATCTTCACACTGCCAAAAGTTCGCTTCATAAGACAAGACACTACCCCAAAAAACCAAACAAGTCACATCGATCATTTCAATGATAAGATTGATCAAACCGCTACCTTCGCAAAATCCTCCTCGCTCAAACAGCAAGGATCAGCCGCCACCCAGTGATCTTTCTCGATCTCCACCATCGATAAATCCATACCGATGGTTTCTTCATAACGAGGATGTTCAATCCGATGCCCAAAGGCACTGCCTGCCGGTGGATCGATCGGCGAGGGAATCTCCCCTTTCAAATGCACCCGGTTTCTCGCCTTCATGGGATCGGGCTCGGGGATGGCTGAGATCAGAGCCTTGGTGTAGGCGTGTTTCGGATCTTTATAAATGACATCGGCGTCCGCAAGTTCGACGATTTTTCCGAGATACATCACGGCGACCCGATCCGAAATATGCTTCACCACCGCGAGGTCGTGAGCAATGAAGAGGTAGGCAAGACCCATCTCCTCCTGCAATTCTAACAGCAAATTCAACACCTGACTCTGCACCGAAACATCGAGCGCAGAAACCGGCTCATCCAACACAATCATTTCAGGATTCAGCGCCAGTGCCCGGGCGATCCCGATCCGCTGCCGCTGCCCACCTGAGAACTCAAAGGAAAACCGCTGCGACGCACTCTTGGGCATACCGACACGTTCGAGTAACCCTTCCACCATATCCTTCCGACTGGCCCGCGAGCCAATGCCCTGCACTTCGAGTGGCTCCGCAATAATTTGGCCCACCGACAGCCTAGAGTTTAACGATTCCGCCGGATCTTGGAAGACCATTTGCAGGTTTTTTCGAATTGGTCGAAGTCGAGACTGCGACATCCGGGTGATATCCTGACCATTAAACTTGATCGAGCCAGCGGTAGGATCGGTAAGACGGACAATACTTTTTCCCAAGGTGGACTTGCCGCAACCTGACTCACCTACCAGCCCAAGAGTTTCGCCACGCCCAATATCCAAGGAAACGCCATCGACAGCTTTCACAGCGGCGACTTGACGGGAAAACACACCGCCTTTCACAGGGAAGTGCATCTTAAGATCGCGGATTTCTAATAATGGATCGTTCATAAAGTAAAAATATGGAGTGGGGACTTCTAGTCCGAGGCTCCCTGTCGCGCAGAGAATCCGATTGAGTATTTGGAATTTAGAACTTAGAGTTTAGAATTTAAATCAACACACTCAGGGCAGGCTTCCACCCAGTGGTCGGCTGATATTTCGATCAATGGCGCACGGGTTTTCAGGGTGTCCCCCGTTCTTTCCATGCGCTGACAGAATCGGCAACCAGGGACAAAGTCTTGGATCGCCGCCACTTGGCCTTCGATCGTATTTAGCTTGGATTTTCTAGGCGTCTCCAAGGTAGGGATCGCCGCTAACAAACCTTTGGTATAGGCGTGGCGCGGGGTGGCAAACAGTTCATTGACCGGTGCGCGTTCAACAACCCGCCCGGCATACATCACGACGACTTCATCGCAGTGCCCAGCAATCACACCCAGATCGTGGGTGATCAAAATCATCGACATCCCCATGTCTTTTTGCAGATCCTCCATCAGCTCGAGGATCTGAGATTGCACGGTAACGTCTAGCGCAGTAGTCGGCTCGTCGGCAATGAGAAGGTCTGGTTTGCAGGCCAACGCAATGGCAATCACCACGCGCTGCCGCATCCCGCCGGATAGCTGGTGGGGATATTCCATTACCCGAAGCTCAGGGGCGGGAATACCTACTTTTTCGAGTAAGTTCACCGATTCCTGAAGTGCCTCACGCTTGTTCATTCCACGGTGTAAAATAAGCGATTCACTAATCTGCTTCCCAATCCGGTGCACCGGGTTGAGCGCTGTCATCGGCTCTTGGAAAATCACGCCAATCTCACCACCGCGCACCTGATGCATCCGTTTGGAATCGGCCTTGATGAGATCTTCACCTTTAAAAATAACCTCACCTTCGAGCACATGGCCCATCGGCTTGGGCAGTAGTCCCACAATCGACATCGCCGTGACACTTTTCCCACAGCCCGACTCTCCAACTATCCCCACAGTTTTTCCCTTGGGCACACGAAAAGACACACCATCAACCGCGCGAATCCACTCACCGTCCTCCATCCGAAAACCGGTAATCAAACTTTTCACCTCCAATACATTTTCACTCATTGCTCATGCCTCCTTCCTGATCGGGTTCGTCCTCAGCGCTTTCCGGCGCCGTCGGTTCTAATGCTTTAGCTTCCTGTCTGGCGTCCTCGGCCTGTTGTTTTTGCTGTGGAATACCATCTTTAAAATCATCGATTATTTTTTGAACTTCAGGAAAGACTTTTCCCCGGCGCATGGCATCACGGGTTTCCTCTTTGATTTTTTCATCGATCCAATACGTATAACTTTCTAATGGTTCATAAACAACAGGCACACAAAACGGTGTGTCTTTCGTATCGGGCCAACGCACCCAGCGCCAGGTGCCAATGCGAACAAAATTCGTCACCCATGCAGGAGAGAACAATGCCTCATCGTGAATCATTTGCTGGATTTTCCATGAATTCTCTTTCACCTCCTGCACACTTCGCGCATTCCTAACTGCCTTGCAGTACTTATCCATCAGAGGATTGGAATAGCTGGTGATATTGTTAGTTTGAGGTTTTGGATTCCCCGAGGAATCATACGCATTTTTGGAGAAAAATCCTTGGTAATAACGTGGAAATGGAGGCAAGGCACTCCATGCCCATATGCACATATCGTGCTCTTTTTTCATCACCTTTTTGTAATAAACCGTAGACTCCATGTCATCGGCGCGAAGATCCAATCCGGCCTTTTTAGCCTCTTCCTTAAGCACGGCAATAACACGTGGGTAATAGGCTACGTTGGGATAACTGAGGTTGATGGCGAGTTTGTCACCCGCTGGCTTACGCAAAAATCCATCGTCCCCTTCCTGGGTGTACCCGGCCTTTTTGAAATACTCTTTGGCTTTGGTAACCGAAAACTCGCGGGCCTTCACATTAGGATTGGTAATATCTCCGAACCCTTCGCTGTATTGCTGCAAGCGGGCGTAGTCACCCCGAAAAATAACATCAATACACTTCTGCCAGTTTAAAGCATGGGCAATTCCCCGCCGCATATTGACATCTTTTAACATCGGCCGGGCGGTGTTCATATACACTCCCCGTGGACTACGCGGGTATTGATTGTAAAATGTGTATCGCTCAATGTAGCCGTCAAACACTGGATCGATCTCAGATTTTTGATACCATAGCTTCGGGCGAGTCAGCCAATAGGCATCGAGCTGCCCGGCGCGGAAAAGTTCAAACGCTTTCGCTTCATCGCGGATGACCGTATAAATCATTTTATCCGGGTTGAAGCGATGGCGATAGTATTTTTTATCCTTCGCCCACCAATCCTTCGCTCGGGTCAGTGTGATCGATACCCCTTTCACAATATCCTTATCCCTCACAAAATACGCCCCAGTTTGCGGGGGCACTTTCCACTGGTAACGCTCGACATAATCCGGGCCGTAGTCTTTGTAAAAATAGGAAGGCGCTGGGGCCATAGAGGCATCCATCGCCATCAAGGGCTTCGATTCAGGTAAGCTGACTGCCAGATACTTGTCTCCGTAAGCGGCCAACTGCGCCACCTGCTCGCGATAGTATTGCTTTTCAAAAGGGGCGGATACGTTATCGGATACCCGTAGATAGATTTTGACCATGTAGTCTTTGATATCGATTTTATGGCCGTCATTGTAACGTCCGTCGGGATCGAGTTCGTAATACACGGTGCGACCGTCCTTACTCACCGCCCACCTTCGAGCCAGACCAGGGATAACCTTCATGGTCAACGGATGCATTCCCGTGAGAGAAATTTCCAGATTGTCATAGAGATAGCTTCGAAAGCTATTGTTAGCTTCCCGACCAAAGGGTCTAATCGTAGCAGGAAACTGCGAGATGAAGTGGTTAAATACGCCACCTTTCAATGCACGTGGATCACCAATCTCAGGCTGATCCATACCATCTTCCCACACCAGATCCTGCGGCATCTCTTCTTCCTCTTTAAAGGCAAAATAATCTCCAAGCGATTGACGGAAGGTGACCCGCTCCATCTCGCGCTGCAATTCCTCCACATCATTCTCCAACGACACCTTTTCAATGCCTACCGCCGTGGTCCACTTTTGGGTCGTGGTTTTGAGTTCTTTATCCACCCTAGCATGTTCACCTTTCAGCCACTTGGTGATGTAGGCATTATAAACAGGCACAAACTCATCAAAGCCAAGACTACGCTCAACCTCTTCCTGCTTGTCTCCGCAGGACACCAGCACCATAGCGATCGCCACGCCGCAAAGCGCCTGGAGATATCCATTCATTCGTATCAGCATTATTTGTAGTAGGTGAATTTTTTAGGGTCAAATGCCTCCCTCACGGCCTCGCCAACAAAGGTAACTAGAATCAACAGGGAAACCAAACAAAGGAAGGCGGAACTCACCAACCAAGGTGCCGATAGCTGACCGAGCCCATCTTTAAGTAAACTTCCCCACGTAGCATATTTGGGGGGTAATCCAAAGCCAAGGTAATCGAGCGAGGTCAGTCCCATAATCAAGCCCGATACGGAAAAGGGCACCAGAGTCACAAGGATGGCGACGGCATTCGGTAAGATGTGTTTAAAGATGATCCGAGGAGTCGAGCAGCCGATTACCCGACTGGCCGCCACGTAGTCTCGGGATTTCTCCTTCAACGCCGCCGTCCGCATCAGGTAAGTCATTCCCATCCAGCTGAACAAAATCAAAATCACCAAAATCACACCTAACCCCGACCGCTCCCGAAGCTGCACTGGCACCGAGGAGCTTACGATGATGATCACAAACAAAAAGGGAATGTTGGAAAATACCTCGATCAATCGCTGCACCACCAAATCAAACACACCTCCAAAAAAGCCCATCAACAATCCAATCGTAATGCCGATGGCATAAATACACGGGATATAAAACAAAGAGGCTTTGAAGTTCACCTGCAAGCCACCAAACAAATACGCCAATACATCATACCCCTGCGAGGTGGTCCCCAGCAGGTGACCCATCTTGAAACTCGGTGGGGATGGCGCGTAGTAAATCACACTCATCTCAGAACTCGCCTGATTGAGAAACGCATTCATGTCCCCATCACCCGACCATTTTTCAGCCCCCAAAACCATCTCACCTTTGATGTAAATTGTGCTGTAAATCCGATTGTTTTTGCTGTCCCACCCCTCTGCAGGACCATCCTTGAGCCCGTGTCGGTAGCGATAACGCAGGTGCATCCGCCCCGGATCATCGAGGTCGTAAATTTTTGCAGCTTGCCCCGAGTAGGGTTTGCGCCCCCCCGGGATCAACATCAATCCGTCATCGTTGACTTTGAGCGCCTGAGTAGGAACCGTCACCGTATCCTGGGTAGGGGCATACGGCACGGGAGGCATCATCACCCAGTTGTCCCCACCTTGGGTTTTGAAAATCTTCTTCAGTTTCCGATAATTCACCGGCGACACCCCAGCCTCCCCAGTCAATCCAAAATCTTTTCCCTTATGTGAGGTGTATGTCAGTGCTGGCGAGGACCACTTCCCATCATATTTTAAAATCAACGGTTCATTGCCAACGATCAAATGATCCAGAGAGGCCAATCCAGCCAAAAACAAAATGAAAAGAAACGCGCGGTATCCTCGCTTGATCGAACAAAATCGATCAATCCGCCGCTGCGTGATCGGGGTGAAATGAAAGTTCCGGGGGAATTTAATCAACAGACCCACCCCCACTAACAAAGCAAAAGCAACTCCCAACCAACCAAGCCAGGGAATAATATTAGGCTCTGCCTTAGTGCCTATATTCCAGTGCAACCAAGCAATCTCCCTACTGGTCTCAAACCCCCATCGCAAGGTGGGTAATTTAAGAGAACACAACTCGCCAATCGCTGACAACACAGCCCCCAGAATCAATACCCAAGCAATTTTTCGAAACATGACGATTAGTGAAATTTAATACGTGGGTCGACCATCGCCACGATGAAGTCGGATAAAATATTTCCAATAATCATCAGAAAGGCCGCAATAGTCAGCGTGCCCATGATGACGTTACCATCGCGGTTGCTGATGGCTTGAAACTGAAGAAGGCCAAATCCCTGGATGTCAAACACCTGCTCGACCAACATACTGCCACTCACAAATATCGTAACCAGCCCTCCCAGACTGGTCGCGATCGGGATGAAGGAGTTCCTAAAGGCATGCTTGAAAACCGCACTACGGAAACTCACCCCTTTCGCCACGGCCGTGCGCACGTAATCGGCGGCGAGGTTATCCATCAGGTTGTTTTTCATCATCATCGTCGTGTAGGCAAAGCCACCAACGATATAACAGCTCAAGGGCAACACCGTGTGGTGCGCCAAATCCGTGATCTTATTCCATAAACTCAAATCTTCCCACCCCGGGCTGGTCAGTCCAAACAGAGGAAAGGCCCCGAGACGGGCACCTAGATAAACCAAAAGCAGAGCCCCCAAAGCAAAGCCGGGAATCGAATAGCCTACAAATACAACCACGGAGGTCGAGTTGTCGAGAAACGTCCGGTGCTTAATCGCTTTAACAATCCCCAGCGGGATGCAAATGCTGTAAATAATAATCGTCGAGAGCAGGCCAAAATACACAGCGATCGGAACTCGCTGTAAAATCATGTCGGACACTTTGTCCTGATACGTCGAAGACCGGCCCAGATCCCCCTGAAGTAATCCCGAAAATTTGGTTTTATAAGCGACTGCTCGGTAAGGAGTTTCAGGAGATTTATCTGCATCTTCATTATTTCTCCGCGCCCATCGCTCGGCGCGGTCTTGCGGGGAATCAATCCGGAGCTCCCACCCAGATTCTGAAATCTTTTTGCCGTTATCAACAAAATACGCATTCCCCGGCTCACGCTTATCCACTTTCACCTGCCGCCCCACACCTTTCAATACCATCAGCGTTTCATTTTCAGGATCGGATACCAGCTTGTCACCAATCACATCCTCATCCCCTTTTTTAAAGTCACCTTTACTAATCAGTCGCTCGCGTGGCAAAAATCCGAGCCATTGCAAATAGGCGATTGGGATCGGTTTGTCGTAGCCATACTCCTCTTCCAATTCTTCGAGCTGCTCATCATTCGCCCCGCCTTGACCTCTCGCTTTCGAGCTCCCTTTCGTATTTTCATCGCTCTGCTGAGCCTGCTGCATCGCTCGCTCAATCGGACTCCCGGGCATAAAGCGCGTGAGCGTAAAGACAATAAGGGTGACCCCCAGCAAAGTGATGGGAACCAGCATGAATCTCCTGATAAAATACGCCTTCATTCAAAAAAGAAGTTTCTCACGATCTGTGAGAACTTGAGGAAGCTTCTAGGGCACTCAAATTCACATGGCAAGCACCCATTCCGCGGAAAAAGACGCTCCTTGAGG
>CAYNNY010000119.1:0-3426 GCA_964398555.1 uncultured Verrucomicrobiales bacterium
CCAGCTTCACAGGCTTAACACACACAATTTCACGAAACGGCATATCCGAGCCATCCGGCATCGCTCCCGGCACCAGCACCTTTTTCTCCTTCACAAAATTCCACCCCTGCGAACGGAGACAGCGCTCAGGCCTGTGAATGCTATTGTTCACGTCCTTCCCGGAAAAGACCACTGAGACCTCAACCGCCGGTCTCGAAGAGTGATCGATATTCACATACTGAACCCGCTCGAATTCTGTGTCCTTGGCCAGGATGTCGAGCTCGGCTCCTGTTACTGAGGTGGACTTCCCCCGCATGCTATCAAACTGGATCGGCAACTGACGCGATAGCCTTGAGAGCTTCATATCCCCTGACTTCGGCAATAGCCAGATCACAGAAAAACCGACAGCCAAAAATGCCGTGAGAATATAGATACGTTTTTGAATAGGATTCATAGGAATCAAGTGATGGAGAAATTAAAAATTTGACGAGGAACCACTACTGCACCCGCTTACGGACGACCTTTTGATGATCCTTCCAGTTCAACAAGCGATCGAGAAGAAACAATCCAGCCAGGGTGATGGGGAAGAAAAACAACAGACCTGCCCAAGTATGGTAGGCTCCTGCTGCAAATTTGCTGTAACCGAGATCGGCCAACACGATGATGGTGAAAATCCGGAGAAAATTAGCGAGTAACGCCAACGGCAATGCACAGGCAAAGAGAAACGCCATTTTAAACACTGTTTTCTGCGTAAAGTAAGCATAGATCGCCGAGATCATCACCAAGGCCATCAGCGATCGGATCCCGCTACAACCTTCCGCAATATTGAGATCGTCCCAGCTATTCGTCGCCGAGCCAATATTATTTCCCGAAAGCACCAAGTCCATGCCCATAGCCGTGCCCACGGCATAACTGGATTTGGTAACGAGGATTTGCAACGCATTGGTCGCCTGCTGTAATCCGGGAACCGACATCGCAAAGTACCAAAAGAAGGCTGGAAAAAGCATGTGCCGAGCCACTTTCCAGCCATAGACATACATCACACCTCCCATAATTAAAAAGGGAAGCCCTATCAAAGGCAGACGAGGCTGCAAAGTCCTTACAGAGGCGATATAAAGCAAAACCGCAAACAGCACACCCAACAACCCCCATACCGACCCTTTGACGGGTTCACTCTTCATTTGAGGCCACGCCTTGATTACAAAAAAGACAAACAAAAATGGCACCGCCCATCCATGTACAAAGTCCTGCCTCCAAGCATCGGCGATGTAGAGGATTAACCTTTCATTCGATGTCGAGGTATTTGGGTAAATCGGCAATAGTAGCCAGAAAATTAAACCCACCGCGGACAGCAAAGTCACGGGCAACCAATAGGAGGTTTCTGTCGTCTTCTTTTCCATGAAATAATAATTCGTTTTTTCTGATAAGGGAGCCTCTAGGCTTCTAGGCTTTTCTTCCGATCCATGGCATCCATTTCCTTCTTCGATGCCGCCAGATACACCAGATTGATCGCAAATATACCGATGCTGTAAACAATGGCAAACTCCCAGAACCAACCTATCGTCCACGCCAGCGCAATTCCAAAGCGATACACCGGTTCATCGATGTAAAGACTGACTGCTTTTTTGATTCTCCACCACAAAGTGTGCCCCCGAGGATCCTCCATGAGGCGATCCGCATCATAGACCACTAATTCCTTCAACCATAGCAGGACATTCAAAAAGACACGGATAATAAGCACCAGAAGAATGACCCAGAGCGTGTAATCTGGACGATGACTATAGAATGGAAAATAATAATGCCCTGCGCCAAAGGCCAAAATACAGGGGAAAATCATCCCAGAGCTGAGATCCACCATCTTATCGAGCAGCATCCCGAAGCTGCTGCCACCGCCCGTTGCCCTCGCCAATGGCCCATCGGCGCAATCAAAAGCATAGCCGATCTGAAGCCCCACAATCAGGATAACTCCAGCCCACCCGTTATCCTGGCCCATATAAAAGGCGAGCAAAGCGGACGCCACTGTGATCATTCCTGACAAAATCGAGATCACATTAGGTGTGATACCCAACCGAGCTGCCAATAAAGCGACCACAGCCCCCATCCGATAACTAATATTCCGAGTTACCCAGATCGATTGCCGACCGCGCATTTCCCAGAAATCCTGATATGTATATGCTTTAGAATCTGCCATCGTATTGATTACTTACGTCATCTTATCATGACTGAGGTCGCCGTGATCAGCTGGGTAGCAAATCCAAGCCTAAAGATCCCCTGCCGCCAAGCATCGAATCCAAAATTTCCCGTAGATCATCAGCTGTGATCTTCCGAGGATTATTACCCACCCGCTGAGGATTAAACCCATTTTGAATGATTATTTCCCGATCACTCGCATCCATGATGCCTAAATCATGTAAATTCACCGACAAGCCAATCTCCCCGGTTCTCTTCACAATCACTTCCGCAGCTTCTCGAACTATAGCGCACCCTAACATTGAAGCGACTTCCAAAAGAGTCGATCGCACATAAGCCACCCCTCTAGGATCCTGAAGGTCAACGGCACTCACCCCATCATTGAACTCTAAAATAGCCGGCAAAGTCAAAACGACACCGTGCCCGTGTAAAACCCCAAAATGCGAGGTAAAGGCATAGGAAATAGCATGAGGTGCTGTGGTTTTTGTAATATTAATGGCTTTCCCCGCCAAATGCGCCGCCTTTCCCATCAACTCTAATGCGTTATCATCTCTTTCAAGAACAGCACGAGACATGTGCTGCCAAGCGAGGAGAATCGCCTGTTTAGACCATTGCTGCGACTCAAGAGTCGAATGAATAGACCAGTAAGACTCCACACCCTGACATAAAACATCCATCGCCGCCGCCGCCGCCACATGTGTTGGCACCGTAGCCAACAACGATGACACAATCCACACGGCATCGGGAAGTAACGCATGATGAGCCACCGAGTGTTTTACCCCATCAGCGTAGATAACGGCAAAATGAGTCGCCTCAGAACCCGATCCGGCGGTCGTGGGAATAGCATATAAATCAACCCCAGAGGGTGAAACATCCTCCCCTTCATGAAGAACACCATCCATGCGCGCCGCATCGTCTTTGAAACATTTAATCAGCTTCGCAATATCCATGACACTGCCACCGCCAACGGCAATGATCACGCTAAAATCAACCTCCTTAATCTCATTGAGAATACGCAATAGATCCTCTTTCTTAGGATGAGTTTCAAAATCATGCACCCGCTTCACCTGCCGCCCCTCAAGAACCGGGAGCAATAACTCCCCCGCTCCGCAAAGCTCGTAGCTAGCGCCCCCCGTCACCAACAGAACCGATTGATGTTTACCCGCCTCTAAGAGACTCGTCATCTTCGACAAAGAATTTTCACCGTAATATAGCATAGGGTCGGGGGTCGGGGGTCGGCGATTGCTACTCTCTACT
>CAYNNY010000119.1:3526-9880 GCA_964398555.1 uncultured Verrucomicrobiales bacterium
CTACTCTCTACTACCTCCCCCTCTCTACTCCAAAAACGCCATCAATGCTTGTTTGTTTTCGATGGGGCTCAAGGTAGGGCGGCTGAGATCTGAGCGTGAGCCCATGGCTACTTTCACTTCCAACATCCGAGCACCCTTGATTTCAGAGCTTTCTTGGATTTTTATCAAAGCATGACGTAAACTGGCCTCATCATCACAGGTCAATGCCTGTGAATAACCCAGAGATTTGCCTAACGAGGGAATATCCAACTTCAGAGCCACGGTAGGCTGCCCCCCGACTGAATCATGCGCTCCATTGTTCAGTATAATATGCAATAGGTTCTTAGCTTGGGACTGACCAATGATAGCAAGCCCACCCATCTGCATGAGCATGGCCCCATCACCATCCAAACAAACGACCTCCCGCTCGGGCTGAGCCAGAAATACGCCTAAGGCTATCTGAGAACAATGCCCCATCGAGCCTACGGTTAGAAAATCCTGCCGATGCTTCTCCGGCGCACTCATGTCACGCAACTCAAAGACTTCACGCGAAGTCTTACCGGTTGTCGATACCACAACGCAATCATCGCTAAGGCTATCCAAAATCATACTCAGAGCCCGCTCGCGGGTCATCCCTTTCAGCCCCTCACCCTCTTTCTTCGTTAAATCATACTTTTTAAATAACCCTTTTTGAACCAGCACCGCCACTGGGCAAGATCGCTCCATGGCCATCGCATGAGCCAATGCCAAATCTTCAACAGCCTTCTCGTCATCATCACGAAGAACCACGACCGGAATCCCCATGGCTTTGAGCATCGGTAAGGTTACCTCACCTTGTTTTCTATGCTGCGGTTCATCATCGACACCTGGCTCACCTCGCCAGCCAATCATCAATAACATCGGGATGGCATAAACAGCAGGATCGGCGAGTGAAAGCAGTGGGTTCACAGCATTCCCCAGCCCAGAATTTTGCATATAAACAAATGCACATTTTCCAGAGGCCAAGTAATGCCCCGTGGCCATAGCCACGCTCCCGCCCTCATTCGCAGCAATCACATGATTCTCTGCGGATGAAAGATCGGTTACACACGCGCAAAATTCTTTGAGCAGCGAGTCAGGGACTCCTGTAAAAAATTCAACTCCTAGTGAGCGAACCGCTTGATAAATACACTTTGGGTCTAACATACTATTGAGACACTTCCAATATTTCCTTAATACTCATACAAAATGAGTCGGCTTCCTTGGATCGGCCATGCTCCAGAATACTCTCTGCCGTCCTAACCATAGCGGGATAAGCACTGCGCAATAGCTGATTGGCATAAATCACCACACTAAAACCAGCCGCCTCCAACTCCCTTTCTGTGATCGCATTGTAAGAACTTGGCACAGCGACCAGTGGGACCTGCTGAGGCAACTTTTGAAAGAGCTCGGCAAACCTCACCACCTCCTCGGGGGATTCCCTCCGGCTGTGAATCATAATGGCATCCGCCCCAGCTTCCACATATTGCACCGCGCGCTCGAGGGCATCCTCCATTCCGTGATCAGCAATCAAGCTTTCGATACGGGCAATCACCATAAAATCACCCGTCACCTGAGCCTGTTTCCCCGCATGAATTTTATGCGCCATGTCCTTGGCGGGTAGTAACACCTGCTTTTTCTCAGTCCCATAGAGTGAATTCTGTTTCAAACCCTGTTTATCCTCAATGATGACGGCCGAAACACCCATGCGTTCAAGCGTCCGCACCAACATCGAAAAATGCTCCGCCACACCACCAGTATCACCATCGTAAATAATGGGCTTTGTGGTGATATCTAAAATTTCATTAATCGTGGCCGCCCGAGATGTCCTATCCACATACTCCGTATCGGGTCGACCTTTCGCCGTCGAATCCGTAAGGCTACTCAACCACATCGCATCAAACTCACAACGGACGCCCGCCTTCTCGACAAAAGCATTCTCCACTATCAAACCTGACAAACCATTGTGGGACTCCATCACGCGGACGAGCCCCTTCACCTGAAGTAACCTCCGGAGCTTCTGCATACGCACCGCAGGTGTTGTTCCGATCTCACGTGCCGCCTTATTCAACGCGGTTGAAGAAAACCCCTTTGTGTATTCAGGCTCGATGAGTTCTCCACCCCATTCGGCTAAGGTCTTAATCACCCGCGCTCGAGTCTCACGCTGAGGTCCGGTTCTCCAATCATCACCGTGCACCACATAGTCCGGCTTGATCTCGCGAAGGTTGGCAACATAATCCAATGTCTCCTGAGCCACCACCCGATCTACGGATTTTAGATTCTCCACAATTTTTTTTCGATCGTCAAAGGTCAGACAAGGCAATCGCTTATAACTGGCAATCGCTTCATCCGTCAGCAAACCAATCACCACTCGACCATACTTGGCAGCCTCTTCGATGATATTCAAATGCCCAGGATGAATCAAATCGGCACTCATACCGACGTATACTTTTTTCTTCTTTTCCATGATCTAAAAAATTAAGAACCAAACGAACCGTCATGATGGTTATCGAGAGCCTCCTGATAATAAGCCACCATCCGCTGCGCACTCGTATCCCAATGATAGGCATCACGCACTCGCAAGCAAGCTTCGGCACCATGCCGACTCAGCGCACTTGGATTGTCCAGATAATACATCACCGCCTGGCTCAGCGCTAGCACCACATCCATTTTCGGCCCCAAAGGAACGACACACCCACACTCTTCGGTCACAGAGATGCCTGGCCCGCCGGCATCGAGACACACCACAGGCAAACCTGCCTGCATCGCCTCAATCACGCACATAGCTCCGGAGTCGTGTAAGCTAGGGAAGAAAAAGAGGTCGTAGTCAGCATACATTTTCAGTAACTCATGCCGAGGCACCGAGCCCACTAATTCAACCCGATCCTGCAAACCCAATCGACAGATATCAGCCTCCAAAACATCCTTATCCGCGCCTCCTCCAATGATACTGAAACTTACATTCTCTGGCAGTTTTTGCATCGCTAGCAATGCGAGTTCAAGCCCTTTCCAATAGAGTAGATTACCTACAAATAGAAGCCGTAACCCTGAGCCTGCCTGAATGGAGCCTAAGCTCTCACCTCTCACTGGAAGATCCGACGGAGTCCCCGGCATACCGATATTCGGAAACACCGGACTCTTCACACCCCACTTTGCAAAAGCCTGACTCATCTCCTTCGTGCACGACAAGGTTAAATCCACGTTTTGGTATCGGCTCATGCCCACACCATACCGCGTGTGAAAACGATTCATCCAATTCCTAAAAATCTCTTTTCTCCTGATTCGAGGAGCAAATTCAGGTAGCAACTGCTCTGGAAATTCTTCGCAACCACCCACGGGGCCGACCACGGAAAGCACCCCATGAGCAGAAACGGAAAAGGGCATCCTGAATGCGCCTAAGGTTACATGGTGGAAAATATCAAAATCCCTAGATTTTACGATTTCAGTCAGCTGTTTCTTCACCTGATACTGCCACAGCACAAGCCTGACGAGGACGCCCAGTTTCCCCCGTCCTCTTTGATTCAAACGCTCTGGCCAAGACGCCACATCAAGGTAAATGAATTCGGCCTCCACACACGCGCCCTCCTTTTGAGCGCGCTCGATTTCTGGTCGATTACACGACGTCGTCAACACCGTCAGTTGGCAAACCTTCGAAAGGCTCACCACCCACCCCCAACCAATGCCCGGCTCCGAACCTTGACTTGGGTTGCAGGCAAATACGGTGACCAATACCTTTAATTTACCATTTACCATCGTTACTTGCAGTAGCCACCTACTTACCCTCTCCCGCTTGCTCTAAAAACCCCATAACCTCTTGAATCTTATCCATCTGTATTTGCCATCGCAGCCCGACCTCCCCCTTCATGATCCCACGATAATTTAACAAGTTTTGTTTGGCCTTCTTCATCAGGCTATATGCGTCTTTCGGGTTTCGCTTCATCCAAATGGAATACCCTTGATCATATAAATGCTGTGAATAGTAGAAATTAAGTGCGGTATATTTCTGCCAATGATACCAGTTCACCTGCTTACGAGCTTCTTCAAACAGTGATTCGGCCTTTATGTAATTAGCTTGAGCATCATAAAACCGAGCATAGCTAATCAATAATCCGGTATACTCCACACCCCATTGTTCATTACCTCGAAAATACGCATATTCATAGCTCTCCTTAAACAATTTCTTCGCACGAATAAAATGTTCTTCAGCCAAATTTGGTTTCCCATTTTTCCAGAATGTCATTGCCTGATACTGATGCAACTTTGCCCATTCGGAGTGCATTCTAAACCAACGTTCCCGAGATTTTGCCATCTCGGAAGCCGAGGCGTATTGCTCATGTGCTTGGTCAAACTCTCCCGTCTCAAAATAGATGCCGGCTAAACTTATTTTAGGAATCGGATTAAACGAATTGCGCTCAATCGAGATTTGATAAGCCTCTTCCGCTTGCTTCATTTTTAGAACTCTCTGATCTCCTGACAAAGTATTGGCACGATCCTGATACAAGGCACCCAACCTCGCCCATCTCAGGTAATGCGGCGTCCTATCCACGGAATTCTCATATGCGGGAATCCAAATAGCTCGATCCACCTTTGTTGCGTCCCAGCCACCATCCTCTTTTGCTATCTTGTTTTCCAGTAGCGGCACCCCCCCCCATAACTGATAGCCCCCCAATCCTAAAGCACTCAGCCCTAAAAGAACCAACATAACGACCGTCACCCACTTCCCGATCAGCCGACTCCAAGACTTCCCGACTTCCCGACTTCCCGATTTTGCCACCGGCAACACCCAAACTGCACAACACACTAACAAAAGTAAATTCGCTAATAAATGCGTTCTGAAGTCAGAAATAATATGCACAGACATCGCGGTCATGCCACACATCCCAGCAATCGCTAGAGCCATGGCATTGGATCCCTTACTCAGACCATCCTCACCCACTTGACAGGACAACAAAACGACCCTCTTTCCGCCCAGATAAAAATGCCCAGCAAACAAACCCAAAACCAACAACAACCCAACTAGGCCATAATCAGCTAAAAGCTGAAGGTATTCGTTATGTACAAACTCAGGATTTGCCTGACTTGTCGGCAAATTAGGACTCCAATACCTAAAACTCTCATACGAATAACTCCGGCTCCCTGCGCCAACCACGGGGTTGTCAGCCCACTGCTCGGCAGCCATTGCCCAAAATTGCATTCGCACTCCAGAATCCAAGACCATCAAAACCATTCCATCCCCCTCCTGCCCCAGATGCTGGGTCTCTTCCGCCCGCTCTTTAAATGCCCAGATTCCTCCAACAGCCCCCGTCAACAAGCCAATGATTCCCAGCACCAGTAAAATCACCAATCCCCGGCGTTTCACCTTCTCTCTGAGCCTTGTAAAAGAAACACCCAATAAAAAGGCAAACACTACCAGCGCAACTAGTAAACTCAACACTGCCGACCTCGATTGCGAAACCACCGCCAACCCCAAAGCGATCAACCCGAGTAGAAAAACAAGGCCCCGCATGATAACCCACATCCGCCCCCAGACCCCCAAACTCAAACATAACAAGCCAGCAATCACCGCAAAGTTGGCAAAACTCCCGTAGTAACCATACATTCCTGAGACAGAACTCTGATTTGATCGCGCCGTTGAAGAAAAATATCGAGCCAGAGAAAAACCTTCAGATCCCTGTAATTGGAAAATGCCAGATGCCAGATGGCAGATGAGAAGAGCGATTACCACCCAAGCCATCCCCTGACGCAACTTCACCCCCGACTTTCCGCTCACCCCATAACCCGCCACAAAATACAAAGTCCCAGCAGGCAAGATCAGCATCAAATCTTCCATCCCTAGGTCCCACACGGGAGAAAAACAAGCACGAGTAATAAAGTAGCCAGTGGCCAGGATGGCCAAGTAGCGAGTAGCCAGTAGCGAGTAGTTAGTATGATTTTTCTCATCGCCACTAGGCGATACCGACTGACCTTCCGACTTTCGACTTTCGACCTTTAGACCTTTGACTCTCACAAACACCCCAGCCAGCCCTAGAAAAACCACTGCAGGCGCCTGCAAGGGCATACTCAGAGTAATACCAAGCACCCCTGCACAAATCAGAGCGAGATAAATAAAATAACGGGACATAACGTATCGCGAGCGTTTCGCTCACTTCTGTTTTTTTTCGGCCTTCAGCCGAGTTGAATGAGCTGCGCTCGGTTGAAGGCATCTGAGATGCGTTGAATTTTGCCTACGGCAAGTTGAATGCTCTGAGGGAGCTGTTTAGCGGGGCTTTGCCCTGATGGCACTAAATAGGTGCAGCTAAAGAAAGTAGGACAACTTTGTAAGTTGTCGGCTTCCTGTCGCGCGTCGTGCGAAGCCAA
>CAYNNY010000120.1:0-9858 GCA_964398555.1 uncultured Verrucomicrobiales bacterium
CCGGGTGCCTATTTCATCAAACGACTCGATAAAGACAAAGACGGCAAGGTCTCTAAAGCGGAGTTTGACGGCCCTCCATTTCATTTCACCCAGTTTGATAAAAACCAGGATGGCTTTCTCTCTGAAGATGAAGCGCCCAAGGGGCCTCCTGCGCGGCCGCGCAAGAAGAGGTGAGGGGGCGATGCGTTAATAGGGTGTTAAAGTTAATCCGATGATTCATCATTGGATTGCAATTGCTTTGTCAGTTGATCAAAGTCTGAGTTGATGACTTGGGTTTTGTTAAATTTGTTATATTCCTCGAGGGCTTTGAGCTTTGCTGTTTCGTGAGAAATATTTCCAGATCCAGAGAGGACTTTGAAGTTGTTGAAACTGAGGAATAGATCCACCGACTTGGCAAATTCCTCCATGGTAAGCGTCTGACGTTGTTCGATCTGGTTTTCGATATAGTCGAAGTAGCTGGTGATGGTGCGTTCTAGTTTTTTGATTTCGTCTTCGGTCAGGTAGTTTTTGGCGATTGTCACATCAGATTTGATCACCCGACCGTCAGGGGCGTGTTTGTAGGTGAGCATTCCAGATTTTGGCTGGGTAGCATCGACCCGGTGATAGACGATCTCAGCAGCAGTTTGTCCCGTGATGGCAAAGTGGAATTTATTCTGCACCTTGGCATAGAATAGCTTGGTGGCATCGGCATACTTGTTGTAATCGATACAGCACTCCGCATAGATATCGGTGATTTGCTGGTAGATACGGCGTTCGCTGGCACGGATGGATCGCACCCGCTCCAGAAGTTCACGGAAGTAGTCCTTGGCAAAGTGTTGTCCGTTTTTGAGTCGATCATCATTCATAGCAAAGCCCTTGATGATGTATTCCTTGAGAATCTGCGTTGCCCAGATTCGGAACTGAGTGGCTTGTGCTGAATTTACTCGATAGCCTACAGAGATGGCAGCATCAAGGTTGTAGTATTTGACTTTGTAGCTTTTGCCATCATCGGCAGTTGTTTCCAAAATGGAAACAACTGAATTTTCCAGCAATTCGCCCGATTCAAAAATATTTTTGAGATGCTTGGAGATGGCTGGAATGCCTACTCCGAATAACTCAGCCATACGCTGCTGAGGGAGCCATAGGGATTCCCCGTAGAGAAGCGTCTCCACCTTCACTCCTCCGTTGGGAGTGGTGTAGAGAAGGAACTCTGTGGTTTGATCTTGGATGCTGAGTTTTTTCATTGTTTCAGATGGAGTGGGGATTAAGGAGAAGCTGAGCAAAGCTAACCACTTTCTTCCTGAGTCGTCCATATTAAAGACGATTGTTGTTATTTCTCCATTGAATTTTTAATCAGCTTTGATGCTTTGATTAAAAAGGAGGGGTGATGGTGATCGCGCCTGGCTCGGCCTCACAGTGGTAAGCGCAGAGGCCGCAGCCGGTGCAGCGTGTGGCATCGAGCACGGGGTGGCGTCCGTTCATGCGGATCGCTCTGATGTGGGTGGGGCAGCGAACGGCGCAGGTATCGCAGAGGATTCCTTGGGCGAGTAGGCAGCCCTCGGCATCGATGCTGGCCACGCCGATGGGCAGTAGGGACGTGAGGTCATTTTCGATGGGATGTTCCAGAGCTTTGGTTGGGCATGCTTGAATGCAGGGCATATCAACACACCAGTGGCATGGCGATTCTGCCGGGTGGAGCACGGGGCTTCCTTCTTTGCGTCCTTCTGCTGGGCCGAGAAAGGTGATGGCATCGTGCGGGCAGGCATCAGCGCAGTGTGGGCAACGGAGGCATGCTGAAAGAAAGTCATTTTCATCAGCAATGGCACCGGGTGGCCGAAACGATTTTTTTTCAGCCTCCGGAGCATCTTCCAACACCTTTTTTTCCTCCTTAAAATGACGCGTGAAATCCCCCAGTTTAAAGCGGAATAGCTGACGTCGTGAAATGGGTTCGGGCATGGGGGAGTGGTTTTTTGTGGTGACTGTGTGGTTGAATCCCCTTTGATGTGTCTTACCCGTGCTGGATATACAAGCATTGGTGGGCGCGCAATCTAAAAAGGTTGAGATCCAACACGTTCACTCAGAATATGGCACCCTTTAGGCTATACGGTGCGTATTCCTGTGTGATGAGCCGATTAAAATGTATAATCAACTCAAATATCATCTTGAAATGAGCCGGTTAAGATGTATAATCGGCTCATGAGATATAACTGGCAGCTCGACGACTGGCCTAAATTCCAGTGCGATTCTTCTTTATTTGTAGAGAGTCAGGTCGATTTTTTTCGTAAAATGGGTCGGGTCGAAGGATTTCTGGAAGGCTTATCCGGGGAAGATCGCCTGGATTCTACGATTGAACTTATGGTGGCTGAAGCTGTGAAAACCTCTGAGATAGAAGGGGAAATGATCAGCAGGAAGGATGTGATGTCCTCGATCAAGAATAACTTGCGCCTCAACCCTGAAAACGAACATGTCAGAGACGCTAGAGCCGTGGGTGCTGCTGAGCTGATGCTGGATGTCCGTAGCGGTTACGATAAGGATTTGACCGTTGAAGATCTTTTTTCATGGCACCGAATGCTCATGAAGGGGAATCGCTACATTGATCCCGGAAGATGGCGAACTCATCCCGAACCTATGCAAGTAGTGTCTGGTGTTTTAGGAAAAGAAACCGTGCATTTCGAAGCTCCTCCCTCAAGCCGGGTTCCGAGTGAAATGAAACAGTTTGTTCATTGGTTCAATGATACAGGTCCTGCTGGCGCCCATGAAATTAAAAACCCGCTTGTGCGTTCCGCTGTGGCGCATTTGTATTTTGAATCGATCCATCCATTCGAAGATGGCAATGGCAGGGTGGGGAGAGCCGTTTCAGAAAAAGCTCTCTCGCAGTCCATTGGACAAGCCGTGCTTCTGAGTCTTTCCCGAACGATTGAGGCGGACAAAAATGCATACTACGAAGCATTGAAAGCCGGCCAACAATCCAACGAAATTACCTCATGGATTGTCTATTTTTCAGAGGTGGTGCTTGCCGCTCAGATACAGGCTGAGGAATCCATTCAATTCACTCTTCATAAGACACGGTTCTTTCAACGTTATGAAAGTGAGTTAAGTGAAAGGCAGTTGCGTGTTATTCGCCGAATGCTGGAAGAGGGGCCGGCAGGATTTCAAGGCGGCATGAGTGCCAGAAAATACGTCAGAATCACCCACACATCGAAAGCAACCGCAACTAGAGATTTACAAGATCTTGCCAATCAAGGAATTTTCACCCCCATTGGTGGAGGGAGAAATATCCACTATGAAATCAATCTGGGATGAGTGGGGTGCGCGTTAGGAAGATAGTAGACATGATTGTCCTCGCTCCGTAATGACTACATCCCAGAGCGCATGTCCATCGGTTGCATGATGAGCCACATGGAGAAGGCGGAGTAGAGGATCATGGTGATGAGGAGGGGGATGAGTCCTAGGAAGACGGCGCGTTTGTTTTTAAAGAGGGTGCGTGCGTAGCGGTCGGCGAGCACGACGCCGTAGAGGTGTCCCACTACGACACAGATGACTTGCAGCCACCAGATGGTGGTGAGAGAAAGGAAGGGAGGGTAGGTTTTTCCGGCGGTTCCGAAGAGGTTCCATCCCCAGCCTAACGGGTCGCTGAGGCGTGGGATGATGATTTGCCCTTCCATGAAAAAATGCATGCAGTTGTGGGCGAGGTGATAGAAGAGGGCGATCGGGATCAGCGAGTAGGCAAAGGCTTTGAAAATGCTGGCGGTATCGATGCTGTTATCTCCCGCAAGCTTCCGCGCGGCGGTGGCTCCAATCCAGAACAGGAGGATGGGTAAAAGCAGCATTAGCGCCATGAAAATGGTAAACACCGTGGTCTGCCCAAAACCGGTGTCGGCGCGGAGGGTATTGATCCAGTTCGTCCAGTGCGGCGTCATGGTGAGGCCGTGGAAGCTGGTGAGGGCGAGGAGGACGATGGCGAGAGTGGCTTCGTCCCACTTGAATTTTTTGCGCTTGAGCAGATCGGTCGCGGGTGCCCGGTAGTTGATGGTGATGTTATCGTGCGGACACGACCGGATACATTCGGTGCAGAGTGTGCAGTAGGTGCTTTCTTCCATTTTTGATGGAAATAGAAACGTGGGACAAGGAGTGGTGGTGGAGGTTCCTACGTAGCATTCTTTGGTTTTGCAGGTGGCGCAAACGTCGGCAGAGTCGGCCCGGAGTTCTAGCGGTGAGAACATCGCGTAGAGGCCGCTGATCCGCCCGACCAGGCAGCCGTAGCGACAGAAAGATCGTTTCTCAAAAACGATGGCAGAAAAGACCGCCATACCCGCCATGGCCAGTCCGAGAATGGCGGTGAGGGAGGCGGAGCGAGTGATGTCGTGTCCGAGCTCGAACCAGGTGAGGATGATGAAAAATCCAATCGCGGGGAAGATGTTGCGAGCCCATTTTGGCCATGGCTTTTCGTAGCCTAACACCTTGATTCGGGATTTGAACGACAGGGAAGTCATGATGGATGACATCGCCTCCCACGGGCAGATCATGCAGAATGCCTTGCCGAATCCTAGGGTGAGAAAAATGAGTAGGATCCACCACCACGTCCAGGTGAGGATGGGTCCGATGTTGTTTTTGTCGTGACCGAGTAATCCGGCGGCGATGACAAAGAGGAAGATTGTCAGTGAGAGCGATTGCACCAGCAGCGGGAACCACGGTCGTTTGATGAGTTTTTTCAGCGGGGTGAAGCGGAAGAGGTTGAATCTCCGGTAGCTCGTTTTTTCTTTTTGACGACTGCGAAAATGCACCAGAAGGTGAGACGAAACAATAATGATCGCAAGCCCCGCCATCCCCATCCAGTAGGGGATGCCGTCCATGATGTGGCCGGTGGAGGCCAGTTGAGTGGTCATTGGTTGATGGGTCATTGGTCTTGAGTAGATGCCTGCGGCGCTCGACAGAATTAAAAGAATTTTTCAGACCAAGGTTGGCTTAGGGTTGGGCTAATTTGTTTTTCTTGGTTTGTTCTGTTCGGTCTATTTGCAGTCGTTTTTTTCGAGCGCCGATGGCTGCCACAAGTAATGAAATCATAAGGCTAACGGCGATCCAGCGGCCCCAGTGGATTTTTTGGGATGAAAGCTGGAAGGGGATCTCGCACTTGAGTTCACCGACGTCGTGCAGGGTGAGGTGGAGGCTGTAGTCTCCAGTTTCAGGGAGTGTGCGGTGGAGTGAATAAAGGTTTTCGAGCTCTGCGGATTCGAGTTTTTCGCTGTGGAGCACCTTGTCGCCATCGCGGATTTCCAGAGTCATGGCTCCATTGTAGAGCTTGCCGGTGCGGAGATCGAAGGCAACGAGAAATAGCCTGACGTTGTCCGGTGTTTCCACATCTTCTTTATTGATTCCTTGGAAGTCGTAAACGACGAGTGAAAATTCGTAGTTGCCACTTTGTCCGAGAAATTCCTCCTCCGGCGTCTGCGGGTAGTTTTCAAAATAATTGTAATGTGGCAGTCCTTTGAAGTGATGCGCATGCAGCGGCATCGCTCCGAATAGGAAAGCTAGAAAAAGTAAGGGTAAACGTGTCACGCTGATTGGAGTTTAGAAGTTAAGATTTAAAATTTCGAGGGCGCAGTCCGATTTTCAGTGCTTTTGTCGGGCAAAGCGTGAGGCATTCCCCGCAGATCGAACAGTCCATCGAGTCGTCGAATTTAGGTTTCGTTTGCATCGGGCAGATATCGATGCAGTTCGTGCAGGAGTCGAGGCAAAGCGAGGCGTCGCGACGGATCGAGACGGGTGCCTTGGTGCCGATGACTCCGAGCAGTCTTCCGGTCGGGCAGATGTAGCGGCAGGTGAATTGTTTGCCTAATATGAGATCGACGAGGGAGAACACAATGATCGCCCCGATCGCGAAGGAAAGGGTGCCGTAGGCGATGCCGTGGAAAAGCGTCTGGCCGATGGCGAAGTAGGGGAGGATGAGCGTCCAGATCCCGTGCCCGGTCCAGAGTGCTGCGATCAGTCCACCGACGAGCACGCCCCAGGCCAATCCACGGCCCGGATTAAATTCGGGCAGATAGAGGAATTTTCCCAGCAGTCTCCGGATGCGCGAGATCGAGAAAAACAGGAGCGATGCCGGACAGATGTAAGTGCAAAATACCCGGCCAAACAGGAGGGCAATCGAGAGTGGAATAATGAGTCCGAGCCCGAAACCGAGTTTCCATCGGTGGCTTTTGGCGAGGACAGAGAGCCCGGCAATGGGATCGGTGAAAGGGACACCGGCGAGTCGGATCGACCAGGTCATGCCGGCATTTTTTCGGGCCTCGACTTCGGGTTCTCCGAATCGAGAGTAAAAGCTATCGGTCTTTTCATAAAACACGCGCATCGCTTTGGATTTGGTATCCAGCTCGACGAGGCGTGGATTGTTGTAGGCCATTTTTAGGTTGTGGTAGCTCGTCAGCATCGCGAGGTAGCAGAGCAGCAGGATCACTGCCGTCCGGCTAAGGAGTGAGAAAATGAGAAGTAAACGACCAGATTGCATGATGATGTGAGCGGGGTGAAAGTTCACCTAAATGGATGAAAATGACAATAAAATAACCCGTTTATAGAGCTGGTGCGCATGGCTTTTTCATGAAATGGACTTCATCCGTGCTGGCCGGAATCCTAAGGCGTGGGCGCAGATTAGCTGTTTATGATATTGCCTCTTGAGCCTAGACTGTGTATCATTAAGGGGAATTGACCTGAAATAATGAAAAATTACTCTTTATTGATGCTTTTGGCCATTGGAGCCATTGGTTTTTCCCCTGATCGTGTGCATGCTGCGGAGGTGTTGGCGTCCGCTAAAGCATCCGCCAATGTGCATGTGAAGCCGGACATCGGGAACACAACGACTTTTGCTTGGATGCATGATCTTGAAAAAGCGCGAGCTAAAGCAAAAGCAGAAAAGAAGCCGCTCTTTGTGATGTTCCGCTGCGAGCCATGAGTGGATTGCCGATTATTCGACGGGCAGGTTGTCCGTCCTTCAGCCAAGCTTAGCCAAGCTTTACGCGATTATGTTTGTGTCCGCATTACGAACATCAACGATGTAGATCTGAGTGATTTCCCCTTTGATTATGATCTGACTTTGGCGATTTTGTTATCGCATCCTGACGGCACGGTTTACCATAGGTATGGTGGCAGGACGCATGTTTCACCGATGCAGATGAGCGGCCTGATGGACCTGCTCAAAGGTGGGCTGGAAACGCACCGGAAGTATGTTAAAAATCCCAATCCACCCAAAAAGAAAAAGCCGCTTGTGGTGAGCCAGTTAGTGGAGATGGAGCTCTCGCATAAAATGAAGCCGGTGTATGGATGTTACCATTGCCATCACGTGCGGGAGGCGCAGCAGAGTTTGTCTATCAAGATGGATACGTGGAAGCCCGACCAATATTGGATTTGGCCAGAGCCGTCGAGGATAGGATTGGTGATGGATCAGAAACAACAAAACCTAGTGACTGATGTAGTGGCTGACTCGGCGGCTGAGGTGGCCGGGGTGAAGAGAGGGGATGTGCTGCTTACTTTGTCGGGAAAAAGGATGTTATCGAAGTATGATATTCAGTGGATTCTTGAGAGTAGTCCAAGCTCGGAGATGGAGCTGGCTTTTAAAGTGTCACGTGCAGGTGAGCTAGTGAGCGGGAAGATGAAACTTGAAGAGGCGTGGAAGGTGGGCGATCCGAAGGAGGATGATTGGCGTGTGAGTAATATCTTTACCCGTCACATGCAGAAATACCTACCCACACCCGGACTGACAGGGGATAAGCTAGAGGGAAACGAACTGATGATTCATCGGCTCCACGCTGGAGAGTTCGCGATGAAGGTGACTCGACTCAACTACGGCACTCATTTGGCGGGTGTGCGGATCGGCGACATTGTGATTAGTGCATCGGGAAAATCGGACTTTAAAAGTGCGCGGGATTTTTTTCATTGGTGTGAAGTGGAGCGTCGGGCTGGTCGCGATTTGGAATTGGGGTTGATCCGAAAGGACAAAAGAATGCGGATGATGGTGAATTTGAATTACCTCAATTTCCCCAGTGTGGAAAGATCGCCCGAGGCGGTGCTCGGCTTTACGGCGCAAGAGGTGGGATGGGATTCGGGATTGCGTGTGGGCAATGTGAAAGAGGGCAGCAGTGCCGAGAGCACGGGGCTGAAGCATGGTGATGGGATTCTTCTCGTCGATGGTCAGAAAATCACGGAATACAAAGCGTTGGAAAATCATTTGAACTTAAAGTCGCCGGGCGATTTTTTGACTTTAAAAATTAGGCGGGGCGGGAAGGTCTATGATTTTGCCTATATGTTGGCGGATAAGGATGCTGAGAAATCCGACCTCGCCGTGCTCAGTGATCGGGTGAAGGAGAAGGATCAGGAGCTGACCTGTTTGATCTCGATGAATCTCAAGGATGGGAAGCACATTTACAGTATGCATCAAAAAGGGATGGGTTTGCCTACTCGGCTCGAATTTCGGGGCGCGGGATTTAAGCTGCTGGGTGAGATAAACGAACCCGCGCCACGAAAAATGGGGGAAGGGGACGGTGTAACATGGGTTCTTGAAGGGGCGGTGCTCTTTAAACAGAAGATCGAAGTGACTGATCCTGCCCATTTTCAACTGGTCATTCGTGCTTACGCTCAGATTTGTGATGAGACGAGTTGTAGTGAATTGCAGTCGGTGATTTTTAGTCGTGGCGGTGATGTTGGGTTCACCGAGTTTCAAGGAGATTTTGAGAGTTTACCGGAGGTGAAAAGCTTTTCATTCTAGGCTCGAAATGTTCATCCTGTGGTTTAGACTCGCGCCATGGAACGCAAAGAATGGCCTTTTGATTTACCGAAAAAGAAGATGGTGCTCACCTCGCGGTTTGTGGTGGAGGCTGAGGCTCCGATTCATTATGTTTCCCATGATGTGGGAGAGGGGGATGTTTGGCAGTTTCACCCGGACGAAAAATTTGGCAATGAAGATGCGGATGTGAGGTTGGCGACTTTAAAGAGTCTGTATTTGCTCGATGAATCGATTGGTCAGTTAGGTGATTTGCCTGTTGGCTGGCACGCTTGGCGGGCGGATGTTGGGGTTCCTTGGAAGATGGAGGAAATGGAGTAGTGTGCCTGGGGGTGTCGTGTTATTTTTAAGAGCGGCCTAGGGGCCGAGTTGGTTTAAAGCGACCGGGACGGTCGCGCTACGGTTTGTCTTTCCAAAATTCACTCACAAATTCTTTCGTTTGGGTTTGTTTGGGGCGGCCGTGTTTATCGAGTTCGGCGCGGGGGATGGTGCGGATGGCCTGGGGCATTTGCACGCAGGCTTGTTCGCAGAGTCCACAGCCGACGCAGTAGTCCGGGTTGATGTGGGGTTGTTCGTAGAGGCCTAGCTTCATGGCTTTTCCTGGGAGTGGGCAGGCGCGGTAGCAGACGCCGCAGGTGCGGCCGGAGAAGGAGTAACAGAGGTCGGTGGAGATGAAGGCGAGGCCCATATTGACGGCGAGCATGCCTTCTTCGCTAGGTTCGAGTTTTTCGAGGGCTCCGGTTGGGCAGACTTGGGTGCAGGCCATGCAGAGGGTGCAGCCTTGGGCGCGGGCGGAGATTTTTGGGGTGCCTAGGTTTTCGATTCCAGCTTCTAGCCCGTAGAGGCTGATACATTTGTTAGGACAGACGTTGGCGCATTGACCACAGGCGATGCAGGAGTCGAGAAACGCTTGTTCCGGCAGGGCACCGGGTGGGCGGAGGAAGCGGCGGAGTTTGCTTTGGGTCTTGGCGGGAAGTTTATCGATGAAGGGGAGGAGTGCCGTGCCCACAACGCCAATCGCAAAGGATTTGAGAAAGCCTTTTCTGCTTATTGACCGGGTGATGGTTGGTTTGCTTGGCATTGGGAATAGGTGTTATGATTGATGATTG
>CAYNNY010000121.1:0-8598 GCA_964398555.1 uncultured Verrucomicrobiales bacterium
GGTGATGAACTTAGTGCGTATATCGGTTTCGCTAAGGTCTTTTTTATTCATGCTGCGGGCTGGGTGGGCAGGGAGAGGGCCGAGTGAGCTGGCGAGTAAGTGCGGAGTGTTGCTAGCTTTGTAATAATTACTAGCAAGTGTGTCAGGGGATGACAAGGTGGGAGTGATTTTTTATGGGTTACCGCAAGGTGGGGGCCGCGACATCGAGTAAACGTCGTATTCAGCCCTATCACGTGGGAGAGATTGATGGTGGCTGGTATGTGATTGGCTACGATGGGGGCGATTGGTCGTTCTCGTTATCCGGGTGAGACACCGCAAGGATGTTTAAAGAAAGTAAATATTCTGCGAGGTTGAATGTGTATTAGTTGGTGGATTACAATTACGAAAAAGCCCTGCAAGTCATTGACTTACAGGGCTTTAGAAAAATGGCGGACCGACAGGGATTCGAACCCTGGATACCCTTTTGGGGTATACTCCCTTAGCAGGGGAGCGCTTTCGACCACTCAGCCATCGGTCCTTAATCGATGTGTCGGCGGGCGACGGGCGGTTTAGAACATATCCAGCGGACTTCGTCAAGAGGTGAAGGTAAGGAAATCCAAAAAATGTGCATTTTCTCTGGTTTGCCACGTGGCATCTGCTGTGACGCAATTGGAAATTGTAATTGCTGAGTCTTTTTCTAGAGTGTTTGATATGACGCGCACGAACCGAAAAACACGTATTATTTGCACCTTGGGCCCCGCGACGGATTCTGATGAGATGCTGGAGGCGATGGTTAAGGCCGGGGCGAATGTGTTTCGTTTGAATATGAGTCACGCCAACCACGAGTGGGTGAGGGATGTTTGTCCGAGAATCCGGACGATTGCCTCCAAGCTCGATGAGCATGTGGCTATTTTGGTGGATCTTCAGGGGCCTTCGATCCGGACGGGCGATGTTGAGAGTGATCTTGTTTTGAAGAAGGGATGTTTGGTTGAGTTTCGAAAGGCGGATAGCGAGCCGTCCCTTGAGTTGTCCACGACGGTTAATTATGTGGGTTTGATGGCGGATGTCACCGTGGGCGATAAGCTGATTGTGGATAATGGGAATTTACTGATGCGGATCAAAAAGGTCAGCGTGGATCGCATTGTCTGCGAGGTGAAGACCGATGGTGTGATGGGGAGTAGGCGTCATATTAATTTACCTGGGGTGAGGTTGAATTTACCCGCCTTGACGAGGAAGGATCATTTGGATCTCGCCGTGGCCTGTGACTGTGCCGTGGATTATATCGCGGGCTCCTTTGTGCGCGATGCCGCCCACGTGCGCGAGCTCCAGGCGGCGATGCTTGAAGGCGGGGGCGATGCGCAGATTATTGCAAAAATCGAAGATCAGGAGGCGGTGAGAAATATCGATGATATTATCGCTGCGGCCGATGTGATTATGGTGGCGCGAGGGGATCTGGGTATTGAGGTGAACATTGAGGAGCTTCCGATCCTTCAGCGTAAGATTGTCCGACGTTGTTTGCAGCTAGGCACACGGGTGATTGTGGCGACCCATATGCTGGAGTCGATGATCACGAACCCATTACCAACTCGAGCCGAAGTGACGGATGTTTCCAATGCGGTGTTTGAGGAAGCCGATTCGGTGATGCTGAGCGGGGAGACGAGCGTGGGGAAATACCCGCTGGAGTGTGTCGAGATTTTGGATCGGATTTCACGGCGGATGGAGCGAAGTGGTGGTATGGGATTTGGAAAAGATGCTGTGTTGCACTCGGAAAGACAAAAGACGGTGAAAGCGGCGGTTCAATTGGTGGACTCGATTCTCGATGCGCAGTTGGTGGTATTCACGCGGCGTGGCAATATGCCGGTGCAGGCCGCTTTACTGCGACCTCAATCCAATATTCACGCCTTTGCTCCGAACAATGCGACTTGCCGTAAGGTGATTTTGGCCCGAGGCGTGAGTGCGCGTCAAATTGAGTTTGAAGATGATTTTGATGCTCTTCTCCGCAGGGCGGTGGATGTGTTGAAGGCCGAGCAGGTGGTGAAGGAAGATGCTCCCTTGGTGGTGATCTCAGACATGGGTCAACGTGGGGAAGCGGTGGATTCTGTTTTGCTGATCCATGCCTGATGAGGTGAGTCCTGGCGGGTGTGATTGATTTTTTTGGTTTTGCTTGTTGGGCGACTTCGGCGTAACGACGTTTATGCAGCGCTCTGAGAGAAGACCGGGAGGTTTGGCCGGAAAGATTTTTTTATGCTCGATCGGCTTATCGCTGATCTTGGTGGGCGGGGTGTTTGAGTGGTTGTTGGTGCGGAGTTACCAGCATGCGCAAGAGAGTAGGGCCTGGTCTGAGGTGGAGGCTGTGGTATTACGCTCAGAGATGGATGAGCGATTGTTTGCGGGGTCTCCTCGGGAATACCGACTTCATCTTTTGTATGGTTACAGCTTTGAGGGTGAGGATCAGACATCGGGACAGTATTCTCCGCGTGGTGCGAAGTGGACAAAGGACGAATCCGCTGTCGAGTCCCTGAGGGACACTTATCCTGTGGGCTCGACTCATGCGGTATGGGTGAATCCCGATTCTCCGAGCGTGGCGATTTTAAAACATGATACGAAGGCTGCGGGTTACACGCTGTGGTTTCCGGCGCTTTTTATCATGGGTGGCTTAGGCATGATCTGGGGGGTATTTTCAAACCGCAAAATTAGGCGAATAGGCGCGAATTTTAAATCCTGATAGGCTGGGAATAAAAATGATGTGTTTAGAGGTGCCCTCTCTTGGGTTTCGAAAAAAGCTTCACTTGATTAGCGTAAATTCGCGGTTAAAATCCCTAGATTGATCAACCATATAGAGATGGCTGTGATTTGTAGCTGACAAATGGGGAGGTTTTAGGTTGGATGTTCTTGCGTATGAAAATTCCAGAATGGGCCTCCGAGGTTATTAGTAGTTATGAGAGTGGGGCGGCGGGATGTTTTGTCCTGCACGGTAATGTAAATGATCGTCAGTTAGTGCCATCGGGGAAGGTGGCATCGCTGGGGGGGATTCAGGAGTTTGTGATGGAGGTGTTGTTGCCTCGGTTTGATGTGGTGCTGAGCTATGACCCAGGGCAGGGCTTGCGTGTGGAGCGGGGAGGTGAGGCGTTTAGTAAGTGGCCGACAGTGAAAGATGGGTTAGACTTGCCCGATGATCCTTTGCTGGCGGTGCGTGTGATTACTCATTATTTTAAATACTGTAAAAACCTTCAGGCGGTGGGAGCTGAGAGTCCCAAGGTGGCGGTGGTGATCGAGCAGGCGCATTTGATTTGCCCTTCGCTGCCCCATTCACATAATCATGATCTCAATGCGATGGCGTCGATTTTGCGAAGCTGGGCAGCCGACATGCGCTTGCAAGAGCACGGACAGGCGGCATTTTTGATCTCGGAAAATTTGAATGGCCTGCACCCGTTGGTCGCGAGGAGTCCGCGGATTTCAGCCATTGAGGTGCCCTTGCCATCGAGCGAGGATCTGACGATGGCGCTGGAGATCTTGTCCACACGCTGCGCAACGGCACTGGTTCAGTTTAGGGATGATTTTTCTTGGCCCGCTGGTCGTCTTGCGGGTTCCACCTTAAGCTCCGTCGAGGTATTACTCTTGCGTAGGGAGCATGCGAAGAAACCACTTGAGGAGGTTGATTTGTCGGATTTGAAGCGTGCTTTGGTGGAGCGGGATTGTGGTGGGCTGATTGATTTTATCGAGCCGGATCGCGATTTTGACAAGGTGGTGGGGCTGGAGGGGGTGAAGACCTGGCTCCGTCAGGACATCGCTCTGTGGAAAAAGGATTATTTGGAGGCGATGCCGATGGGGTATTTGTTTTGTGGTCCAGTGGGCACAGGGAAAACCTATCTTGTGGAATGTTTGGCCGGTGAGGCCGGTGTGCCGGTGGTGACGTTGAAGAATTTCCGAGACCGCTGGGTGGGAAGCACCGAGGAGAATCTGGAGAAGATCTTTTCTCTTTTGCATGCGCTTGGGCGTTGCATTGTATTTATCGATGAAGCGGATCAGGCGCTGGGACGCCGGGCGTCCGGGAGTGGAGACTCCGGTGTGTCGAGTCGGGTGTATTCCATGATGGCGAAGGAGATGTCCGATACCCGCAACCGTGGAAAAATCCTCTGGGTGCTGGCATCGAGTCGACCTGATTTGATTGAGGTGGATTTAAAACGTCCGGGAAGAATCGATGTGAAAATTCCACTTTTCCCCTGTGTGAACGCTGAGGAGGGCTGGAATTTATTGCGGGCCTTGAGTCGAGGGCGAGGAGTGAATCTCGCCGATGGAGCTGAGCTCGATGAGAGTATGGGGGAGCCATTGCTGAATCTGATTCCTGAGTTGCTTACCCCTGGTGGTGCTGAGGCTGTGGCTGTGAAGGCGCAGAGGTTGATGATTACGGATGAGTTGACGGCTGAGGAGTCGATGCGGAGGTGTTTGGAGTCCTATCTTCCTCCGGTGTCACCGGTTGTGATTCGTTCGCAAATCCAACTGGCGGTGGACGAGGCGTCCGATCGTTCTTTTATCCCTGCTGTATTTGGTTCATCTGACTGAAGATCAACGAGTTGATGACCGTTCGTTTGACATGAATCAGTAGAAAAGAGTTGTCAATAGTCGGGCTTTGGCGTAAAAACACATCTGTTATTGCTACGTATTGGTTTATTATTCGGGTTTCTTGTTTAAACCTTGGATAGAAACCTCCGATTCAATCATCCTTACTACTATGTTTAAATCTTCTATTTTTATGGGGCTTTGCGCTCTCACACTGGGGCTTTTTTGCAGCTGCTCCTCGAACCTCTCCTCGAACCTCTCCGAGTCCAATGATGGACTTCCATTACCGGCCTCTGATCGAGTGATCGCGAAGTCGAAGCATTTCTCGAAGGATAAACACGGAATGCCGACGTACACGAAATCATCGCATCGGACACGTTATGTGCGCACGACGGCTTACTCACACATGGAAAATGAGCCGGGGGCGCCGGGTCGACTGAATGCGAGCGGTGGAATCTTAAAGTATGGCACTGTGCGTAGTGCAGCGGCTGACTGGTCAGTTTATCCACTGGGCACACTCTTTAAAGTGAAGGGTCAGCCACACACCTATGTGGTGGATGATTATGGCTCTGAGTTGGTGGGGACCAACACGGTGGACATTTTTAAGCCTTCTTTAAGTGGTATGCATCATTGGGGGACTCGTCACACGGAGATTACGGTTATTCAATGGGGGTCCTACGAGCGTAGTTTAAAGATGCTGAAGGGGCGAAGAAAATACCGTCACTGTAACCACATGTATATGGGTTGTCGCAATAAACTCAATCATGGTTTTGCCGGTTTGGGTAAAGGCAATAAACATACCCTTTAGGTTTTTTTTTCAGGGGATTGATGATTGGATACTGCTGTGAAAAAGTCTGAACGTGTGGAGTATATTTCCCGGCGTCTTGAGGAGCTTTATCCTGAGACGCCGATTCCTTTGGATCATACGGATCCTTACACCTTGCTGGTGGCTGTGTTGCTCTCGGCACAGTGCACGGATGTACGGGTGAATCAGGTGACGCCTGCGTTGTTTCGTCTGGCATCGACCCCTGAGATCATGGCCGAGGTGCCGGTCGAGGAGATTAAGGCGATTATTCGGCCCTGTGGCTTGTCGCCGAAAAAATCATCGGCTATTTCCCGACTTTCTCAAATTTTAATCGATGAGCACGGTGGTGAGGTGCCGAAGTCGTTTGAGGCGCTCGAGGCGCTGCCTGGAGTGGGGCACAAGACGGCATCGGTGGTGATGTCTCAGGCTTTTGGTGTTCCCGCTTTCCCTGTGGATACGCATATTCATCGCTTATCAAAGCGCTGGAGGCTGAGTCCAGGGAAAAATGTGGTGGAGACCGAGCGGTATCTGAAACGGCTCTTTCCTGAGGATCAGTGGAACAAACTTCACTTGCAGATTATCTTTTACGGTCGCGAGCACTGCAGCGCGCGCGGGTGCGATGGGACACAGTGCGAAATTTGTGCTAAAGTGAATTCTTGATTTCTCAATGATGGCGTATAAGTTTCTGCCCCGTGGTCGTACAATTTACATGTTTTTCGTGCGCTATCCCTTACTAACTGTTATTTTTGTTGTTTTTTGCTTTTCTCATGCCTTTGCGAGCATGCAGATATCAGAATTGATGGCATCGAATACTTCGACCTTGAATGATCAAGACGGGGATTCTTCCGACTGGATCGAGCTGTATAATAATGGATCGTCCTCAGTGGATCTTGCGGGGTGGTATCTGACGGATGACGCATCGGATCTGATGCTGTGGACTTTTCCGGCGGTGACGGTTCCCGCAGGAGGCTATTTACTGGTGTTTGCCTCAAAAAAAGACCTGAGAACGGGTGAACTGCATGCTAATTTTAGTCTCAAAGGGTCCGGTGAATACCTGGCTTTGGTAATGCCTGACGGTAGCACGATTGCTCATGGATTTTCTTATCCGCCGCAGGTGTCTGATATTTCGTATGGGCTCTCATCGGAAAAGGTTACATCGACCGTGTTGCCGCAAGGTGCCACGGGTCAGGCTGATTTTATCAATGGGGTGGAAGTCGCCCGGGATAGCGCACCGGCTTCACCGACTTGGGATGCAGAGGGGGAAAGCAGAGACGATAACTTGAATGAAGAGTGGACGACCTTTTCCGTGGATTTGACCCAGGTGACTCTGAATGCAGGAGAAAACTTGCTGGCGATCCACGGGATGAACACGAGGGTGGAAAGTTCGGATATGTTGATTCTTCCAGAGTTGGATGTTGTCACTCCATCTAATTCTACAGACTGGCTCTATTACACAGCTCCTACTCCAGGATCTGAGAATATGGCAGGTAACACAAATTTACCTCCCCAGGTGAGTGGGGTGACTCAAACTCTGGCGGTTCTTCCCGTGGGGGGGGCTGGAAGTTTGCCGATTCTCGTAGAAGCCAGAGTGGATAAAACCATGCATGATGTGGCGACGGTGCGTCTGTATTACCGGAAGATGTTTGAGGGTGAGAGCTCATTGTTGATGGTGGATGATGGAACGAATGGAGATCTTTTTTCTGGCGATGGAATCTATTCGGCATGGGTGCCGACCACTTCTTTGTCAGCGGGGGAAATGATGCGATGGCGAGTGCTGGCGACGGATACGGAAGGAAATGCCATGCGTGCTCCTATGTATGAGGATTCGAATGATTCGGATGAATATTATGGTGCGATTGCGCAGGATCCTGCGATTGCCTCATCGAACCTTCCTGTGCTGCATTGGTTTGTGGAGAACTTATCGGCGGCGAATACCCGGAGCGGGACACGGGCGTCCTATTATTACCTAGGTGAATTTTACGATAATATTCAGGTTGACCTTCATGGTCAAACTACTGGAGATTTTTCCAAAAAAAGTTACGATATTGATTTCAACAAAGGGAATCGTTTTAAATGGAAAGAGGGAGGAGGCCGCGTAAAAGATATCAACCTGCTGACCAACTGGGCTGATAAAACGAAGATGAGGAATACTTTGAGCTATGAGATGTTTAAAAATGCCGGCGCAGCGCACCATTTCGCTTTTCCTGTGAGAGTGCAGAAAAATGGGGATTTTTTCAGTGTTGCTGACATGGTGGAGGATGGAGATGACCGATTTCTTGAACGGATTGGGCTCGATGGGGACGGGGCACTTTATAAGATGTATAATAAGCTAACTGGTCCAGGACGCAAGAAAACACGCTTCTATGAAGGAACGACCGATATTCAAACATTGGTGAGTTCTTTGAACGAAAGTTTATCTCAGAATAAGCGTCGTCTTTATGGATATGATCATGTGGATATTCCCGCGACGGTGAATTACTTGGCAGGCCTTGTCCTTGCGGGAAGTCAGGATCAGGGGTATAAAAACTACTACGTTTATAGGGATAGCAATGGAACCGGAGAGTGGATGCCGATTGTTTGGGATGTGGATTTAAGTTTGGGCCATGATTGGGGGGGGGGGCAAGGGTATTTTGATGATGATTTAAATACGAATAACACCCTTCAGTTAGGTTTGACCAATCGTCTGAAGACCTTGATTTGGGCATCGCCTGAAATGAATGCAATGTTTGTGCGTCGGGTGCGGACCTTGATGGATGAGCTCCTGCAGTCTACCTCGACCCCGCTTGAGGAAAGGTTACTAGAGGCTAGGTTGGATATTTTGGCCGATGCTATTGATCCGCTAGGAGTGACCTCTGATGCTGATCTTGATTTTACCAAATGGGGATCGTGGCGGGATGGTGGCAGCTTGGATACGAGCGATAGTCATCGGTTGAGAGCGCAAGTGGATCGACTCAAAAATGACTACCTTCCTAATCGGCGAGCCTTTCTTTACTCGTCTACGCCAAACAGTAATGGTTTACCCATACCTGGTGGTCAGGTAGGTATGCCATCGATTACCATTGAATCGTTAGATTTTAATCCATCGACAGGAAATCAAGGCGAAGAGTACTTTATTCTCAAAAACCGTGAGACTGAGGCTATTGATATCAGCGGCTGGTCAATCACGGGAGCTGTGGAGATGACGTTCAAGGGAGGAACGGTTATCCCAGCCGGAGCGGGGGATGGAGCGTCGCAATTTATCGGTCTCCTGCATA
>CAYNNY010000121.1:8698-9766 GCA_964398555.1 uncultured Verrucomicrobiales bacterium
AAGGCCGAGCGCGAAGATCCTTTAATTGGTATGATTGACTCAGATCCCGATGGGGATGGGCGAAGCAACTGGGAAGAATACTGTTTCGGCACCAATCCACGTGTGATGGATCAGGTGGATGTGGAGAATGTGGCCGCCAGTAGCGGTGGTCAGAACTATTTTGCACTGGCCTTTACTCGTCGATACAATGCCTTTGATATCGGTTGGTCGTTACGATCCAGTGATGATATGGCAAGCTGGTTTGAGGATGGCTCGATTATACACGGATCACCTCAATCTGTGGGTGTTGACCTGGAGAAAGTGACCCTGCGCTCGAATACCCAGATTGACGCTGGGGGCAAAAAGTTTTTCCGAGTGCAGGGGGTGATTCAGTAATTGGTGATTCTCACTTCGCCTGATAGGCACTTGTGAAGGCGTCGATGGCTTTGTGCAGTTTCTCGGCGTTTTCGAGATCGGTGGTTTGCTTGCACTTCATGGATAAGACGATGATCTCGTGAATGAGGGTGAGTTTGTTGAGGTAGGCTTCTTTGTTGCTTTCTTTTTCTGCAAGCTTGATTCGCTGGGCGAGAAAATACTGATTCATTGTTTTCTGGATTTTGCTAGCGTGCTCTTCCTTGTTGTTGATCCAGCGAGTGAGTTGGTTGGCATTTTTTCCGGGATCCTGAGAGAGTTCGGTGATTTGCTTCATCGCCTTGGCGATGGTGCTCTGGTGGGTGTGGAGATCCTTGAGAACCGTGTCGTCAGAATAGATCCCGCAGGGAACCTGGCAGTGTGCCGAAAGTTGAGGGGCGGCGGAAAAAGAAAGAAGGGCGGCAGTGGCGGCAATAAAATGTATTTTCATAACAGACAGACTCTAATCACGAATCCTGAATCCTGCACGTAGAAAAGCAGAAAAGAGGCGCTTTGATATTTTGGAAATCGCATTTTTAATTTTGAATAATTATTTGACATAAAAACATTCTATCGATAAATTTCAAGTATCCAGCCAATGCTGGATGGGTCGTAAGAAACCTAAATACGAGCGGTCGATGAGTACCGTGAACTCATCGCCAAACCGACAATGGTCGG
>CAYNNY010000122.1:0-9656 GCA_964398555.1 uncultured Verrucomicrobiales bacterium
ATCAGCGAGGGTGGATCAGCGATAGGCCGTCGACAGGCCGGGAGGCCTATCCTACTTTTTAGCCTTGGCGCGCCGGACGCAGACAAACGCCTGCTGCCGCTGGTAGCGGGGGATCGCTGCATCCGTGGTGAGCTTAATCAAACCCATGCCCATCGATTCCACACTCTGCGGTGTCACCACAAGCTCATACTCCCAGCCATCGCGGATGGTTTTGAGCTCATAGCTGTAATTTTCATTGGTCCCCTGATGGGAGAGAATCCGGATCGGCTTGTCGCCGCTCACCTTGAGTTTGATAATTTGAGCCTCCTTGCTGCCCTTGTGATCCCAGAACAGCGTGCGAGGACTCACATCAAAGAGAACAGGAATGGTGATGGCGGAGGTCAGTATGGAGGAGGGAACCTGCGCTGGATCATCCGTCGTCCACAGCATCACGGTTTTTTCCACGCTGCCTGAGAAGCTGCCGAGCTCGAAATCAACGACAATCTTGCCCTTCTCACCGGGCTTGTAGCTCATTTTCCCTTCGGGCTCCGCCACCCGCGCACTCAGGCACGAACAGGCAGAATCGTAGCGGGCAATCTTGATGATTTTCTTCGTTTTGTTTTCGAACTCAAACGGGATGGAGACTCGTTTTGCATCCGGTTTCACCGTCACTTCCACACGGTTTTTGACAAAGGTAAACCCCTGCCCAGCCATCAGGACAGGAGAGAACATCGAAAGACAACAGCAAAGGGAAACGAGGGGTAATACAATTTTCATAAGCCAATCATTCTAGGGATATTCAACGAGCTCGACGGCGATAATCAGCGTGCCTCCACGCCATTTCGGGCCGAGAATCAACAGCGGCCGACCTTTGTGCAGGACGGGATCGCTTTTCATCACTTTACGGTGCTGCTGCCAAAACTCAAGGTCGAGCCGCAAGCCGCCATCGGATGAACGCCCACGCGATTCAAAACTTAGCAGAATCTCTTCAGATGGCTTCAGCGGCGAAAGCCAGTTCTCATAACTCCGGAAAACCGACTGCGTATCCGCGCCTAGTTTGCGGTAGTGCTTGAAACGCATCTTCTCGATGCCCTGCAGCTTCTTCACCGTTGCAGCATCCACCCGGGCGGCACTTGTTGCCTTTTCACCCAGCTTGGCCACCTCGTCATTGGTGCCAATGTAGAGCGTTGCCCTGATACTGCCAATCTTCTCTTTGCCTGTGTCTTTTCCTGGGGACTTCGCTTGCGTTTGAGCATGCAGAATCGTCAGAGGAAAACAGAAAATCAAACAGATGGCAAAGATACGGATCATATCAGAAAAGAGGATAAATGGGGGGAGGATTAATAAATGCGGTTGTCTTGCTCCGTGCTGATCATCATCGCGTCTGACGATCCAGTAGTAGGCCTCGAAGTCGGGCCACCGGCCATTTCCAGATCATCAGGAAGATCATCCAACCCTTCGAGCACAATCACCATAGACTCAGCATCATCAGACTTAAACATATCTGCCCGCACGGCACCATCCGGGGTGTAAACCGAAGGAGCTTCCACCTGCACAATCGCCACAGGGTCCACTCCAGATGCGGCGGGAGTGTCACCGCCCACCTGCGTGCCCAAATAAAAACACACCGCCATGGCTCCGGCGGCCATGGGTGCCAGCACCCACTGCCAAAATCCCCGTGAGCTGGTTTGCCCCACGTTTGTGGAAACCGCCTGCTGCTCAGCTCTCTGATCTTCCTTGATGGCACGTAATATCCGCTGGTTGAAAAAATCTGGATACGGCGGCTCCTCGCTACCGACAACGTGCTCCCGAATGCTCGCAGACATCGCCTGCTCGGCATCGCGCTCGGCAAGCAGCTCAGGATGCCCCTGCACCCATGCTTCCACACGGATAAGCTCATCGCCATCCAGTTCCCCATCCATCCATTGGGTGAGGGTGATATCATCAGGTTTCGTTTTCATGGTATTATTCAAGTTAAGTTCAAGTGGCTAGGTTTTGGAGAGACGATTGAAGTTTTTTACGGGCGTAGTGGAGGCGGCTCATGATGGTGCCCATGGAGTTTCCAGTGGCTTCGGCAATTTCTTTGTAATCCATCCCCTGCACCTCGCGGAGCAAGATCACCTCGCGATGATCCGGGGAAAGCTGGGCAATGGCACCGTTGATCTGCTTACGCAGCTCACCGCGCTCCATCGCCTCATCTGGCCGATCGTGCTGGTGCGGAGATGTCCGTGCCCCGGGATCGATCCGGCCAGCATCAAAGATCTCATCATTCAACTCACCTTCGCCTTCAATACGCCGCTTGCGCAGCCAGTCATACACCACATTGTGGCTAATGCGGAACAGCCAGGTGGAGAAGCGTGCCCGCGACTCGAACTTCGGCAGCGCCCGCCACGCCTTGACAAATGCCTCTTGGGATAAATCCCAGGCATCGGCATCGTTTTTGACCATATTGCGTATCATGGCATAGATTTTTCCTCGGTGTTTGCTGACAAGAGCATCGAAAGCGCGCGTGTCACCTCCTTGGGCTTTGCGCACCAGCTCGGCATCCTCGTTGGCACTGATTTGTTTTTCTTTTTTCTCGGTTTCTTTGTCCAATTCACTAAGCGGTTTTCGTGAACTCCCAGCTCCGCCACCGCCCGCAGAGTCAGAGGAAACGACCCCATAAAGGGTCCCTCTCAGCCTATTCGACGCAAGATGTCGGAAAATATTCATAAAATAACTCAGTGCACCGAGAATCAGCACGGCTCAGACCATGCCGAATTCCTAACGCCATGGCAAGGATGGGTTTTGTCGATTCAGCATCAAAAAGGCATCTACAAAATAGAAGCATTTGGCAGCGCTGAGTGCAGTGCTTTAAAAAGCTTCCTTCTCACCCCTTTTTACCTGAGTTCCCATATGCCTTATCCAACTTCCCCTGTAAGGAATACAAGTCAGCTAGATTTTTTCCCATCGGTTTACTCGGTATTTTACGCCCTTTCCCAAATTCCTCCCGATGTTTCTCAAAAAGCGTTTCAATAAAGCTTTTCGATCCAATCGCTACCCCGTCACTAAAGTATTTCAGGCGGCTCAGTAGGCATTCTCCTGCGGTTAATTTCCCTTCGGCTGCCAAGGATTTCTCCGCTTTCTCTTTAAGAACCCCCTTGCGAATTTTAACGTGCTGCACCTTCGTCATCTCATCTCTTTCAACCTGTTCGCCATCCAGCATCAACCAGCACCGATACCATGATCCGTTTTCTTTCCAGCTATCCTGAGGCTTTTGCATCACCATACACAACCCGCGACGCGCATGCCGCGACCCCGCCACAGCCTCAGCATATCCACACCACCGGTAATCTTTAGGATCGTCCACAATCCCCGCCCTTACAGGATTCAGGTCAATGTAAGCCGCCATTGCGCGTAACGCTTCGCCATCTTCCACAAGCACACTCTTAAAACGCCCCGACCACAGCGTCCCCACACGTTGATGTTTCTGGTTATACCAGCGGCTAAAGCGCTCTTTCACCTCTTTCACATACAGGCTCAAATCACAGAAGCGGCGTTTGTATTTCTCCAGCACCTCCAGGGCGGCATCATTCAAACCGCGCTTACGCATATCCGCCAATTCGAGCTTCAATTGATTGATATAAGCTTTGCTATAAAGCGTCGCCAAATGCCCCATCAAACGGGCCTCACCACTCCCTTTCTCCTCATCCTTCCGATCCTCAAACTGGCGTAAAAACTTCTCCCTAGAAGGCACTTTCACGAGCAGGTGCCAGTGATTTGACAGCAAGCAATACGTCATCACCTTCACCCCGCTGAACAGGGCCATTTTACGGATGATGATCCTCAACCCCTCCAAATCCTCAGCCTCAAGCACTCGCTCCGCCCCACAAGTCCGCGTCATCACATGATAGCAAAAACTTTCATCAGCCCCACCGAGAACCCGCCGCCGAATGGGAGGCTTCATTCGGCATATCTGCCCATTGCGCATCACCGCCGCCCCCGACTTACACTGCAGCATCTCCAATCGACTCAAAGCCTTCTTCTCTAGGGTTTCATCAGTATTGATCATTCTCATAGAGACATTCATAGGGCAATTCAAAGCAAGTGCAATAATTAAGTTGACGGACGACTTAATAAGAACTCAAAGCCAACTTAAATTGATTTGAAAGCCCTTCACAAGCACGCCTCTATTTTGGAGACCGTTTCTTTATCCGCCTCATACGTTCTCAAACAAAGAATTTTTGAGTTCCGTGCCATCGGGCAAGTCGTATTTAAAATCTTTTTTCTGCAGCTCTGGAAATAACATATCGGTATAGAGCTCAACATTGAAACCTTTTATTTTCACGTTTTTAATACTCGCCTCTGACTCCTTCATCCTTTTTTTACTTTGATCCGTCACCTTGACTCCCATCCCCTTGAGAGTCTCCACAATCTCCTCATCCGTCAATGGGACTGTGACAATACCATCCGGTTGAGACTCAAGAGACTGGAAGTATTTCCTAATGAGAAATGTCTTTTTAGAAATCTAGTAAGTTTCTTTGAGAGACGTCTCGGATGCCCCACTCAGCACATAACAATCATCACCATTTACCTTTTCGCTTAATTCTAGTTGAGATTGGGCCAGCTGAGCCAGGCAGCCTGTTTGCAATTTTGGATCATCGAAAAACAACAGTGGAATAGTTGCCGCCACTCCTCCTGATATTCCTGTTGCGCTACTCAAAGCCCATTCATCACTTTTCATTTTAGAATACGCCTTCATCATGCCCATGAAGAGGTAAGGCTGCGAACCATCACTCCATACAGCCCCTGGAAAATTCATTCCCAGCATGGGACTATCTGTCTGTAAGGGCTGCGGAAAGAAATAAAGTGACCGTTCTTCTTGGTCTTTTATCCATCCACAGCGTTGCCATCCGTCTCGAATATCCCGATATACGAGACGGTCGGTGCCTTGCGAATGAAAAAATCTCTACGAATCTCAGACAGGTCTGTGACGAGTGAAAAAAAAATCACCCACTGCCACGCTTTTCCTTTCGCAATCTGGCTGGAGAGGGCTAGGATTCTCCCAGCGATGCAATGTGACTACTGCGAAAGTAAAGCCTCCGTCTTTTTCACCCAGATTATTGACGGACAAACGACGAAATCATCCCTCTGTGAAAAATGTGCCACAGAGCACGGAGTGACTGACCCTGAGGGCTTCCTCATCGGCCATATGCAGCCCGGACCCAAGGGTAAACCTCCCGAGGTGATCAAACCCACAGCTGAATCCTCCGCCTCGTCCGCAACCAAGAAAGCAGACCAGCCCGTCTGTCCAGGTTGTGGATTTGCCTTTGAAGATCTCAAAAACACAGGCCGCCTTGGCTGCAGTCAGTGTTATCAGTTTTTCCGCGAGGAAATTAAACACAACCTCGGTGGCATGCACAAAGGCGTCTGCCACCATGGCCGCGTGCCCGAAGGCATGCTCGAAGCTTTCGAAAAACGTCAGCATCTCGAACAGCTACAGCTCTCCATGGATCAGGCCATCACCGCCGAAGACTACGAAAAAGCCGCCTCCCTACGCGACGAAATCCAAAATCTCACCCAACTCGCCACTCAAACCCCCTGACCCACCGTCTCCTGTCCACCGACCCCGACCTCCCGCTATGATGCGATTTTCCACGCTCTTAAAAAACCCGGCCCAATGGATGACCGGCACTGATTCCGATAGTGCCATCGTGCTGACCAGCCGCATTCGTCTCGCCCGCAATATCCGCGACGTCCCCTTCCCCGGATGGGCACGCAAACCTGAGCGGATCGAAATCATGACCAAATTACGGTCTGAGATCGAGCAGCTACCGGAGATGAAAAATGCCTTTTCCCACCAGCTCAGCGAGCTAACCTCCGTGCAAAAACAAGTGCTCGTAGAACGCCACCTCATCAGTCGCGAACAAGCCGCTCGGAGCGAGGGCAGCGCCGCCATCGTCAATCGCGACCAAACACTGAGCATCATGATCAACGAGGAAGACCACCTGCGTCTGCAATCGATCCGCTCCGGCCTCCACCTCCGTGAGGCCTACAAGCTCATCACCACCATCGACCAGAGACTGGAAAAAACCCTCCCCTACGCCTTTGATCATGAGCTTGGATACCTCACCGCCTGCCCCACCAACGTGGGCACCGGCCTACGGGCCTCCGCCATGCTTCACCTCCCAGGGCTCGTCATCAGCGATCACATTGGCCAAGTCATCCAGGCGGTCGCCAAACTCGGTCTCGCCGTGCGCGGCATCTTCGGCGAAGGCACCGAGTCGCTCGGCCACCTCTTCCAGATTTCAAACCAATCCACTCTCGGCGAAAGTGAAGACGACATCATCGATCGGCTCGAACGCGTGATTCTCAAAGTGCGCGATCAAGAACGCAATGCTCGCCTTAAACTCATCGAAGACGACCCGCAAATGGTCGCCGATAAAATTGGCCGCGCCTACGGACTCCTGCGTCACGCTTACGTGATCGATTCCAAAGAAGCCCTCACCCACCTCTCACTGCTGCGGCTCGGTGGCGATATGGGATGTTTTTCCAAAGACATCCTTCCTCTTTGTGATACCTTACTCATGGATATCGAGCCTGCACACCTGCAACATACCGCCGAACGCAAGCTCACTCCCAAACAGCGCGACACCATGCGTGCAGAAATAATACGAGACAGGTTGCAAAGCATCAAAACACCTGATATAACTATTCTTAATAGTCAATCCTAGCAAAACAACTCCTGACTCCCCACCCTCAAATCAACCTCACCTTGCCCCGCCAATCACCCACCGGCCAAAACACTTAACGGAATACCAAAATCATGAATAACTTCACACCCAGAGCACAACAAGTTCTCGCCCTCGCCCGCAAAGAAGCCGACAGGTTCAACCATAACTATGTCGGCACCGAGCACATATTGTTAGGACTCATCAAGCTAGGTCAAGGAGTTGCGGTCAGCGTCTTGAAAAACATGGGGCTCGATCTGGAAACCGTCCGTATCGAGGTGGAAAAACATGTTGGCTCCGGACCCGATCAAAAAATCACAGGCAACATCCCCTACACTCCCAGAGTCAAAAAAGTCCTCTCACTTTCCAATAAAGAAGCGCAACAGCTGGAGCACTCCTACGTCGGAACCGAGCACATCCTACTAGGCCTCCTCCGCGAAGGTGATGGAGTCGCCGCCCGTGTGCTCGCCAGCCTCGAAGTAGACATCAACCACACCCGCCAAGAAATCCTCGCCGAGATCGATCCCAACTTCAACCCGGAAGACATGGAGGATGAGTTCGATGAATTTGATGATGAAGAGGATGAGCCCCAAGGAGGAGCCAAAGGCGGCGGTAAAAACCCCGCCCTCAAAGCCTTTGGCCGCGATCTCACCAAGTATGCGGAAAAAGACAAACTCGACCCCGTCATTGGCCGCGAACCTGAAATTGAACGCGTCATTCAAATCCTCTGCCGACGCACCAAAAACAACCCCGTCCTCATCGGTGAAGCCGGAGTAGGAAAAACCGCCATCGTCGAAGGCCTCGCCCAGGAAATTGTCAGCGGCAACGTCCCCGAGCTCCTACGTGGAAAACGCGTGATCACCCTCGACCTCGCCCTGATGGTCGCCGGCACCAAATACCGTGGCCAGTTTGAAGAGCGCATCAAAGCTGTGATGGACGAAATCCGCAAAGCAGAAAACATCATCCTCTTCATCGACGAGCTCCACACCATCGTCGGAGCCGGCTCTGCAGAAGGTGCCATGGATGCATCTAACATCATCAAGCCAGCCCTCAGCCGAGGCGAACTCCAGTGCGTCGGCGCCACCACCCTCAACGAATACCGGAAGTTTATCGAAAAAGACTCCGCCCTTGAGCGTCGATTCCAAAAGGTCAAAGTCGAGGAGCCATCCCAGGATGACACCATCACCATTCTCAAAGGACTCAAGTTTAAGTATGAAGAGCACCATAAGGCACTTTACACACCGGAAGCCATCATCGCCGCCGTCAAACTTTCCTCACGCTACCTCTCCGACAGATTCCTGCCGGACAAAGCCATCGACATCATTGATGAAGCTGGATCACGTGCCCGCATCGGCCAGATGACCCGCCCACCCGTCGTTAAAGAACTCGAAGCCAAAATCGAAAAAATTCAAGCCGAAAAAGTCGCCGCTATTAACGAGCAGAACTTCGAAGTCGCCGCATCCATGCGCGATGCCGAAAAGCATTCCAAAACAGAACTCGAAAACATCGTTAATACCTGGAAAGCCGAAAGCGAAGAAACCATCATCGAAGTCACCGAAGACGATATCATGGCGGTCATTTCCAAATGGACCGGCGTGCCACTCCAGCGGATGGAACAAAAAGAAGCCGAAAAGCTCCTCAAAATGGAAGAGGAACTCAAAAGCCACGTCATCGGCCAGGACACAGCTGTCATTACCATCTCCAAAGCCCTACGCCGCTCGCGTGCCGACCTCAAAGACCCACGCCGACCCATCGGCTCCTTCCTCTTCCTCGGACCTACCGGTGTGGGTAAAACCTACCTCGCCCGCAACCTTGCCCAGTTTATGTTTGGCGATGCCGATTCTCTTATCCAGATCGACATGTCCGAGTATATGGAAAAATTCTCCGTCTCCCGTCTCATCGGCTCCCCTCCTGGCTACGTCGGCTACGAAGAAGGTGGCCAACTCTCCGAGGCCGTTAGGCGCAAGCCCTACTCTGTCGTGCTCTTTGACGAAATCGAAAAAGCCCACCCGGATGTCATGAACCTCCTTCTCCAAATCCTGGAGGAAGGCACCGTCACCGACTCCTTTGGCCGCAAGATCGACTTCCGAAACACCATCATCATCATGACCTCCAACGTCGGAGCCTCGAGTATCAGGCGTCAGACCTCCCTCGGCTTCGGTGCCATGCAGGAAGATGAAGCCGACTTCGAAGGCATGAAAAGCAAAATCCTTGAAGAAGCGAAAAAGCAATTCAAGCCCGAGTTTCTCAACCGTCTCGATGACACTGTCGTTTTCCACACCTTGGAAAGAGATGCCCTCAATGTCATCGTCGATCTCGAAAGCGCCAAACTCATCGAACGTCTGCTGGAAAAAGGCATCACGCTCAAGCTCGATAAAAAAGCCCGCGCCCTGCTCATGGACAAAGGCTACGATCCTAACTACGGAGCCCGCCCCATGCGCCGCGCCGTGGAGAAATACCTCGAAGATCCACTCGCCGAGGCCCTGCTCCGCGCCGATATCAAAGAAGGTGACACCGTCAAAGTCACCCTCCCCAAAGGTGCCAAAGAGCTCACCTTCAAGACCAGCGAATCTAAAGGCAAAGCTCAGGCGCAAGAGGCCAACTAATCAATCGCATGATCAAGTTTCTCCACACCCGCATCCGCGTCTCCGACCCACAGGCCAGCATCAGCTTTTATCAAAAGTTAGGCTTTGAACTCGGCGAGCAAAAAACATCCCCGCAGGGAAACCAACTCGCCTTTCTCCACCTGCCGGGGAACGACCACTTCCTTGAGCTCACCTATTCGCCCGATTTTAAAGTCGAGTTCCCCGAGGACCTCATACACACCGCCGTAGGAGTGACTGATATCATCGAATACTGTGACAAGTTAGAAAACGACGGCATCGAGATCTGGCCCAGCCAGTGGTGCCAGAAATTCACCTCCGGCGAACGAAAAATGGCCTTCGTCACCGACCCCGACGGCTACGA
>CAYNNY010000123.1:0-4790 GCA_964398555.1 uncultured Verrucomicrobiales bacterium
GCTCCCTCAACGATGATTTCTTTGTTGAGCGCGAGAGTGGCGGTATTATACTGATATTCGTTTACGTTGACCGTGAAGCCTGCGACTTGAGCACCTTGGATAACGAAGGTTGGGCGGGATAGTCGGTCATAGATGTAATCGACCTGCGGGGTGCTATCTGAGTAGGTGATTTTGTCTTGGCGACCAGCGGAATCGTAATCGTAGGTGGTGGTAACGTCCCTTTCCCATGTGCGGGTGGCGAGTCGGCCAGCGGCGGTGTATGTGTAGTCGGCGGTGTTTCCAGGGCCATTTGCGGTTTCTCCGGCGTAGTTTTTCTCGGTGAGCCATCCACGTTGGTTGTCGTAAACCCACTCAGTGATGGCAGTAGTTCCACCGTAGGTGGTGAGGGTTTTCATGCGGTTGGCATAGTCATACGTGTAGCTGCGGCGGTAAGTCTGGGCACCGGAGGTTTCCTTGGTCTGACCATTGGAGAAATAGCTGGTGGTGGTGATGTTGGCGAGGGTGGCACCTGCGGCATCCAGGGTGTCCGGGGCATCGGTGGTGAGGCGTCGGTTTCTCAAATCGTAGGTGAATGAGGTGGTGTTTCCGGCGGCATCTGTGGTGCTGGTTACTGCATTGGTGACGTCGTTCACATAGGTTGTTATGGCAGCGGTCGTGTGGCGGGAGTCCTTGATGTGGGTAGGACGATTCAGGGAATCGTATGTCTGGTAGGTAACGGAAGAAATGATGTTGTCTGCGGAGTCAAAGGATTCGGATTTAGCCGTCAGCCCTGCCGTGATGGTAGTCAGAGTATATGAGTCGTTTGCTGAGATTGTTTTAGCTGTGCTGTCGCCCCCTCCAAGTAAGGTGGTGATGCTTGAGGTAGTGATATTCGCTCCATTAGGGAACTGAGTGCTCCATGAGCTTAGGCCATCGACTGCGCGGTCTGAGTATGAAACAACGGTGCCTCCGGTGCTGCCTGTGTCGGTGGGATTCCAGATTTTGGAGATCGTGCGCGTAACGGTGGTGCCGTGGGCGGCGGTAGGATTAGTCTCGGAGAAGGAAACTTGATCGGTATCATAGTCGATACTGCCGTTGGCGTTAAGGTCAAGAGCGGTGATAGTGCGCTGTCCTTCTGAGTTGTAAGCGTAGAGGGAGGTGACGCTATCGGGGTCGATGGATTTCACCATTTGACCGAGGGTGTTGTAGTAAACCGAGGACGTTGCGCCGTCGGCATAAAGGGTTAAGGTAGCGCGCCCTGCGAGGTCAGTTTTACTGGTGACGGACTCACGGGCAACTGTGCCTTCCATGATGGAGCGAGTTGATTCCATGCCTGTGCTTCCTGCGGTGTAGGACATGCGGGTGTGGGGTGATAGGTTACCAGATGACTGGTAAGTGCGCCCATCGAGGTAAGTCTCAGTGGTTTGAGTGGGATCGGCTGTTTCGCTGCCTGTCATGGGCACGGTGGTGATACTTGTCTGAGAAAGGACATTTCCGGGATTGTAGGAAATATCCGTCCAAGAAGACTTAATGAATGAGCCATCTTCGGCGGTGCGGGACCATGACTCGCGATGCTTTCCTGAACGAGTGCGGACAGAACGGGAGATTTCGTTGGTCAATGAACCAAAGAGTGAACTGGAAAGAACTGCTGTGGCAGATGTTTCAGGATAACGATATGTAGAGGAGCTAAGGCCATTTCTAAGGGTCTGGGTAGTAATGCCTAGACGGTTGGTTTTGATAACCCGTTTGAGATCATCATAGGCGTAGTAGGTGGTGATTCCGGATCTGTCTGTTCCTTCCAAAAGGCCACAGCATCCATAGGTTTTCAAAATAGAGTATGCCTGTGGACTGCCTGAGAAATAATCGATCTTTGTAGCCCTGCCAAGGTAGTCTCTGGTAGGCACGGATTTATCAGAAAGGACAAGCCCTCCTCCAGAGCCTACGGCTGTGACTGTGACGAGGTCTTCTTGTCCTCGATTATTTCTAATAGATTCAGTAAGGGTTCCCTGTAAACCATCGGCTGATCCTCTATAGGTCTTAATCGTTTTGATACCTCCTGGATAACTGTATTCTTTGGTCTCAATTGTGCCGTTTGGGTAAGTTATTTTTTTCACCCGAGTCGGAGACACGGCGTGCGTGGCCGGATAATACTCTGTGATAGTTTCAAGATAGCTTGAGGCATCTGTATAAACTTTCTTATTTGAAAAAACGTTTCCGTTCGAGGTCTCTTCCTTGACTACCAATGTGCCATTTATCTTGGTCTCCTTCGTCGTTGTATTCGCAACCGTATCGTATTGAATGGTTGCTACCTTGGCATCCAGAACCCCGGTAAATGGAGATTTAATGGTGTGTAGATTTACTGAGTAAAAATGATTTTCCACATATCCGTCATAGCGCGCATATTTTTTAAGCTTTCCTGTTCCTGCCTGAGAGTCACCGGAGCCAGGAGCATTTGTGTTTACCCCAGATTCATAGAATTTCCAAGTGCTCATCAAAGCGTCACCAAGGGGATCATTAACCACTTTTACTTTTTCTTTTCCCCATGAAAAATCCTCCCAGTATTCGTCACGTTCTGAGATTTTATGGATCGATGAATTCCATGCTTCAGCTATACTTGACCGCTCATGTATACTGCGTCGTTCTTGCTTAGAAGTCTCAGTTATAGCTATCGTTTCCAAAAATCGTCTACGTAAACCTCCCCCCTCTTCCATAATCCATAGTGCTCCAGCGGCATATGGATCATTACCCGCAGCAGGCTTGAAGGCATACACAGATAATTTCGTGCTCAAAACGTTGCCATTATCGATGGATATCTCCTTAATCTCAAGAGCATCCAATGACTCGCCATTATACAGGAAAGTAGCCTGTTCAAATGTATATCGCTTGATAAGTGTTCCCTGGGGATTGGAAGCACTTGTAGAAAGTTCAATCTGAAATGCGTTAGCATCAGAACTGCCCGATATGGGTGAAATTTTGGAATACCACTCCCCCTGCACTGATTGCAAATCACCATTAACATCTTTGGTAATTGTAAATTCACTGTTAGCATTCAAGTAGAGATTTTGAAGACCTTTGTTTGTGGCACTCACCCCATCAAAGTAGGTAAGCGTAGCCTTTGACATGCCATAGGCGGCTGACCCAAGCGATATTCTAAACTTTATACAGGAAAGAGGGTCATTTTCACATTCAGTGCATGAGGGGCAATCATCACCCTCATCATCAGGCGGGTAAACATTCGTTGTTTCTTCGCGTCCAGTAACTTCAGGGTGGCTAGAGCAAGTTAATTTAAAATTTAATTCTCCTTCTTCAGCTTGAGCCTTAGTCAGAGTTACTGATATACTCAAACTCTCACCAGCATGCGAAAAGCTACCCAGAGACGCTCCATTCGATGTGGTCACCTCCACGCTAAAATCAGAGTAATCATGCCCATCCGAGGTTTCTAAATCTTTTATACTCGATTCAAATTCATACTGCCCGTCCGACGTTCCGCTGACAGGATCGTATGGATCACTCGTTGTGCTAGATGGCGATGTGGACGAAAGAGGGTCGCCGCTACCATAGACAGTCCACTTAATAGGACAGTCTTCAATATCTGGATTATCTTCATTTGCCTCAACAAAAGAAATGGCTAGACTGGAAAATAACAGGACGAATAAATATGTTGTTCTCTTAATGGTCATGATGAAATAATGAATAGGGTAAATGGATTGGATGAATTCTAGCGATCAGCTTGGCTGGAAAGTTTTGCTCGGGCTGGTTTTGCCGCGTAGGCGAGCCTGCGACTCTGCCCCTCAAGAAGCTGAAGGAGTTCGGTATCCTGTTCCGTGTTGCCAAGTTGGCCGATAGCAGCGATGGCACTGATGCGGATATTGGTGTTGGCTGTTTTGTCCGCCGCCAGCTCACGGGCAGTGGGTAAAATATCTTTCATGCCTCGGAGCGCACATACTTGCAGGGCTGATATCCGGCAATGCTTGTTGGTTTTTGAATCCTTGGCGGCATTGAAAATCAATGCGTCGAGATCACGCAGTTGGCTCTGGATTTGCTTTTGAACAACTGGGTCGTTTTTTAGCTCGGAAGCGGTATCGATGGCATGCAGAGCCATCAGGGCGGTGCCAGAGTAGGTCTGCTGGTTCTGACTGGCGGCATGAAGCAACGTTTTCAGAACGAGATCCTGTAAAATGGGATTGGCTTCGTGTTTATCAAAGCTGCCCCGATCCACATACCAACTGCGAAGGTGCTGGATGGCGTAGTCCTGCAACACCACGTCTTGGCTATCGGTGTAGAGATTGACCAATGTTTGGCTCAGTCCTTTGGGTGCTTTGTTTTGTCGGCGCAGGGTATTCATGATGCCATCGACTAAGGCATGCCATTGGGAAAGTCCGCAATCCTCAGGCCTGTCTCTGCTGATGAAATCCATCAGGGCGATGAGATCATCACCTTCCAGATTTCTGGATAGGTTTTGGACGGCTGTTCTACGAGCTTTGATGCCCACCGAATCTTGGCTGGTTACTGTGCGGGCGGCCATGGAAACCGCTTCGATAGGAACGAGTGAGGATTCTGCCCCTAGGGAATGGGGCTGTTGCCCTTCTGTGATTGTTGTTGTTTCCGTGGAGGAAACTGCTGATTCGTCCTTTTGAAATGGCCACCAATACAGACCCACACCAACGCCGACTGCGATGACGCAGGCGGGTATGAGGATGAGATGAGTGGTTTTCATGGAATTTTTGTGAGTGGGATATAGGAGCGGTTGAATTGGTGCTTCTATGGGTTGGGCTGTTGTTTTGCTCTTGGGTTGTTTTGCTCTTGGGTTG
>CAYNNY010000123.1:4890-9644 GCA_964398555.1 uncultured Verrucomicrobiales bacterium
GTTGTTTTGCTCTTGGGTTGTTTTGCTCTTGGGTTGATGCGGGTTACAAACCCGCGCTCCAGATTAGCGTTGGCCGATCAGGTTGCCTTCGGCATCGTAGAGGTAGAGGCGGTGACAAACACTGGAGCGGGTTCCTTCCGGGAAGTTGAATTTGACGTAGGCAATTCCATTGGCATCAAAATCATCGGCGGTGAGGATTTTATCGATGGTGCCATCGAGGAAAGTTACGCCTGCGACAAAAATGTGGAGTTTGATATACCCGCCTGGTGGAAGGTCTGGAGCAACGATGCTCATTTGCACGATTTGGTCACCATTGGAGAAAGTTTGGATGACACGCATATCACCAGTTTCACTGGTGCTGAAGACTTGGTAGCCTTGGATGACTCCGGTATCGATGATTGCGCCACCTTCCTCGGTGCGGGCAAGCACACGCCTGATTTCAGGAACAAAGGGGTCAACACGGAAGAGGCTACCTCCTGCGGCGGGAGCTGTCAGCTCGACAAATCCCATGCGGGGGTCAGCCTGCACAAAGATGTCCTGTCCGACCGCTGGAACCGTCCAATCGCGAGGGCGGTTGGCAAAGACTTCGAAGGGAGCGCCGAAGTCAGCATCCTTGACGGTAACGACCATAGAGCCATCTACTTTGGTATTGCCGTGGCGACAATGCACCTCGACAGTGTGTTCTCCTGCGGTATCAAAGATGTAAACATGCGGGTTGGCGGCTTTGAAATCAGTGGCGACTTCAACACCATCAATGGTCAGGGTGACTTTGATACTATGGGGATCGTTTGGTCCGAGATCAGGGAGACCCGTCAGGCGAAGGCTGTCACCTTTCCTAATAGTGAGGTCCCCGACACTAAGGACATCAGTTTCTTTCCAGACTACCGACTGCTGAGAAGCGAGGTTTCCGTCCTCGAAAGTGAAATCGATGACAGTAGGAGCCACATCTTCATCGGGGAGCGGTAGCAGGAGCGGAATGTTGGCATACCATTCGGTTTCGAGGGCCTTGATCGCGGGAACGGCCTGCGCTCCGCTGGTAATGGCCAGTTGCTCGAAGTAACGAGCCTTGCCCTCGACACAGACAGGGGAAACAAAGCTTTCCTCAGGACATACTGTGACCACGTTTTTCGCAATCAACTGACTGGCTAGCCAGTCGGGAGTGCCATCGTTGTCCTCATCGAATCCGGCAGGCAGGAGCAAGCGGAGGGAATCAATCTGGAGGGAGTGACGCGCCACATGGTTATCATGCTCGACAGTGACGGTGTGGGACCCAACCGAAAGCCAAGGTGTTATCGCCTCGACCAGCCCCTGAGCGCCATTCACGGAGCGAAGGGTGTATTTACCTACCAAGACACCATCGATGGAGATGGCAACAGGGAGTTCCTCAACAGGAAGCAAGCTCCCCTTGGCTCGTCCGGCAAGTTCGATGATGTGAACTCCGGCAGTGGTGGCATTCACCGTGTAGGTTACAAAGCCACGGCGGATGGCGGAGTAGATGCTGCCGTCGGCATTGGTATACCAGTCACCGGATGCCTCGGTGTAAGTGGCAGGACTTACATTCTGCACCAACACATGCGCTCCGATATCAATAAGGGTGGGATCAGAGCCATAAGAGCTGATTTCCGTGTAGTCGTCCACGCCGTCGCCATCGGTATCAACTTTAGTGGGGTCGGTGCCTTGAAGCCACTCTTCACGGTTGGTCAGGAGATCGCCATCGTAATCTCCGTATTCACCTTCACGGCTGTCAGCGAGACCGTTATCAGCTGGATTGAGTCCCATGGCGGTTTCCCATGAATCGGGAAGATAGTCGTCATCGGAATCATCAGCATCCTGACCGAAGGAAAGGAGCTGGGTGGCGGGGATGAGTTCACGGTCAGAGGTCAGCCCGGTGTTCGCATCAGTGTATTGCCAAGCAACGGCAACGTGGTCCGCGCTAAATCTTTCTTTATGCAAAATTTCAATAAAATATTCCTGTCCAGATTCAAGGTAGATTAACTTAGAGCGCTGGCTCAAATACCGATCCCACTCCTGTGATCCTGTCCAACCGAAATCGACAAGTTCATCAAACACACCATCACGGCGCAGCCAGGCAATGCGATCTTTGTTAAACTTACGGGAATCACTCGACAGCCATAATTCCGATGCGTCATCACCCGCAATCCAGAAACGATAATGACCGGAAACCGGGGCAATAATGCGTCCACGGATGCGTTGACCGTAATTGTCAGCATGGTCGCTTGGGGCTTCGCTGGTAGGCATGGCCTCCGCTAAATCCGAAGGCTGGAGAAATTTGTCCGTGTGGATCAGGTCCTCAATACGTCCTCCACCAAGGCCATACCATACTTCACGCATGAGGTAACCGGGAATGCCACCTGCCTGCATGGGATCGGAACCCAGCAAATACTCTTGATAGTTGTTGATCCGGTCACCGTCAGGATCACCATATTGACCTTGTCCATTGGCTGCGGTGGAAGCATCTAGCCCCACTTGGGTTTCCCAAGTATCCGGCAAGTTATCATCGTCCAGATCATTGCTGTTGGGAAGAATGGAAGTGAGCGCGGAAGATGGGATTACCTCCGTCTGAGATAGGCGCGAAATGGAAATGTGATCGATTTCAGCCACGATTGGATTTGAGACAATCTTATCGGTCGCGATAAGACCCACATGAATAATCTCAGGCATCAGAACAGTTTGCTCGCTGAGCAATATCCACTCTACCCCGTCCTCCGAGTAATATCCTTTGAAAACATCTCCTACACGCTCCACCCTCACCCATTTGGCCAGCATGGAAGGTGCTGTATGCACGGATAAGGTGGATGCCCCAGCATTTTTACGAGCCATATATTGAATCCTTCCCGAACCTGTTCGGCAGGTCGATATGTGTTTGCTATTTTCATCCAAAGATTCCCGCATCATCAAGCCGACTTTTGCCCATCCGTAAGGATTGATCATTGAGTTTATCCGGGCTGTCACCACTCCGTCACCCCTGAGTAATTGTGAACGAAAGGCGAAACGGTCACTGGCGCCCCATATATCCCCGCCATCAGCGGTAACATTCACCACACCATCGGTCTCTGTCCATGTGGCTGTCACGGGGTTTCCAACAGCATTGTCGACCCAGTCGGTCTCTGGAATATAGTTCCAGCCTATCGAAAGGTGATCGGCTCCACCGCCATCCTTCACAAGTGCTTCGATATAGTAGTGATGCCCAGCTTGAAGACGGACACTTGCGCTTCTCTGGGTGCTGGATTTGTTCCACTGCTGGTAAATTGTATAACTCTTGTTCCACGCTATTTTCTTTTTACTAAAACGATCCCCAGTATCGGAGAGCCACAGCTCCGTGCCATCGTCACCTGCAATCCAAAATGTGTAGTCTCCGGTCACTGGAGCGGTCACTGTGCCACGCATGCGACCACCAAAGGTATTCGCCCAATTCTTGATGTCTGCAACAACCCAGCTTCTTTCGTCAGCTGCGGATACATATTTTGGATTGTAAACAAGATCGCTAACTTTTTTGCCTGAAATCCCCGTCCATACGTCGAATTCAAGGTGCCCGCTATTTCCACCCTCAACAAATGGATTTCCACCGTAACCAAACTCTTCCCAGTTGAGAATGCCGTCACCATCGTTGTCCGCGTAAGCCCGCTGGTTGAGATTCACTTGGCCGTTGTCGTTGGGGTCAAGCCCTACCTGTAGCTCCCAAGTATCAGACATACCATCATCATCGAGGTCATCCGGATCAGGCACGTAAGAACGTAGATTCGAGGAAGGAATCACTTGTCGCACTTGTTCAAAGTTTTCCCAAGCCACGGCAACATGATCACCACCTCCACCTTCCTTGAGCAGGACTTCGATGTAATATTCCTGACCTGCCACCAGATCAATGAGTTCGCTTTTCTGGCTAGCATATTTGCCCCACTGCTCTTCCGCGGTATAGCCGCTTACGTAGGCGATGGATCGCTTGTTGAACTTGCTGGAATCCGTGGACAGCAATAGTTCGCAATAATCATCCCCTGCAATCCAGAAACGGTATTCACCTGTGTAGGGTGCAATGATTGTGCCTCGCATCCGAAGTCCGTATGAGTTTGCCGCTCCGGTGATCGTTTTGGCATGTGGAGTGTAATACTCTTCCGTTGGTTGAGCGTAAAAAAGCGAATCAGAAGTCAGATTATCCAAAGTAACACCTCCGATATTATCCCACTTCTGCACACTGAGGTATCCGGGAATGCCGATCCAATCATCCTGACCATCATCATCACTGTCCGCATCATTCGGATCTAATCCTGCCTCGAATTCAAAGGCGTCACCTAGGGTGTCACCATCACTATCAACCGAGCCATCGTGACTCAAATCACCAAAGTGAGTAGCTTCCCACGCATCATCCATGCCGTCAGAATCGGAATCAACGGCAATCACAGCCTGAGCCACGACCTTATCTCCATGAATCATCCAAGGCAACGCTGCCGCTGCAAGCAACAGAAATGGAAGGAAAAACCAAAACGATCTCTTTTTAAAATGACTAGGCATAACAGTTAGGAAACGGAACCTACCCCCCCAGAAATGTTAGATCAAGAACAAACTATTAAAAAATAAAATCAACCCCTAAAAACTCAATTGAGTCACCCGAAGCAAGCCCAACGTAAATATCGAATTGCCTGAAAAAATCAAAAAAATAAGAATCCGATTCTGAGAACGGCGTCATTATCGACGACCTAATTTTAAGATAGCCTCAACGCTTACTCGCTTTGAGTTGA
>CAYNNY010000124.1:0-9641 GCA_964398555.1 uncultured Verrucomicrobiales bacterium
TCTTGATTCTTGGCTCTTGATTCTTCTGCCAGCGGCAGATCAGGGATAGGCAGATGACAGGCCGGGAGGCCTATCCTACTTTCGTGAATTCACCATTCAAAATTCAGCATTCATCATTCCGCCGTAGGCGGGGGTGTTACGGTGATGATGATGGGGTCTGCGGTGCCTAGGTATTTTTTGGCGGCGGCGCGGATGTCTGAGGTGGTGAGGACTCGGATTTCATCGGGGGCTTTGAGGTGGTGGTCTGGGGCAAAGCCGAGCAGGGCGTCGATGGCGCTGAGTCTGCCGAGGGAGCCAAGTTTTTGGTTGGAGAGGGCATGGGAGGCCAGCCAGGAGGTTTTGACGTTTTCTAATTTGTCATCAGGGATACCGTTTTCTGCGATGGTTTGAATTTCTTCGAGCAGGTGTTTTTTTGCAATTTCGAGCTGATCCGGGGAGGTTCCTAGGTAGAAGGCAAACATGCCGGTGTTGACGCCATGAAACTGGGTGGCTGAGACGTAGTAGGCGAGTCCGAGTTCTTCGCGGATTTTACTGAAAAGCGGGCCGGCCATGTCGGAGCAGTAGTCGTTGATGAGCTCGAGGGCATGGGTGTCTGTGTCTGCTGCGCTGGCACCGGGGAAGCCAACGGTGAGGACGGCTTGTTGTTTGTCGAGGTGGAGGTCGTGGCTGCCGGGTTCAGGGAAGTGCTGAGGAGGGGCGGTGCTGCGCTGGCCTCGGGGCATGTTGGCAAATTGTTGCTGGATGATGGCGGCTGTGGCTTCGGGATCGATATCTCCAAAGACGGCGATGACCGAGTTCGCGGCGGTGAAGTATTCCTTGTGATGCCCGATGAGCATTTCGCGGTTCAGCGTGCTTAATGATTCTTCCGTTCCCATGCTAGGCAGGCCGTATCCTTTTTCTCCGAATAGGGCTGGGCGGAGTTTCCGGAAGGCGACAGACATGGGGTCTTCGGCTTGTTCTTTGATCGCTGAGATCATGGCCTTGCGCTCGCGGTTGAGAGAGTCCTCGGGGAGGATCGGGGTTTGGATGATATCGGCGAGGATAGTGAGTGTGTGCTCGAGGTCGGGTGAGAGGCAGGATGCGGAGGTGAGTGTGGTGTTGTTTCCGCAGCTCACTCCGAAGCTGGCCCCCATGGAGTCCATGGTGAGGGCTATTTCTTCGGCGCTGCGCGTTTGGGTGCCTTTGGGCATGAGGCTGGCGAGCAGGGTGTTGATGCCTGATGTTTCTGGGGTCTCGGACGGCAGGCCGGTGAGTGTGGCCACGGTGATGGAGACGGTGGGTAGCCGCGAGTCACGCTGCATGATGAGTGTGAGTCCGTTGTCGAGCGAGCGGCATTGCATCGCTTCTCTGCTTTGGTTGGTCGCGGATGTTTCTGTGGGTTCGATGGAGTTTTCCGGATCGAGCGAGGTGATGGTGAGTTTGGATGGGATGAGATGGGTGCGAACGATCCGTTGGAGGTCGGCGACGGTGACTTGGGAGAGTTGCTCGACGTAGTCGCGGGTGAAGTTCAGGTTTCGGGCTTCATTCCAGTTGGATGCCAGGTCCGATGCCCTGCCCGAGGCTGTGGTGAGGCTGCGGAATTGGCTGGAGAGCGACATCCGTGTGGCTTTGTGGATTTCTTGATCGAGATCCGCGGTGGTGAGTTTTTCGATTTCTTCGAGGATGGTGGCTTGGAGTTGGTCGCGTTTATCGTGATCGACGATGGCTGAGACGGCAAACAGTCCGGGGAGGTTCGGCGGCACCATGCTCCAGGCTCCGATGTGGTGGCAGAGGTCGGTCTTTTCCCGGATGTTTTGGTAGAGTCGGCTGGAGCGGCCTGAGCCTAAGATAGTGGAGAGTAGATCCAGGGCTGCTGCGTCCGGGTGCTCGAGGCTGGGGACTTGCCAGGCGAGCGTGAGTTTACTGGTGGGGATGGCGAAGGTTTTGCGCCGGATGCGCTGACCTAGCTGGGCGGGCTCTGGTGAGAGCGGCGCAGGGTGGGTGAAGGTGCGCGGGATGTCGGTGGCGAGTTCTTCGAGAAAAGTGAGAAGTTCCAGTTTGTCGAAGTCACCGGAGATGCTGAGGAAGGTGTTTTCTGTGGTGTAGCGCTGGCGGTGGTAGTTGACCATGTCCTCGCGGGTGAGCTGGTTGAAGAGCTCCATGTGGCCGATGACGGGTTGTGTGCGCGGGTCATTCGCCAGAGCTGTGGAGTAGAGTAGTCGGCCATTGTGATCATCGGGGTCGTCCATTCCCATATCGATTTCACGGCGGATCACGCCTTTTTCTTTTTCAAACTCATCTTCGGGGAAGGTGGGTTTGAAGACCATTTCGGTGAGGACTTTGAGAAATGTTTGGGTGCTTTCTGCTGGGCCATCGATGTAGTAAACGGTGCGGTCGAAGGTGGTGTAGGCATTCCATTCGCCGCCGGCGGCCTGGACGGTGTCGGAGATGGCATCGCCATCGTAGCTCTTGGTGCCTTTGAAGACCATGTGTTCGAGCAGATGGGAGATGCCGGCTCCGAGGTGTTGGCCTTCGTGAATACTGCCTGTTTCCACCCAAGCCTGGGTGCTGATCACCGGGGCTGTGGTATCGGATTCCAAAATGATGGTGAGGCCGTTGCTCAGGATGTGTGTGCTGGCGGTGGTGGTGGGAAACTGCATGCCGATAACTTGTGCGTAGATAGGGGTGATGCGCAAGTGTGGATTGCTATTCCGTCAATAAAGCTGTCAACCAATAATTTCCTATTTAGTTTTCACTGAGAGGAAAAATCCTGTTGCAGAATCCGGGTGAGGAGACTAATTTGTGTCTGCTTCTGTGTGCGTCCGTAAATGGTAGTACGCCCGAACCGATGTATTATAATTGGGGGCGGCCCCTCTGGGTTAATGTCATGCCTTTACTGGAAGACAGCGGTTTGGAGGATGTCCCCAGCCTGTTGAGTAACGGGAACGCGGCTATAACTCCATGGACGGCACAGCGGCTTTTTTTGTTGGAAAAAACGATGTTCTAATCCGTTAATCTGTGGAGAATGATTCACGTGCCCGCCAAGTCAGCTATGAAAGCCACCACACAAGTTACCAAAATCCTCAAGCTCGATAGCGAACCTTTCGTTCTGAGTCGCGGTGAGTCGCTGCCTTCGATCAATGTGGCGTATCAGACTTGGGGTGAACTTAATGCTGATAAGTCGAATGCGATTCTTCTATCGCATGCCTTATCTGGCTCGCATCACGCCTCTGGATATAATCCGAGTTTACCAGAAGCAGGTGAGCTCTGGAAGGAAGAGCTCTATGATGGGTGGTGGAATGATTTCATGGGACCCGGCAAGGCGATTGATACTGAGAAGTTTTTTATCATTTGCCCTAACTACCTGGGTGGGTGTTATGGCAGCACCGGGCCAGCCTCGATTAATCCGGCTACTGGTAAGCCCTACGGCAAGTTGTTTCCTCAGATCTCGGTTTTTGATCAGGTGTCAATGCAGTCCCAGCTGCTCGATAGCTTTGGCATTGATGTATTGCATGCTGCTATTGGTCCTTCTGTGGGCGGGTTGGTGACTTTGGCCTTTGCCGGGATTCATCCTGAGCGTGTGCGCACGGTGATTCCTATTGCCAGTGGGTTAAAAACCACCGTGCTGAATCGACTCATTCTTTTTGAGCAAATTTTAGCGATTGAAAATGATCCGTATTTCAATGGTGGAGATTATTATGATGCCGCGCATCCTGATTACGGTTTGGCTCTGGCCCGAATGATTTCTCACAAAACCTTTGTGCATCTCGATGCGATCGAACGCCGTGCCCGGCAGGAGATACGTCAGGATAATGAAACGTTGGCATGGTATAAAGTGCAGGATACTTTCCAGAGCTACATGCTGCATCAGGGGAAAAAGTTTGTGAAGCGGTTCGATGCGAATACTTACCTGCGGATCATCGACATGTGGTCACGATATGACGCCTGTAAGGAAGTGGGTGTGGATAGTGTAAAAAAACTTTTTGATCGCTGCGCGAAACATCAGCAGAAGTTTTTGGTCTTTAGCATCGATTCCGATTTTTGTTTCTATCCTGAAGAGCAGGCTGAAATCGTGGCCGGGCTAGAGGGGAGCGAGGTGGAAACGATGCATATTACCGTGCACTCCGATAAGGGACACGACTCATTTTTGTTGGAGCCTGCGCTCTACACCCCACATATTTCATACGCTTTGTCATTGTAGTTGGATATTCCGTGGAATTAGTTCTTTTCATGCGATGAACTGGTGTTTACATTGTTAATGTAAATATCCCATCTATTCTATGCAAGCGACTCTTCATGACCCCATTAATACTAAAAGCTGCGCGCCTCTAACAAGCTCCCGTAAATTAGGCGATTGTTTGGTGGCGAATCATCCACTCAAAGAGCTTATCTCGACAGACCTTCAGCAGGCGGGTTTTGATATTATACCCAATGATCGGGCGACGGATAGGACCTTACACCTTCCTTTGGATCATTGGATTTCTGTAAGGGCGCTTTGCCTGCTAGCAAGATCAGAAATGCCATCCTGCCTACGCGATCAGCGTGGTGATTTAGTGGCGTGGAAGGGTGGGGCCACACCTGATAAGTGTCATGGAAACATGGTGACCCAGGCCGCATGTTTTCGGATTCGTTACCCATGGGATTTTCTTCAGCTCAATGAAGAGGTATTAGCTGTGGTGAATAACTCAGAAATTTATGGAGATGTCAGTCCATTGTCTCAGATCGATGGTCATTTGCATCTAGGGGAGGGGTCGGTTATTTTACCGGGAGTTTTTATTCAAGGGAATGTCATTATCGGAAAAAACTGCAAGATTGGGCCCAATGCCTATATTCGAGGTAACACTTCGATTAGTGATCACTGTGAGATTGGCAATGCTGTGGAGATCAAGAACTCCGTGATTTATCCTTACACTAAGATCAAACATCTGAGTTATGTTGGTGATTCAATCATTGGCTCACACGCTAATATTGGAGCCGGGACGATTATTGCGAATAATAGGCACGACGGCACGAATCATCGCTCCGCCGTGAATGGTATTTTGGTGGATACGGGGCGGACACGCTTTGGCTCGATCATTGGTGATGGTGTTCGTATTGGTGTGAATACCAGCATTTACCCTGGCCGTAAGATCGGTCCCGGTCGAGTGACTCGCCCCAACACTATTGTGGATAAAGACCTGATGCCTACCGCTTTGAGTGATGCGCACGTAGGTAACGGGAATGGAGTTGGGAACGGGCAGCTTCGCGGTTCTGATATTTAGGGGTTTGGTTGGTGGAGTAGGAACTACGAATCTTACTAATCAGACGCTTTGATTGACCGCGAAATGACGCGAAGTTGACACTTCATTTTTAACCACGAAAAGGATCACAGCGCTTATGGCTTCTCCACAGCCGGGCATTGAAGAAGTTTACAAAAAATGCCCGTAAAAATTATTGATCTTTATGCTCCATTCGAAGGAAAACCCAAACTTTTTGTGGATGGAATCCATCCGAATCCAAAGGGGCAAGCGTTGATTGCAAAAACAATTTATCCCCATATTAAATCAACAAAATAACGAGGGAGGCGCGGTCTCTTTTTTAACGAATCAACCCCCTTGCTCCCTCCAGCACAATGCTCACAACCACCTCACTCAACAATAACTCGGAAAAATTCTTTGGAGGCATTCGGATCGATGGCTAATCCTATAACTGAGGTTTGCTGGGCTGATGCGGCACCCGGGATGTGTGTGCGGACATTCACCCAGCTACCTTCGAGCAAGGTATTGGATTTTTGGATCGTGTAAAGCTGGGTGTCGTTTGACTCGAAAGACAGGTTGTAGGTGTTGTTTTCCACCGTAATCGTTGAATCGATAATTTTGAATGAAGCAATAAGAACTCTGTTGGAGAGAGGTTGTAGCTCGGATAAAGCAAGCACGCCATCGGTGATACTGAATTCATCGATCAGTCCATCAAAGGAGGAGTCGACAACACCAGAGCTATTCACGTGAGCACCGAGGATGAGCGGGCCGTTGTTTGCTATGCCACGGCTTGTGATACCCGTCTTGGTGTCTGTTTGAGAATCAAGAGTAAAGCGGACCGTTTCTGACACGGGATCGAAAGCGACACTGATGTGGTGCCAGTTCGTATCTGGGATGGATAGACTTGAAATGATGGTTGTTGCCCCGAGCTTCAGCGCTAGCTTATTATAGTTTGTGGCGTCTCCGTAGTTCCCCGCAGCAGCCAGAAACATATAATCCAGTTTGGTATCAGAGTCACTGAAGATTTTTTTCATGGCAACGGGCATAGTACTGCTGAGATCGTTGGTTGTGGGCAGAGATTCAAGTTTGACCCAAGCCTCGATGGTGAACGGGGCATCGCCAAAATCGAGGCTACGGTGGTCGTTTACACTTACATAATTTTGATCATCTTGTTCAAAATCAAGTGAGCGGGTATTGGTTTCATCAAAGACGTAGTCGGTGCCATGAGGGACAGCACTCGAAAAGACGGGCAAGCTGCCTCCGTTTCCACTCATGGCGGTGCCATCGTTTCCGAAAGGGAGTCGGTCGTTGAGGTTGTCTTCGAATCGAAGCACCGTCCGGTCGCCAAGATAGGAGTAAGGGTCGTTGTTAAGAATTCGTTGCTCGGAAAGCATGCCTTCAAGGCGCTGCCGGATTTCTGCGTAGGCGGTTTGGGTAGCGATGTTCGGTGTGCCGTGTTCGGGAAGAAGTTCAAACGGGTTGGTTTCGAGGTCGAACATCTGGGTGACTTGTGTGGAGTTACCCTCAACATCGTATTTGATAAGTTTGAATCGACCATCGGTCACGGAACGGATGCCGGGTTTGGAGCCGCCGGAGTAGAGTCCGTAAAGGACATCGCGGGCTGGAGTGGCGGCATTTTCGAGTGTCGAGCGGAAGCTTTTGCCATCGTTGGTATGGATCGATGACGGGAGGTCCAGTCCAGCAAGATCACAGAAGGTGGGAAAAGTATCGTGAAGGTAGACCATGGCATCAGTCTCGGAGCCAGCGGTGATGCCGGGACCACGCACGATGTAGGGCACACGCCAGGTGTGTTCGTAGAGGTTTTGTTTCCCCTGAAGTCCGTGCCGACCAAGCGCCATGCCGTGGTCGGAGGTGAAGACGATGTAGGTATTATCGATCACGCTGTCTGAGGTGTCGCCATCTCCATTGGGGTCTTCAAGTCTGGCCAGGACGCGGCCAATCTGTTGATCCATCCAATCTGCGCAGGCGTTGTTACGTCCAATTTCATTGCGGACAACCTCTTCAGTGCGATATTTCTCTATGCCGCTGACATTAATTTCATCACGCACATTCACGTGACCGTTGTCAAAGGGGTGGAAGGGATAGTTGGCAGGGATACCATCGGCCTGATTCACGGGAAGGTGGTTGATGGGGAGTGGTGGGGCGAGCGGGTTAAGAGAAATGGTGGCTGGGTTAGTGGCATTGAAGCAGCCATAACGCCCAACTAGATCAGGTGTGGTGCGGGCCATCCGGGTATCGTGAGGGTGGGAAAATCCTAGATAGATGAGGAAAGGTTTCCCATTAGGGCGATGGTTGGCTTGCCAATCATCAATGTAGCTCACTCCCCAGTTCCCGTGCCATTCACTGCCTGAGCCATCGGTGTTTCCGCGTTTAGTGGCATCGTGGACCACGGTAAATTCGTCATTGGCTCTAGGGTAGCTGTTTCCGATTTTACACGTCCGGTAAGTGGCATAGGGTAAACTAGGAGATGCGTTGCGCACACCTCGGTTGAAAACACCGGGAAAGGTATTGGCAGCCGCTACGCCACCTTGGGCACCCCAGGTGTTTTTTCCCGTCATAATACAGGTGCGGGAGCCCGTGCAAACAGCTCCTATCCATGAACCCATGATGCGGGCTTGGTGAAACATCATACCTTCCGTGGCAAGGCGATCGATATTCGGGGTGTCGATGAGATAGGGATTGCCTTGGGCATCCTTCTCGACGGGTTCGCTGTTTCGATAGGCACCCACGGTGTATATATCCATATCGTCGGCAAGAATGAAAAGGAAATTTGGAGGCTCGTTTACGAGAGCGGGTGTGCCTTCTTGCTCGGCACTCTGTGAGGATTCTTCGTTATTCTCATTCACGGCAGTGATCACATAGTAGTAATTGACACCATTGGTGAGACCAGTATCTGTGTAGTTGCTGGCTGTGGGCAAGGCTCCTGCGACCGGGGTATAGGGACCTCCGGACGTGGCTGAACGTTTGACGATATAATGATCAAAGCCAAACTGTGTGTTGTCGTCCCAATGAAGAGTCAACTGGTTATTCCCTGGTGCAATGACGAGATTGGTGGGCGTGTTTAGCTCTGAAGGTGGCGCGGGGTCAACAACGAGGATGGCATTGAAATGCACGTTCCTAAAGCCATTGGATGTATGGGTCAGAGTCTGACTGGTGCCAGAGGCTGTGAAGGTGCCAATGGCATATTGCCCCCATCCACTGCCACCTGCTGTAGTGTTGACGGTGTTAGCGGTTGCCTCGCCATCGCCAAACGTCATGACTCGCCCGGTGCGTGTGTCACGTTGATCGTTGTAGAAGACTTGGATTTGGTATTCTTTCCCGTTGGTGAGTCCGCTGATGGTTTGGGTGCCGGTGGTAATGCCGGATTCTGTATCGGAGAAAGATTGAATGATGGTGTCAAAATTGGCATCGCCGGTGCTGGTTGCACCGTTGGAGACATCAGCGGTGATTCTGCCACCCGGCACGGGAACGAAGGTGATTTGCGTGTAGTATACTCCTGTAAAGCTGTAGTTAGAATTGCCACTGGCACCTCCCGTTGAAAGAATCGCCCCGTTGCCGCCACTGAGAGCAACAATGACATTGCCTTCGATCAGTTGCGATTTGCCGGTGGTATTGGTTGCAGTCCCCCAGATGATGGGTGCCGCCTGCACTGCAGGCTGCAAAATAAAAAATGATACCAAGGAGACTAGAGCGATGGCACGCGAAATTTTTAAGAGAGATATCATGATGATGGAAAATGGAAAGTTGAGAGAGTCTACTTAAAGTAGATGAAGGAAATCGGCTCACCCTCAAAAGGAAAGCCGATAAAATCAAAAGGAATGAGTGTCGGATTTATTTGCGACGATGCAGGATCAGAGCGATTCCACCGAGACTGATAAGCACTGCGGAGGATGGCTCTGGGACGGCACGAACTTGCAAGGCGTTGATGTGCGCCTGTCCAAATCCGTTGGCAACGGCACTCAGGTCTTGCGTGGTTCCGTTAGCCGTGAATGTTCCAATGGCAAACTGATCGTTCAAATTAACGTTATTTCCCAGTCCATCGCCGAAAGTCATAACCCGAGCGTCTTGTGATGCGCGATCATCAACATACCAAATTTGAATTTCATATTCTTGACCTATAACGAATGCGGCTCCTCCCAATGTGGATCCATCACCGAGAGAGATCGTTACGCTCGGCCCTCCGAGCCCAAAGTTTGCGGAACTGAGGAGGGTGTTATAGGTAGTATCCCCCGTTGAGCCAGCAATCCACAGGTTGCCGACAGGACTCGTTCCATTTCCCCCTCCCTTAACATAGGAAAAGGTAGTGCCATTCACAAGCGGATCTTCAGCAGTCGCTGAGACTTGAAGCCCATTGATGGCATGATGAACTGTGCCTGTGGTGCTAACTTGAGAAGAGTTTCCAGC
>CAYNNY010000125.1:0-2078 GCA_964398555.1 uncultured Verrucomicrobiales bacterium
CCTAAGCTGCGTCAGCGCGTTTTTTGCGGATGATGGGGGAGCGTTTGCCTTCCACCACGGCGCGGTTGACGGTGATCGATGCGATGTTGCTGCGGCTTGGCACTTCATACATGACATCGAGCATGATTTTCTCAAAAATCGAGCGTAGTGCTCGGGCACCGGTGCCTCGGCGCAGGGCTTCTTCTGCGAGAGCGTGTAGGCCGTCTTTGGTGACCTTGAGCTTCACTCCACTCATGGCTAGCAGTTTGGAGTATTGCTTGATGAGCGCATTTTTTGGCTTGGTGAGAATCTCGATGAGCTCTTCCGTGGTGAGTTCACGCAGGGAGGAGATGATGGGGAGGCGGCCAATAAATTCAGGGATCAATCCAAAGTGGAGCAGGTCCTCAGGCTCAGCTTTTTCGAGCAGTCTGGCGATGTCGTGCACTTGATCGGCTGTGTCACCTTCTTCGTGGAAGCCGAGCACGTGTTTGCCGAGTCGGCGGCTGATAATGTCATTGATGCCAACGAAGGCACCACCGCAGACAAAGAGGATTTTCTCGGTGTTGACCTGGATGTATTCCTGCTGCGGGTGCTTGCGGCCACCTTGTGGTGGGACGTTGCAGATGGTTCCTTCAAGAATTTTCAGCAGCGCTTGCTGCACACCTTCTCCGGAGACATCGCGGGTGATGGAGACATTGGAGGTGGTGCGGCCAATTTTATCGATTTCATCCACGTAGATGATGCCGCGCTCGGCGCGCTCGACATCGAAGTCAGCGGTTTGCAGGAGGCGTAAAATGATATTTTCTACATCGTCGCCGACGTATCCGGCTTCGGTCAATGTGGTGGCATCGACAATGGTGAAGGGGACATCGAGCACTTTAGCGAGCGTGCGTGCGAGTAGAGTTTTTCCTGAGCCGGTAGGCCCGAGCATGAGGATATTGGATTTTTCGATTTCGACATCGTTGAACTCGGGTGACGGGTTCATTTCGGTTTGGCGAAGGCGGAGGTAGTGGTTGTAGACGGCTACCGCGAGCACTTTTTTCGCCTGCTCTTGGCCAATGACAAAGTCATCCAGTTTGGCATTGAGTTCTTCGGGGGTCGGGATATCGCTATCGTTCAGCTGGGCACTCGCGAAAGATGAGTTCGCCTGACTGAGCTCTTTTTCCATAATGGTCGAGCAGACCTCGATGCATTCGTTGCAGATATAGACGGCGGGGCCGGCAATGAGTTTTTTGACCTCCGAGTGGCTTTTGCCACAAAAGGAGCACATAGTGAGATTGGTTGAGCGTGCCATGGTGGTAGTGGATCGTAAGTGAGGACGTGGGTGTAGAAGGTTAAAGAAGCAAAAGGGGTGCCGGAAGTTTTCCCTTCCGACACCCCGATGATAGCTTAAATTACGGGGTTTGTTTTATTTTTTTGCGTCATCGGAGCTATTTTCAGGGAGCTCTTTGCGGCTTTCGAGGACTTTGTCCACGAGGCCATAGGCAGCGGCTTCTTCTCCAGACATATAGTTGTCACGGTCGGCATCTTTTTCAATCTGTTTCTCGGTTTTACCTGTGTGCTTGGATAAGATGGCATTGAGGCGCTTTTTCAGATTGATCATAAATCCGAAGGTGCGTTCGACGTCGGCCGCTGTTCCTTGTGCTCCACCAGAGACCTGGTGGATCATGACGTGGGCATTGGGCAGGCAGAAACGCTTGCCCTCAGTTCCTGCAGTAAGCAAGACCGCACCCATGGAGGCTGCGATCCCGATACAGTAAGTGTTCACATCGCAGGTCAAGAACTGCATGGTGTCATAAATCGCCAAGCCGGCCGTGACCGATCCCCCGGGGGAGTTGATGTAGATGTGGATGTCTTTCTTTGGATCCTGCATTTGCAGAAAAAGAAGCTGGGCGATGATGGAGTTAGCGACTCCGTCATCGATGCCTGTTCCGATAAAGATAATCCTGTCTTTCAGCAGACGGGAGTAAATATCATAGGCGCGTTCACCACGGCCATCGGATTCGATGACTGTGGGGATGTAATAGCTGTTTGCTGGTGTGGAATCCATGGTGGAAGTGATTGAGTGATTGAGTGATTGAGTTATTCAGTTATTCAGT
>CAYNNY010000125.1:2178-9500 GCA_964398555.1 uncultured Verrucomicrobiales bacterium
ATCCATGGTGGAAGTGATTGAGTGATTGAGTGATTGAGTTATTCAGTTATTCAGTGATTGAGTTATTCAGTGACTCACGGGTTGATGGGTATTAATCTTCGGAGGTTTCTGTGTCGGCCTCAACCTCTTCAATCTTGGCATTCTCCACGAGGAAGTCGATGGCTTTTCCGACCAAGATGGAGTTTTGGATGCTATCGATACGGTTTCCGCGCTGGAGTTCCTTGATGAATGCTTTCACTTGCTTTTTCTCTTGCTGAGCCATGGCTGTGATGCGCTGGAGCAACTCATTTTGAGAAACGGTGATTTCTTCGGCTTGGGCAATTTCCTGGAGGATGAAGTTGGTCTTCAGGTTGTTACGAGCCTGTACCTGCGCGGTGGCGATGATGTCGCCTTGCTGAGCCTCGATTTCTTCGTCGCTGAGTCCGGCTTGGGCTCCGCGGGCGACCATGTCGTCTGCACTGCCTTGGGCCTCGGCGGTGACCATCTCCTCAGGGAGTTCGAAGTCAACACGCTCAATCAATGCCTCGACGATCTGGTTGATCTTGCTTTCGTTGATTTGTTGACTTTTTTGCTGGGTGATTTGCTCGGAAATCAGCTCCTTGAGGTCGTCGACGGTTTTGTCTTTGCCAAACTGAAGGGTGTCGGCGACAAATTCGTCGTTCATTTCAGGGAGGTCTTGTTCCTTGATGGTCTTGACTTTAACGGAAAGGACGATGTCCTTGCCTCGAAGTTCTTCGAGTGGGAAGTCATCGCCTACGGAGCAGGTGACTTCGCGCTCATCACCAGTGGAGGCTCCTTCGAGCTGCTCGCTGAAACCTGGAAGGAATGCGTCTTCTTGCAGTTTTACCCAGTAGTCTTCTTTGCCTCCGAGGATGCCGGCAGGTTTGCCTAGGGCTTCTTCAAGTGGCTTGCCGTCGAGAGTGGATGTGAAGTCGATCACGGCGATGTCGCCGGACTGAAGTGCGCGGTCTTCGACGTCGTTGTATTCAGCATAACGCTCAAGCACGCCGTCGATCTCACGCTGGAGCTCTTCCTCGGTTGCCTCGGCAGAGGGGAGTTTTACCTCGATACCTTTGTATTCTGGAAGCTTGAAGCTTGGGGCCAGAATGAGAGGCATCGATAAGGTGAATGTGCCATCGTCATTGAGAACGACGGATTCAGGGTTTTTAAAGTGAAGCACCTTGAGGTCTTCGTTCTGCTTCATGGCGTCTTGGCACGCAGCACTGATCAAGCGTGACTCGAGCTCTTCCTTGATGGCGACACCAAAGCGCTTTTCAATGACAGAAACAGGTGTTTTTCCTGGGCGGAACCCGGGGATTTTTGCTTCTTTTGAGTAGGCTTTGATAATGCTCTTACGCTCTTTGCTAACGTGATCAGCGGGGATTTCAGCATGCAGGGTTGCAGTGCACTCAGGTTGTTTATCAACGGTGATGTTCATGATGAATTAGTGGTGAAAGGTGTTCAAATGGATCGGGTGTTCCGTCCGAGGGCGGCAAATTAGAGGCGAGACGTCAGAGAGTCAAGAACCATGAGCGGGATATGACGTCGTTTTCAAGGCTTAGGCTTGCTTATGATGATCTGGACCACTGAGACGTCTGGCTTGGGCGAGGTGAGGCGCTTTGCATTGGTGAAAGGCGGCCATGTCATAGCGGGTGTCATTGCGCGAGAGGCGACTGGGTGGATCATGCCAGTCGAATAAGACTTCAGCTACTTTTCCAATGTTGGTTCCATGGGAAATCCAGCGGAGGATCATTTCGTAGTCTTCTGGGAAATCGCCTCCACGGTAGGCACCGAAGGATTCGATGAGGCTGCGTCGAAACATCAAAGTCGGGTGGGGGACGGGGAGGTCGATAAAGCGATTAAGCGCAATTTTCTCGGGAGTGATGCATTGGTTCGCCCAGTGCACATGATGGGCGTAGCCGCCAGCGGATTCGGGGTCCCCGGCAAAGTGGGCTAGGCAGGAGACGGCTCCCAGTTCGGGGTGCTGGGAGAGTGTCTGGACTTGTCGTTCGAGTCGGAGCGGGCGCGATGTGTCATCGGCGTCCATCCTGGCCATGAGTTCGCCACGGGCAATGCGTAGTCCGTGGTTGGAGGCCTCGACCACTCCTTGATGGCTTTGGCGGAGTGGGAGGATGCGAGGGTCGGTTTCGGCCAGCGCGCGCACGCGGGATGCGGAGTCGTCGGCAGATCCGTCATCGATGACGATGAGTTCCCAGTTTGGGTAGGTTTGGTTTTGGATACTTTTGATGGCGAGCTCCACGCTGGAGCTGGCATTAAAGCAGGGCATGATGACTGAGACGAGGGGCGGGGAGCCAGCGCTTGTTAAATTATCGCCCATAGATACCAAGAGATTCTTCCGTCGCTTCCACCTCGTCGAGTTGGCGCTGATTTGATTCCCAAGGAGTTCCGTGCACAGGTTTTTTGTAGAGCACTTCTCCGCCTTCGCCTGTGACGGTGCGCACCATGCAGGAGTTGAGAATCAGGGAGAGGGCGCTGAGTAGTAAAATAGCAGTCGTTTTCATCGTTGTTTTGGGCATGTTGTGGAGGTTGTTTTTTTGAGTTTACATACCCATGGCATCCATGTCGAAGATGATGTTGACATCTTCAGGGGGGGGCGTTTGGGCGAGGATGTGGCTGATGTGTCTGGAAAGTTGGCGGGCTGAGCTGCCGAGAATCATGAGCTGGAAGCGGAATTTCCCGTGCGCTTTGGTGAGTGCGGCGGGGAGTGGTTCGCCGAGGACCATGCCATCGGGGAGGTCGGTTTTGAGTCGGCGGTGTAGGTTTTCGAGTGTGAACTCAGCGCGGCGCTCATGGGTAGAGCGGGTGCCTAATATGGCACAGTGGGTGTAGGGCGGGTAACCGAATTGCTTGCGGAACTCGAGTTCTTGGTCGGCATAGCCTGGAAAGTCGTGGTGGCGCGCGTATTGGATGGAGGGTGAGTGCGGGGTGAAGGTTTGCACAATAACTACGCCTTCAAGCTCTCCCCGGCCAGCCCGACCTGCGACCTGGGTGAGCAGTTGGAAGGTGCGTTCTCCAGCGCGGAAATCCGGCACATGCAGCCCGAGGTCGGCATTGAGCACACCTACGAGGGTGACGTTGGGAAAGTGGAGTCCTTTGGCTATCATCTGAGTGCCAATGATGATGTCGATTTTTCGCTGACGGAAGGCTTTGAGCGTGTCCCGGAGGGCATTTTTTCGGCGCATGGTATCGGTGTCGATCCTGGCGAGTTTAGCGAGTGGGAATACTTTTTTGAGCACGCCTTCCACCTGCTCGGTGCCGTAGCCTTGGAAGCGGATCGCGGGGTCGTTGCACTCGGGGCATTTGCGAGGCGTGATTGCTTGGTGACCGCAAATGTGGCAAATGAGTCGCTCTTCGGCTCGGTGATAGGTGAGGGGGAGGGCGCAGTGGCGGCATTCACAGACGTGGCCGCAGCCTGGGCACTGGAGAGAGCGAGCAAAGCCGCGCCGGTTCAAAAACAAGATGACCTGTTCTCCATCGGCTAGTTTTTTCTCCATCATCGTCCGGAGCGGGTCGGAGAGAATGGCGGGTCCACCTTTGAATTTTCGCCCCTCGATCTTCATGTCGACGATCCGGATAATAGGTAAGGACTGGCCATCGGCGCGTTCATCGAGCGTGAGAAGTTCGTATTTTTCGCGTTCGGTGTTGTGGTATGATTCGAGCGAGGGTGTGGCGGACCCTAATAAGACAGCGCATTTTTCAATGTGGGCCCTGAGCACCGCGAGGTCGCGGCCGTGATAGCGCGGGGCGGTGTCTTGTTTGTAGGAGTTCTCATGCTCTTCATCGACGATGATGATGCCGAGGTTCGTGAGTGGTGCGAAGACGGCGCTGCGGGCGCCGATGACGATGCGGGCGTGACCGCTGCGGATGCGGTGCCACTCATCGAAGCGTTCCCCTTGGGATAAATGGGAGTGGAGGACGGCGACTTGGTCCTGGATCGAGGAAAATCGGGATTTGAACCGTTGCACGGTTTGTGGCGCGAGGGCGATCTCGGGGAGGAGGACGAGAACGCTTTTCCCTTCATCGATGCACTGCTGCGCAGCTTGCAGGTAGATCTCGGTTTTTCCCGATCCTGTGACGCCGTGCAGGAGCATGGGTTTTCCCGGTTGCTTGATCTGGGTAAGGACTTTTTCCATCACAATGGACTGGCCGTCATTGAGCTTCAGTGGGGAGTCTTCGAGGAATTCTTCACCTTCATCGGGGTCGCGTCGCACGGCTTCTTCGATCACTTCGACCCATCCGTGTTTGCTCATAGATTTGACTGAGGCTGCTGCCCCGGGGCCGAGATCTTTCATCGCCATCTGTCCTCCGGCGGCTTGGACTAAGGTGAGAATGAGGTGCTGCCGTGCGGCTCGTTTGGAAAGTTTCGTCAGGGCTTCGTCATCGGGCATGGTGACGACCTTCACCATCTTGAGGGTTTTCTCGGAATGGGATTCTTGCCGCACGGCCTCAGGTAGGAGGACACGCATGACCAGCTCCATGGGTGAGGCGTAGTAGTCGGCCATCCATTTGCCCATTTGCATGAGTTTGGCGGTGATGAGCGGTTCGGGATCGATGAGGGAGAGGATTTCACGGAGATCGTAGTTATCGGGCATTTCCTCGGTGATATCGAGGATCGTGCCTGTGGAGGATCGGTTTCGCAGCGGGATTTTTACCCGACATCCCGTCTGGGCATTCATTCCTTCGGGAATGGCGTAGTCGAAGACCAATTCATTAGGTCCATCAATCAATACTCGGGCAGCTGGCACAGGGAGGTTTTAGACTTTAAACTCCAAACTCCAAGTTCCAAATACCAAAATGGATGGGCTGCGGGTTGTTGCCTGCGGCGCCAAGAATTAACAGAATTTCTCAAAATTTTCTAGAGTTGTGGTTTTGGGGTGTTCAGCCAGAGTAAATGTATGGCTGAAAGCTCATCTTACTTTCATGTCTTGAATCTTGAATCTTGATTCTGGTTTCTTAATTCTGCGAACGATAGTGAGTCGATAAGGTTGTGACAGTCTTTAAAAAGACGGTTGTCATTGTGGGTGCATGTGATAGTTCTTGGGGGTCCTATGAACAAATCGATTTTCTCTCTCCTTTTGATGATTTTCGCCCTGAGTGCACCATCTCTCATGGCCAGTGGCTCCAGCAGTCACGCGCCGACACCCGCCTTTCAGCAAAGTATCGCTAATTTTGCCGCTGAAGAAGAAGCCGCAGGTATCGAGTCGATAGGAGAAAAACTGAGCTATCGGATTGAGCAAGAGCCGTTTTTATTGGTGGCGAGTCTTCTTTTTGTTTGTGCGATTATCCACACGTTTTTTGCGGTGCCGATCACCAAATACGCACACAAGCTCCAGCACGATCACGATGCCAGAGTCAGGCATGATAGGGCCGCTCTGGGAGAGAAAACTACCGTGAAGGATTTGGTCAGCTTTAAGGCGACCTTTTTTCACTTCTTTGGTGAGATTGAAGCGATTTTCGGGATTTGGGTTGTCGCTCTGATTGTGGCGATCACAAGTTTTTACGGTCTAGGAACGGCGGAGGCGTATATTTCAACAGTGGATTTCACGGAGCCTTTGTTTGTGGTGATTATTATGGCATTGGCGTCGACTCGGCCTGTATTGCGATTTGCCGAGTCCTGCTTGCGATTTTTTGCGAAATGGGGGCATGAGACTCCCGCTGCTTGGTGGTTGTCCATCATGATTGTCGGGCCAGTTTTGGGTTCATTTATCACCGAACCCGGCGCAATGACGATTGCTGCGATGTTGCTGGCGAAGAAGTTTTACAGTCTCAAGCCATCGGCCTTATTTTCCTACGCTACCTTGGGTTTGCTTTTCGTTAATATCTCAGTGGGTGGTGTGCTTACGAATTTCGCAGCCCCTCCTGTGTTGATGGTGGCTCAGAAGTGGGAGTTGAGTTCTGCTGAAATGTTTATGCATTTTGGTGATAAGGCGATCATCGGCATCTTGACCTCGACGCTGCTCTATTATTTCGTCTTCCGCAAAGAGCTTAAGGGGATGAGTGATCGCCTCGAGGATCACGATGGTGATGGTAAGGGTGACCTGGAAGAGAATAATCGATCTGTCCCGCTTTGGGTGACATTGACCCACTTGTTATTTATGGCTTGGACCGTTTATTTTGCTCACACGCCAGCGTTGTTTGTGGGTGGTTTTCTCTTTTTCTTAGCTTTCCGCCAAGCGACAGAACACCATCAAACGGAGGTTATGCTGCGCGGTCCGATCTTGGTGGGCTTCTTCCTTGCTGGTCTTGTGATTCATGGAGGATTGCAGGGGTGGTGGTTGGCTCCAGTCATTAGTAGTTTGAGTGAGTGGCCGCTTTTCCTAGGCTCTGTGTTGTTGACCTCATTTAATGATAATGCCGCGATTACTTTCCTCGCCAGCCAAGTCGATGGGCTAGGGCCATCGTTGAAATACGCTGTGTTGGCAGGTGCTGTTTCTGGTGGAGGCCTCACGGTGATTGCGAATGCTCCTAACCCAGCGGGTCAGGCGTTATTGGGCCGGTTCTTTGGTGATGGCGTTTCTCCTGGAAAGCTTTTGCTTGGAGCGATCATTCCTACCATCATTGTCTCTGCTTACATGATGCTCATCCCGGATGATGGTATTGACGCAATGTTTACTCTGGATAAGTCGAAGGTGGAGTCGGTTGAAAAACATGCGGATACCACTCAGGAGACCGATCAAAATTCTCACTAATCTTACTCATTTAGAACGATGTTCACGGGACTCATTGAAGCAACAGGCAAGGTGTTGGCGATCGAGCCACGCGCTGATCAGGTGCGTTTGACTTTGGAAATCCCCTTTGCCTCGGAGTTGGTGGACGGGGAGTCGTGTGCGGTCAATGGTTGTTGCCTTACCGTTACTGAGCACGATGACACTTCCGCTTCTTTTGATGTCTTGCAGCAGACGCTTAATGTCACCTCATTAGGTGAATTGACTGTGGGGCGGCTTGTGAATCTGGAGCGCGCGATGTTAGCGAGCGATCGCTTTGGCGGTCATTTCGTCCAAGGCCATGTGGATGACACCGGTGAGATTCTTGATCTTTCTCCGCACGGAGGGGACTATCGGTTTGAGATTGCTCTGCCAGCTGAGATGATGCCCTTGTGTATTGATAAAGGGTCGCTGGCGATTGATGGCATTTCTTTAACGATTGCCGAACTCAAGGAAAGCAGTGCCGTGTTCTGGATCATTCCTCATACGATGGAGATGACTAGGCTTCACGATGCTGCGGTCGGCCAGAAGGTGAATCTGGAGGCTGATGTGATCGCGAAGCATGTGGCGCGGTTGCTGGAGGGTAGGATAGGCTTG
>CAYNNY010000126.1:0-9452 GCA_964398555.1 uncultured Verrucomicrobiales bacterium
ACCCTGCGTAATGCGGGGCAACACGAAGCTTGCGTAATTGGGTGATTTCCTTTATTTCAACGCCTCAGGAGGGCGATGCCCTATTTTTTGATAACTTATAACTGATCTCGATTTTCTCATGACCGCTAATGAAATCCGCCAGAGCTTCTTTGATTTTTTCAAGGAGAAGCAACACACCATCGTGCCCTCGGCTTCCCTGATGCCGCAGAGCCCTGGACTGCTTTTTACCAATGCGGGGATGAATCAGTTTGTGCCTTATTTCTTAGGAACGGATAAAGCTCCCTACGATCCACCACGCGCGGCCGATACTCAGAAGTGTATTCGGGCCGGAGGTAAGCACAATGACCTCGAGGATGTGGGCTACGACAGCTATCACCACACGATGTTTGAGATGCTGGGCAACTGGTCGTTTGGTGACTATTTTAAAAAGGAGGCCATCGAATGGTCCTGGGAATTGGTGGTGGAGCGCTGGGGGTTTCCCGCTGAGCGGCTTTACGCCACGGTTTATATGCCAGCCAAGGGAGATCCCGGCCATTTTGATCAGGAGGCTTATGATATTTGGGCGAAACTTTACGAAAGCAAAGGGCTCGATCCGAAAAAGCAGATCGTCAATGGCAACGTCAAAGACAACTTCTGGATGATGGGCGAAACCGGTCCCTGCGGTCCGTGTTCCGAACTGCACGTCGATCTCACTCCCGAGGGCGATACCGAAGGGAAATTGGTGAACATGGACTCCGATCTGTGTATTGAGATCTGGAACCTCGTCTTCATTCAGTACAATGCGGAGGCCGATGGTTCGTTCCGCGATCTTCCCGCCAAACATGTCGATACCGGAATGGGTTTTGAGCGTGCTTGCTCGATCATTCAGGGGACGAAGAATTTCACTGATTTTTCCAAACAGCCTACCAACTACGCCACGGATGTTTTCCAGCCGATCTTCCGGAAGCTGGAGGAGCTGAGTGGAAAGAAATACGTCGATATCTACCCGGCATCCGTGGATGCCGATAAGTCGACAATTTCAGGCGAGTTAAAAGAGGCCATTGCTTTCCGCGTGATCGCCGATCACATCAGGACGCTTTCGTTTTCCCTCGCTGACGGTATTATGTTAGGAAATACGGGTCGCAACTATGTGCTCCGCCGCATTCTTCGCAGGGCTGTGCGCTATGGCCGCACGCTTGGGTTTACGGGTAAAACCAACTTTATGGCTGAGCTGGTGGGCACACTCGTCGAGCAGATGTCGGGTATTTTTTCCGAGCTCAAAGAGCGTGAAAAAGCGATCAAGGAGAACCTCCAGCGTGAGGAGGCGAGCTTCAACGAAACGCTCGACCGCGGTCTTGCAATGTTCGAGCAGGAGATCTGTGGACAAGGGAAGCAAATCTGCGGTGAGTTTGCCTTTAAACTTTATGACACCTTTGGGTTTCCTATCGATCTTACCCAGCTTCTTTGTGAAGAGCGTGGTTTGACGGTGGATATGAAAAAATTTGAATCGTTGATGGAGCAGCAGCGTGAACTTGGCCGCAAGGCTCGCACGCAGGCGCTGGTGAGGGCTGCGGATATTGCTACGGATGCGGTGACCGATTTTGTTGGTTTTGAAAATGATTCTGTGGAAGCGACCATCATCGAAGTCCACAGCCAGCTTGAAGAGCTCTTGGTGATTACGGATAAAACTCCTTTTTATGTTGAAATGGGAGGTCAGTTAGGTGATCAGGGCGAGTTGGTTCACAATGGGGCTGTTTATCCTGTTTCTGCCGTGCAGCAGTTAGGTCTGGCTCGCGCTCACTCGTTGCCACTTGAGGCCTCCGTTGTGGTGGGTGATAAGGTGACGTTACATCTGGACGAAAATCGCCGCCGCCCTATCGAAGCTCACCACACCGCCACGCACTTGCTGCACTGGGCGTTACACGAGATTGTTTCCAGCGATGTTGCCCAGCAAGGGTCATTGGTGAGTCGGACGCGACTTCGTTTCGACTTTAACTCCGGCGCGTTGACCCGAGAGCAGATCGATGCGATCGAGCACCGAGTGAATGACTGTATTGAAGCCGGCGATCAGGTATCGTGGTCGGAAGTGCCGCATACCGATATCAAAGGTCGTAAGGACATCCAGCAATTCTTCGGTGACAAATACGGCGATGTCGTTCGCGTGGTGCAGGTGGGTGGTGAAGGCGACGAGTTCAACGGATATTCCATGGAGCTTTGCGGTGGAGCTCATGTGCGAAATACGAAGGATATTGGCATTTTTAAAATCAAATCTGAAGGTGCGATTGCTTCTGGTATTCGACGGATTGAGGCCGTGTGCGGTGAGGCCGCTTACGACTGGGCTCGCCAAATCATTGAGAAAAATTCCGATGAAGCGGATGCGCAGAGGATTAAGCTCGATGAACTCAACAAGCAACTTGTGGAGGCAGGATCAGAGGGTGTGCACTATGCGCAGTTCCCTCACATCATGGCGGGCATGTTAGCGAAAGGAAGTTTTGCTCAGCAAAATAAAGTTTTTAATCGGGGAATCAAACATCTGAAGGGACTTCAGGAGGCTGTGATCACTGCGGGTAAAAAATTGAAAAAAGCTCAAGCTGGCGCAGCGGCCAAAGTGGCTGATGCCGCTCTGGGTGAGCTACTGGCCCAAGGAGGAGCGATAGTGGAATCATTCGAAGGTCCCGCGACTTTGCTTCAAGAGCTGCTGAACGGATTGAAGAAAAAGCAATTTGGCGAGGCTGCCTTTTTGATTGTCGACGATGGTGATAAGCTTCACCTCGGTGCCTATTGCGGTGCCGATGCGCAATCCAATGGCGTGATGGCTGGCAAGCTGATTCAAGAGCTGGCACCTCTGGCCGGAGGCAAAGGAGGAGGACGCCCCGATCAAGCCCGAGGCGCCGCGCCAGAGCGTGAGAAGGTGGCCGAACTGAAAACAGCAGCTGCTGCAAAGCTGTAAATAGGGAGGGTGGACACTTCTGTCCACCGCTGCCTTTGTTTGCTTCTAGGGTTGGGTGCTAGGGTTGAGGCTGACAAAAGTGTCTGCTCTCCTTACTCTCCGAGCAGTTCTTTTAACTTCGTCTCCATGGCGTCGGCCCAGAGTTTGTAGCCGTCGGCTTTGGGGTGGAGGTAGTCGGGCATGTTGGATTTTGGGAGCGTGGCGTCATCGTCCAGAAAGGCGGTAAGAAGAAGTGACGATTTCATGGTAGTTTGAGTTGAGACGTTTTTTCAGTCGGTCGCGGCGCGTTTTTAGGGAGAAACGGCGCATCGAGAGTTTCGAGGAGATCGAAGACGTTGGAAAAATCTTCCTTGGTATCGGAGTCCTGTTTGCCGAAGGCTCCCTCTTCAATGAGCTGGAAGACCATCACGCCGATATCGTTACTGGTTTGAATGCCCCACTCGCTCATCAGGGTGGAGGCCATGGGGCCGAATTCCTGGATAGCGAGGTCTCTAAAGCCATGAATGAGTTCACCGGCCGATACGTGGCGATGTTCTCCCTGATTGCTGTCCATCACTCGCTTTACGGTGAAGTCCAGAGCGTCCTTGAGAAAATGATACGCGCCGATGTCATAACGTGTTTCTTTCGAGACAACGGCCTGAACGGCATCCATGAACTGAGTGGGCTGCATGGGGGGAGTTTCAAGTTTGAAGATTGAAGTGTCAAGGATGATAGGTTGGTCATCAAGGGGTACACCTTCTATCTCGCCTTTGGCAGGGCGGCTCCTAGGTGGCATTTGTATAATCCGGGTAAAAAAGCAGGTTTGACGACAGCGTGGGGTATTCAAAGGCCGCTTATTTTTCCCGAGTTTTTAGTTCTCGCGGCGGGGTTTCGCCCAGTGTTTGGCGTGGGTCGGGGATGTGATGGCATGTAAATCGTGGCCACCAATATGCTGGCCAATGGTTGGAACTCATTGGCAGGTTGTGGGATTTTTAAATGGGCATAAAAAAAGGCCACCCCAGCCCGGTGAAACACCAAAGGCTGTGGGTGACCTCTAAAGAGAGATAGTTCTCGTGGATTACCAGCTGTTGCGGTCGTTGTTACGTCCGCCACCGCCGCCGTATCCACCACCACCACCACCGCCTCCGCGATTGTTGTCGCGACGTGGGCGCTCTTCACGTGGACGAGCAACGTTTACAGTCAAGCTGCGTCCGTCGATTTCGTGTCCGTTAAGTGCTTCGATGGCTTTTTCGCCGTCTTCTGTGTTTTCCATTTCAACAAAGGCGAAGCCTTTGGAGCGGCCTGTTTCGCGGTCCTCGATGAGGTTCGTGCTTTTAACTGGGCCGTATTCGGCGAAGAGTTGCTCAAGGTCGTCTTGGTTTAATCCCCAAGAAAGGTTTCCTACGTAGATGTTCATATTATATTCTAGTGTGTGCGTTGGTGTTTGAACTAGCGATCAGGTGCACGCACGCACTAATCATTAGGGTTTTGCCACGGTTGGCAATTTTCCAGATGCGATAGCAAATAAGATGCCGCGCAGCTGAACCATGGACGCGATAAGTAAAACTCAGGTGTAAAGCAAGGTAATTTTTTTTTAATTTGCGGGCGTTTCAGGCTTTAGGGCACTTTAGGCCTTTTTTAGAGGGGCTGAGCTACTGATTTAGTGGCTCCAGTCGAGAGCTCCTTTTTTCAGCGCGTAGATATAAGCGACAGCAAGAATGCCGACAAATCCACAGATGCTCCAGAATGCCATAGGCCCATCCTGGATAAGTTCGCGGAACTGGACGGCCCATGGGTAGAGGAAGACTACTTCGATATCGAACAGGACGAAGAGCATCGCCAGAACGTAAAATTTGATGCTGAAACGGGGTGAGCCTTTACCCACGGGAAGCATGCCGCACTCATAAGGTGTTTCTTTGATGGGGTTGCTGCGGCCTTTTTTGCCGAGTAGCACACTCATGCTGAGCATGATGGCGCAAAATCCAAGAGCGGCGCATGTCTGCATGAGGACGGGAAGATAGTTTTCAAGCATGATGGTGGATGAGGTGGTAAAAAGAAGTGGGTCAGCAAAGAAAAACCCGCGTCACTTGGAGGTGACACGGGTTTTTAAAACGATTCGTGGTGGAATATCCAGCACGAAATTAAACGGTTTCAAGGAGAGCGGGTCCTTAAGCGTTCTCTTGGGCAGCGAGGAAGTCGCTGTGAGCCTCAGAGAGCTTGGGTAATCCCTTGTATTCCTTGTTTTCTTTTTCGATCATGCCGCGTGTCACGAGGTTTTGAAGTTTTTCGTAAGCACGGAGACGGAGCATTTCTTCTCCGCCGCTCACGGCATTGCGCTCTTTCAGTCGTGCGTAGACCGCCTCAAAGAGGTCGTTGAAGCCAAAAAAGCTGTCGTCATCACCAAGGACGTTGACAATTTCATCGGTTACGTGATCCGGGACACGACGGGAGAAGCGAGTTCTTTTCGTAATAGCCATGAGGGAACATTAGCACAACTCCGTATTTAAAGCTATATGAAAAATTTAAAAAAGCCTTATTTTCAACTTTTTTACATTAAAAAAATTATGAATTTCGTGAAATCAGAGGGTTGACACGTGGGGCGATCAAGTCATTCTCTTTCCTCATTTATGAATGCAGAACAAGCAAAACATGTAGCAATCGTAGGGGCTACAGGAGCCGTTGGCCAAGAAATGCTCGATTGTTTGGAAGATCGAAATTTCCCAATCAGTGAACTAACTCTACTCGCTTCCGCCAGATCGGCAGGTAAGGAGATTTCTTTCCGTGGAAAGTTAATTAAAGTTAAGGAACTCACACACGATTCCTTTGAGGGCGTTGATATCGCCTTATTCAGTGCTGGGGGAGGGCTTTCTTTGGAGTATGCACCTAGCGCCGCAGCGGCGGGAGCGATCGTGATTGATAACTCATCGGCTTTCCGTATGGACGAGGATGTGCCGCTTATTGTGCCTGAAATCAACCCAGAGGCGGTAAAGGATGCCCGCAAAGGGATCATTGCCAATCCGAACTGCACTACGATTATTACTCTGATGGCGCTGTATCCTCTGCATAAGCTCTACGGGCTTGAGAGTATCATCGCTTCGAGTTACCAGGCGGTTTCCGGTAGTGGAGCTCAAGGCATCGCTGAGCTTGATGAGCAGATCAAGGTGCTCGGTGCTGGAGGTGAGGTGACCGACGACATGAAAAACGTCTATCCGCACCAAATTGCCTCCAATGTGATTCCTCATGTGGATTCCTTTACCGAGAGCGGCTACACCAAGGAGGAGCTGAAAATGCTCAACGAGGGCCGCAAGATTCTTAATCTTCCCGATCTTCGTGTCACCTGCACTTGTGTGCGTGTGCCGGTGCATCGTTCACACTCGGTGAGCATCACCGCGAAGTTTAAAAAAGACCCTGATGTCAGTGAAGCTCGTGCCGTTTATGCTGATTACCCTGGAATCGATGCCAAGGACAATCCCGATGAAGAGATCTACCCAGTGCCTTTGGACACGACGAAAAAAGATAATTGTCTCGTAGGCCGCATTCGCAAGGACATGGTCTTTAATAAAGCGCTCGCCCTCTGGGTGGTCGGTGATCAGGTCCGCAAGGGCGCAGCGCTGAATGCTGTTCAGATTGCCGAACTCATTGACTGAAATTTTAAGATCTAAACTCTAAATACCAAGCTCCGATGGACGATCTCAAACCTTGGCTTCAAGCAAAGCAAAAAGAAGTGGACTCTGCCCTTGGGCGATTCCTGCCGCGTGAGAGCGTTCGCCCTCAGACGATTCACAAGGCGATGCGCTACAGCATTTTCGCTGGTGGAAAACGATTGCGCCCCATTCTTTGTCTCGCAGCAGCTGAGGCCTGTGGCGGAGAGATCAAAAACGCACTGGCTCCAGCCTGCGCCACCGAGGTGATGCATACCTACTCGCTGGTGCACGATGACCTGCCGAGTATGGACGATGACGATCTTCGCCGTGGTCGCCCGACGAGCCATAAGGTCTTTGGCGAGGGCATGGCGGTCCTCACCGGTGATGCCTTGCTGACAGAGGTCTTCACTATCATTGCACAGACCCCAGCCACCAAACGCTACAATGTGGGAGACTACGTTAAAGAAATCGCGGAAACTGGAGGGAGTCGGAAGCTCATTGGCGGTCAGGTGCTGGATCTCGAAGGAGAAGGCAAGAGTCTGAACAAGGCGCAACTTGTCCGTATTCACGAAGCGAAAACAGCAGCCCTGCTCACCTGCTCGGTGCGTCTCGGCGCGATGAGTGCGAATGCCACGCCACGAAAAATCGAGGCACTAACAACCTTCGGCTACAATCTCGGCCTGGCCTTTCAAGTGATTGATGATATTCTCGATGTGACGCAAACCACTGAAAAGCTAGGAAAAACCGCCGGCAAGGATGAGGCGGTGGATAAGTCCACTTACCCAGCGATTCTCGGATTGGAAAAGTCTCGTAAAGAGGCGGCCCGTCTGACACGCAAGGCACTAAAGTCCCTTGAAGTGTTTGGAAAAAAGGGGGCGCGCCTCGAGCAAATTGCCCGTTACTTGCTGGAGCGGGAATATTAATTTTGTTACCGACTCAGCGGTTTACAAAGTCGGATCAGGTCAGAATCCACAGGTGTTGGGGAGTCTGCTACTCGATGGATTGGCAGGGTGCCAAAGTCACCGGAACGGTAAACCATGATGTTGCAGGTCTCACCGCGGTGCAGTGATTCAACGGCAGCCACCGCAAATTTCGATGCCATCAGGCGGTCGCGCACTGTTGGGGAGCCACCACGTTGGATGTGGCCAAGGATGGTCAGGCGGGCATCCATTTTTAAATTGTCATTGATCCAGCGTGTGAGGTAGTCGCTCATATTGCAGCCTTCGGCGACAATCGCGATGATGAAGTTACGGCCATTCTCAAGTTGGCCACGAAGCCGCTTCCCGATGGCGTCGAGATCATATTTAAGTTCGGGAACGATGCATATTTCAGCTCCGCTGGTCACAGCGGATGCCATGGCCAGATAGCCGCAGTTTCGTCCCATCACCTCGACCACAAATGCGCGGCTAAAGGAGTTGGCTGTATCTCGAATACTATCTACATTAGAGCGAATCATATTGAGGGCGGTATCGACTCCCAGGCAGTAATCGGTGCCGGGGATATCATTGTCGATGGTGGCGGGGATGCCTGCGAATGGCACTTTGAAATCTTCGTAAAATTGGTTCAGGGCGCGGAATGAGCCGTCGCCACCAATGACGATGAGTTTGGTGATGCCGTGGCGTTTGAGGTTTTCAAAGGCTGTCTTGCGGGACTCGTATTCAAAAAACCGCTTGGATCGGGATGATCTAAGGATGGTGCCACCTCGGTTGATGATTCCCGAAACTGAATTGGGTTTAGCTTCCTCAATATTGTCGTCGATCATGCCCCGAAGGCCGTTATAGATCAAAAACGGTTTGTAGCCGAGAAGGCGGGAGTATTCGACAGCGTATTTAACGGCGGGGTTCATTCCGGCGGCGTCTCCGCCGGAGGTCATGATGGCTATTCCTTCCATAATACTGGGTGTTGGATATTGGGTTGAAGGTGGATGTGAAAATTGATGGAAAATAAAGGCTTGAGGGGCGTCCATAGCCGCGTAGAGGTGTCAATACGAGCAAAAATGGTTGTTGGCAAGTCAGACTGAGGACTTTTCACGACATAGTCGAAATGCACAGTTGACATCGCCCCCGGCAGGACCTAATTACGTCCCGCCTCGCAGGGAGTTCATTTCCCCAAGGGCAAAAGACAGCAGAATAAAGAGGCGGGATGGCCAAGTGGGAAGGCATCGGTTTGCAAAACCGACATTCGCGGGTTCGATTCCCGCTCCCGCCTCCATTCTCTTGAACCCTTATTTTATAAGGGTTTTTTTGTGTCTGGGTGTCCTTACCTGATGTCAGAGAGTGAAAGAGAGGTCTCAGCAACATCGTAGTTGGGTGTATGAATGGCTATTTGGATTTTTTCTCGCGGAGATGTTTATTGCGGAGAGGCTCGTCCATTCTCCATTCTCGTTACCACGATGCTCTGTGTCTGGAGTGGAATTTCGGCGCAGTCAGCTGCAGTAACTGGCGGATCCGCTGCTGCACCGCAACTTCCCGGATGGACGCTTGTCTGGCAGGATGAGTTTGCTGAATCAAAGCTTGATCATCGTAAATGGTCGCTTTGTAAACGGGGTAAGGCCGACTGGAATACTTACGGATGTGAATGGAGTGCTGAGAAAGTCATATTTACCGTGAATGGAAAGCCAACCCATACCTACCCAAGAGTGCCGGGAAAAGGAGCGAAACAGTATCCTTTCGCCCAACCTTTTTATTTCGTGCTTTCCATGCAGATCGGAGGGAAGTGGGTAGGGCAGGCCAAGGCGGAACATTATCCTGCAGAGATGGAGGTTGATTGGGTGCGTGTTTATCAGAAGAAATAAAATGGCAAGATCGCGTGGGTGGTAGCGAGGCTAAGACTCTCCAGCCCGCTCGGTTAAGGGATGGTTTGGATCATGGGAGGCGGGGGCTTTTTGGTTGATGGTTGAT
>CAYNNY010000127.1:0-9407 GCA_964398555.1 uncultured Verrucomicrobiales bacterium
CGTCCGTTTCGTGATTTCTCTGATTCGGTCTTTGAACTTCTTCTGGCTCTTTTCCTAGCCATTCGCCATACCAGCGAGCTTATGGTTTAGCGCAATCGAACTACGTAAACTTTGCATCTGCACAATAAGACTTGAGTAACCTTTACCGATTTGAGTACAGGCCGGATCCAAACCAACGTGTAAGGGCCGCGGAAAGAAATAAAGCGCCCGACCTTCTTGGTCTTTTACCCATCAGCGGCGTTGCCATCCGTCTCGAATATCCCGATATACGAGACGGACGGCGCCTTGCTGATGAAAAAAATCCCTGCGAATCTCAGACACTCTATTTATTGCCGCGACCCTAAGCTCACATACCGACCAATTTCAGAATAATGCAATTTCATCTCAGACTCGACGAGTGCCACTTCCGCACCTAGCTTCGAGATATCTCTATTGGCCTTACCGATACTCTGATAGGCGCTGGACGCTTCATCCCTGAGTCGCTGACGATCATTCCCCAGCATTTCCTCAATCTTGGTGATTTTATGATCTAAAGACTGAATTTTAAGACCTAAAGCTTCGCGATCTTTTTTCAGGCTCTGCAGCTCCAGCTTATACGATTCAATTTTCAGCCTCTCCTTATCAATCACTTCCTCTCCACCACCTTCGAGACTAATCACTTCAATCTTCGTCCGCGAGACTTCGTATTTCCGCTTAATAAGCTTCGCCTCAGAAATCATCAGATCACGCTACGCAATAAGCTCTCTGGCCTCGTTTCTATAACCCAAGCGTTTCTCCTCGATAGCCTGACATTCCTTATTGGTCTGACTCAGGATCTCATTACGCTCTTCATGAGAGGAGTCCAAGACATCCCCAGCCTCGGTCATGGCACCCTCGAACTTAGATGCTTCCATTCTGAGCTTACGCAAGTTCCAATACTCTACGCTTATTTGCTCAATATCTTCTACCTGCTCCCACACATCCTCACCAAGAATCTCTTCTGCCTGACGCAACAAATGCGCCTCTTCCGCAGCCTCAAGAAGCCGTTTGTTTTTGCGATGCAAACCAAACGACAACAGAAGGCGGGAAATAATATAGCGTGAACTATTCATCGTGAACAATAGAAACTGGACAGAAGGATGTTACCTCTTTTTTACAAGAGCCTCAAGGCTTTTCACCACATTGATATCTTCAAGCGTGGTCATGTTGCCCGTGGCTTTCCCAGTGGCAACAAGCTCTTTAAGAAGTCGACGCATGATTTTACCCGAGCGTGTCTTCGGTAAGGCCTGAGTAAAATACACATCATCAGGCTTAGCAATGGAGCCAATCACCTTACCGACATGATTCCGGACCTCCTTGAGCAAGGCGTCCGTGCCATCGATTCCACTTTTTAGGGAAACAAAGGCAACAATCGCCTGCCCTTTAATTTCGTGAGGACGCCCCACCACGGCAGCTTCAGCAACACTCTTATGGGAAACCAAGGCACTTTCTACCTCAGCTGTTCCAAGGCGATGACCGGAAACGTTGAGTACATCATCTAGACGACCTACAATCCAAAAGTTCCCTTTCTTATCACGTCGCGCACCGTCACCGGCCGTGTACATGCCGTCGTAATCGCTCCAGTAGGTGTCTTTGTAGCGTTTTTTATCGCCATAAATCGTCCGCAACATACCTGGCCATGGCTGGCGAATCACCAGTCGGCCACCTTCGTTCGCCTTGCACTCATTACCTTCTTCATCGAGAATAGCCGCATCCACACCAAAGAACGGCAGCGTCGCAGTTCCAGGTTTGATCGGCGTGCATCCAGGCATCGGCGAAAGCATAATCGCACCGGTTTCAGTCTGCCACCAAGTATCGACAATCGGGCAGCGTCCGCCACCGATTTTGTTGTAATACCACATCCAAGCTTCTGGGTTAATGGGTTCACCCACGGTTCCCAGCAACCGGAGTGATGAAAGATCGTGTTTCTCCACCAGCTCATCACCAGCTTTGATAAACGCGCGGATCGCTGTTGGCGCGGTGTAAAAAATAGTCACTCCATACTCTTCGACAATCTGCCAGAAGCGGGAAAAGTCAGGGTAGTTTGGCGCGCCCTCATACATGATCTGAGTCACCCCATTAAGCATAGGCCCATAGGTAATGTAAGAGTGCCCTGTGATCCAACCGACATCGGCCGTGCACCAGTAAACGTCATCGTCCCGCATATCGAAGATATACTTACAGGTGGCATAGGTGTTGATCATATAACCACCCGTGGTGTGCAGGATCCCCTTGGGCTTACCGGTAGATCCGGAGGTGTAGAGAATAAAGAGCGGGTGCTCACTATCAAAGGCTTTCGCCTTATGAGTGGCGGGGACTTTAGCGGTCTCCTCATGCCACCAAACATCACGGCCACGCTTCATCTTGACCTCGTTGTTCGTGCGCTGCAGGACGATCACTTTCTTCACCGTTTTGTCCCCCTTGAGGGCTTCGTCCACATTGACTTTGAGATCAATCACATTGCCACGGCGCCAGCCGCCGTCAGCGGTGATAACGGCCACGGCCTGGGAGTCCTGCAACCGATCTTTGATGGATTCAGCGGAAAATCCGCCAAACACAATCGAGTGCACCGCACCAATACGGGCACAGGCTAACATTGCGATACTCGCTTCAGGAGTCATCGGCATGTAAATGAGCACACGATCCTTGGACTTGACGCCATTGGCGATCAGCACATTGGCAAATCGGCAGACCTCGCGCTGCAATTGTTGATACGTGATGGTGCGCTTATCGCCGGGCTCACCTTCCCAAATAATGGCGGCTTTGGTGCCACGGCCTTCGTCCACATGACGGTCCACACAGTTGACGCAAATGTTGGTTTTACCACCGACAAACCACTTGGCGTAGGGTGCCTTCCAATCCAGGACCTTGGTCCACTTTTTTGACCATAGCAGCTCCTTGGCTTCGCGCGCCCAGAATGTCGCAGGCTTTTCAATCGACTCCTGATACATGCGCTTATACTGCGCCATGCTGGAGACCCGGGCTTTTTTTGAAAATTCCTTGGAAGGTTTAAACTCGCGATCTTCGCTGAGGTGACTTTCGATGTTTTTACTCATGATTCAAAAAGCTGTGGTGGACAAGCTCGCGGGATAATACTCAATCAACCTAATCCCACAACCCTCCTTTTGAGTCACTAGCGTCTTTTTCGAGTCATATTCTTACTCGGCCCACGCCCTCCGGTTTTGCGGGCGGCTTTTTTTGCCGGACGGCGCGTCATTTTGCGTCCAGGCTTCGACGTTCCACGCGCACTTGGCGGGCGGGGTGAACCCTGAGGCGCACGTGTTTCCTGCGGGTTGATCTGCAGAGCCTGAATATCCTCCTCATCGAGTAAATGACACTTTCCAAGCTCAAGCCCACCACCCGTCATAGTGCCTATCCGAATGCGCACTAGCTTGGTCACCTTCAAATGAAGAGCCTCAAACATCAGGCGAATCTGCCGCTTCATCCCCGTCACAAGCACTACCTTGACCCGACGTGATGAAACACGCTTGACCGACTTGGCGGAGGCTCGCCCTTCAGGAGTATGCACTCCCGCGACAAGCCGCTCGACCACCTCGTTAGAAAATGATTGATCCAAAGTAACCAAGTATTCCTTCTCCACCTTCTGCCGAGGATGCGTCAGCTTCAATGCCAAATCACCATCGTTGGTGAGAACAATAATACCCTCGGACTCCATATCGAGACGTCCGACGTTTTTTAAATGCTGATATTTGGGGGGTAAAATACTATAGATCGTCGCTCGGCCCAGCTCATCGCTCGCCGAGCACACCAGCCCACGCGGCTTATTAAAAAGAACCACCTCAGCCAGCCGCGGAGTCACCACTTTCCGACCCACCCGCACCACATCGTCAGCGGTCACGCGGGTGCCCATGTTCGTGCAGCACGAACTGTTCACAAAAATGCGACCTTCCTTGATAAGGACATCACATGATCGGCGTGACCCCACTCCACAAGAAGCGAGGTATTTATTAAGGCGTGTTCCTGGATTTTCAGTAGACATGATGAGAAGAGATAAAATGGAAGAAATAAGAATAGAGAGAAGAAAGAAAAACCCGCCCAATGGATACCATCGGGCGGGCTGAAAGGAATTTGCGTTAGCGATAAGCCAGGCTGAAGCCTAAACCTATGCTTCCGGCTTGGTTTTTGGCAGACCGATTGGGCTCTTGCCGTCTTTCCACAGGCCGCGCTCCTTGAGGAGCTTGATGCGCTCGAACCGCTTGAGAACGGAACGCTTTCCACCGGCGCCGCCGGAGATTTTGAGTGATGCGTGTTTGGACATGGTTCTTTAAAATTATAGGTTGAACTAATTGAAGATCTTAACGCTTGGAGAACTGGAACTTCTTACGTGCACCAGGCTGACCGTATTTCTTACGCTCTTTCTGACGTGGGTCACGACGCATGAGGCCGGCCTCTTTCAGTGCAGGACGAAGATCTTCGTCGTATGCGCAAAGTGCGCGGGATATACCCAGACGGATCGCATCGACTTGACCAGTCATTCCGCCACCTTTGGCGACAACCGTGACATCAAACTTGTTGGTAAGATTAGATTTTTGGAACGGCTCAAGCACAGAGTTCTGAAGAGTCACCGTAGGGATGTAATCTTCAAAGTTCTTGTTGTTGACCGTGATTTTTCCGGTGCCGGGAGTGACCCAGACGCGGGCGACGGATGTCTTGCGACGACCTGTGGCGCAGTATGTTGTTGCTTCGCTCATTGGAGTAATAAATGGTTATTGGTTAAAAATGGATGACTTCCGGATTACTTAACTTCGTAAACTTCTGGCTGCTGTGCCTCGAAAGTGTGCTCGGAACCGACCACAACTTTGAGTTTCTTGTAGATGGCATCACCAAGCTTGTTGTGAGGAACCATTCCGCGAACGGCGCGCTCAAGCAAAAGCTCAGGGCGACGGGCACGCACTTTACGTGGTGTTTCCACCTTCTGGTTACCAACGTATCCGGTGTAGTGAGTGTAAATTTTCTCGGTCTCCTTGTTTCCGGTGAGAACAACTTTCTCAGCATTGATGATCACGACGTAATCGCCGGTGTCAACGTGAGGAGTGAAAATTGGCTTATGCTTACCTCGGAGGAGGATCGCGGCTTCGACGGCTACCTGACCGAGCACCTTTTTATCGGCGTCAATCACATACCACTTGCGCTCAACATCTTGAGCTTTGGCTGAAAAAGTTTTCATACTTTATTAATAATTAGCGTGTTAATGCAGGTTTCCCAGGGCGGACGACCCACCCACCTCATGACGAGGGGCGCGCAAACTAGGAGGCGACCCGCCACATGTCAATGCAAATCTCGACAAGTTCGATATTTTAATTCTCCAAGCTGGCGGTTTGACAAACCACTGTCGATTTCGCAAACTTTTCACCGTGCAGGACAACAAAGAATCATCCAACAGACCACCCAATGAGCGATCATTCAAACATCGTGTCTGGGAAATCGTCTTCGAAGCCGAAACACCGGCCGGAAGGTTTTTCGATATCACCCTGCTCTGGTTTATCGGCATCAGCGTGGCGGTCGTCATGCTCGAGACCGTGCCCTCTTTCGGAGCAAAACACCACGATGCCCTGATGATCGCCGAGTGGGTGTTCACCATCGTCTTCACTCTCGAGTATCTCTTGCGTATCTGGCTGGTCAGGCGCCCATGGCAATATATTTTCAGCTTCTACGGCATTGTCGATCTACTCTCCTGCCTTCCCGGCTACCTCATGCTCGTTTCAGGAGCCAGCAGCAGCTTCGCCATCATCCGCACCCTCCGATTGCTCAGGATGTTTCGCGTGCTTAAAATGGTAGGGCACGTCGATGGAGCCAACACCATCATGAGGGGCCTCGCCGCCTCCCGGGCGAAAATTACCGTCTTTTTCACCGCTGTGCTCATCTTCGCCATCATCGCCGGCACCCTGATCTACATAGCAGAGTCAGGACACCCCGATACACAATTCACCAGCATCCCCATCAGCATTTATTACGCCATCGTCTCCATCACAACGGTAGGATACGGCGACATCACCGTCCAAACCTCACTTGGCCAGATGCTCACTTCCTTTATGGTGCTCGCAGGTTACGCGATTATTGCCGTGCCCACAGGCATCGTGGCGGGCGATATGGTCCGCGAAGCCATGCGGGAAGACCTCACCACCGACGCCTGCCCCGGCTGCGGCGTCCACGGCCACCTCAACGATGCCAAATACTGCCGAAAATGCGCTGAACCATTGGATATTTAACGACTCAGAACAGGCCCACCCCCAGCCTCTGTATTCACAATCACCACCTCCAACAAAAAAAATTAACTTCTCCCTTTTCAACACCACTCATTCCATTAGCTTGTAGCAAATACGCCAACCTACACACCTCTATGTCTGATATCCCGGTTTACACCCACGTTGATCAATACCTTCAGGTAGGTATCGAGTATGAATGCTCCGATATCCACCTCCCGACTGCTTACCCTCCCGCATGGCGCCGCTTCGGCCAGCTCCAGCCTATCTGGGAAGGTGCCACCAATCTCACCGCCGAACAAACGGAAGTACTAGCCCGCTCATTCCTCGAAGAAAAAGAGTGGGCACGACTCCAGGAAAGGGGCGATGTGGACTTCGCTTACCAAAGCCAACTGGGACGATTCCGCGCATCCGTCGTCAAACAACGCCTCGGATACGACATCTGCTTCCGCATCATCGACACCAAAGTGCGCACGATGGAGGATCTCGGACTACCCATCGAATCCCTCCTCCCCCTGACTCGATACCAAAACGGCCTCCTGCTCGTCACCGGATCGGTGGGATCTGGGAAATCCACCACCCTCGCCGCGATCACAGACTTTATCAACACAGACCGTGAAGATCACATCCTAACGCTGGAAGACCCGATCGAATACATCATCAAATCTAAAAACTGCCACGTCAACCAGCGAGAAGTCCACACCCACACCGAATCCTTTCCCAAAGCCCTGCGTGGTGCCTTGCGTGAAGATCCCGATATCATCGTGGTGGGGGAAATGCGCGATATCGAAACCATCCAACTCGCCCTGACAGCAGCGGAAACCGGTCACCTCGTGCTCGCCACCCTGCACACCGGTAATGCCCCTCGAACACTGGATCGTATTCTGGACGTCTTCCCGCCCGACCAACGTGCACAGATCCGCATCATGGTTTCCGAGTCCCTCCGAGGCATCATTTCCCAACAACTCATCCCCCGAGCAGACGGCTCAGGGCGAGAACTCGCACTCGAACTCCTCGTCAACACCCCCGCCGTGTCCAACTGTATTCGCGAGGGAAAAACCTACATGCTGCCCGGCATCATGCAGACAGGTAAAAACGTCGGTATGATCACCATGGACGACTCCCTGCGCGATCTCTATATTAAAGGCCGCATTACTCAGGAAGAAGCCCTTTTCCGCAGCGAAGATAAAGTCCAAATGCGCCAATACTTCGCCATCTAAGCCCCTCGCCCCGATTTCACCCATCACTTATTTTTAATCCACCATGGCTGCCCTTGATTCCCTACTAACCCACCTTGTCGAGTCCGGAGGTTCAGATCTTCACCTCAGTGAAGGCGAACCTCCCAAAGTCCGAGTCCACGGCGCAATCAGCGTCATTCCAGACCAAGAACTACTGACCCACGATCTCATCCGCAACCTTCTCGAAGGCATCTGCGACCCCAAAGCTTTTGAACTCTATCTGAAGACCGGCGATCTCGACTTCGCTTACTCGATGGATGAAAAATCCCGCTTCCGCTGCAACTACCTCAAACAAAGCAATGGACTCGCCGCGGTGTTCCGACTTATCCCCACAAAAATAGCCTCACTCGAAGACCTCAACATCCCACAAGTTGTCAAAGAATTCGGCCGGATGCGCTCGGGACTCGTCCTCGTCACCGGCCCCACAGGATCGGGAAAATCAACTACCTTGGCCGCACTGATCGATTACATCAACACTAATTTCAACCGTCACATCATCACCATTGAGGAGCCCATCGAATTTGTTCACAGCAACAAAAAATCCATCATCACCCAGCGTGAAGTTCCCATCCAGACCCCCTCATTTGCCGATGGTTTGCGCGCCACCCTGCGTGAGGATGCCGACATCGTTCTCGTGGGAGAAATGCGAGACCTCGATACCATCTCGCTGGCCCTCACCGCAGCGGAAACCGGACTCCTCGTCTTCGGAACCCTGCACACCAACAACGCCCGCAAAACCGTCGACCGGATTGTGGACGTCTTCCCCGCCGATCAGCAATCCCAAGTGCGCACCATGCTCGCCGCCTCACTCCGAGGTGTCGTCGCCCAGCTTCTCATGAAACGCTGCGACAAACCGGGGCGGACCGCCGTCAACGAAATCATGTTTGCCAACACCGCCGTCTCCGCCATTATCCGAGAAGGTGCCACCCAGAAACTCTACGATGTCATCATCGGTGGTAAATCTGAAGGCATGCAGTTCATGGATGAAGCCATCTGGGAAAAACTCCAAGCCGGCCTGGTCACCCCCCAGGAAGCCTACATGAAAGCCATCGATAAAACGCGCTTCAAGAAATTCCTCCCCCAGGAACTCGCCCACCTCGGCGACGCCTCAGGGGAAAGCCCGCTAGACCACTAGGAGCTTAAAACTTAAAAAACACTTGTGGATACGGCCACCTAGAAAGTAGGACAAGTTTCAAACTTGTCCTACTATTCCATGCCCCAAAGCCTCAGCGGCACCCGTTTCAAACTAACGCCCGCGTCCTCTTCCGCCACCGCTGCCCCAGCGCTTGATTCTGTCCTTGGACTCCTGGCTGAGAGCCTCGGTTGTTTCCAAATAACTCTTCGCAGCTTCCGGATCCTCCTCACCCCATCGGGCAAAAAGCAGATAGCCCACCATGATGCGCTCACTCCAGGGAAGATCATCCAGCTTTCCAGCCTCCTCCTCAAACTGAGCTGGATCCAGCCCGGCATAATAATCCATCAGCGCTTCAAGCCTGGAATTTTGCCCAGACAGAGCCATGCCGTCCGCCAAGCTTTTCACCCGACCACTCCCGAGCCGATGTGTTCGACGCACTCCCAGAGCCCGAAGAAAAGGAACTCGTAGAGCGCCGGGAAGAGCGGACATCCGCCGGCACACCATCGTTCGCCTCCACTTCAGGAGCTGCATTTTTGCCGGCAAAAAATCCTGCGGCACCACCAATCACGAGAGCCGCGACCGGCCCGAGAACTGTTGCTTTCATCATAGTATTTAGTTGGTTGAACCAAGGGAGATAAACCAAGCAAGGTTCACCATCCCATGGAACGATAAAAGCTCCAACACACAAAACCCCACAAAGTTGCAATTTTTTTTACCCCCTTGAAAACGAGATCCAATAAACAAGGTGTCTATTGGTTAGCGGCATCCTTTATCAAATAACCACAATATCCT
>CAYNNY010000128.1:0-5728 GCA_964398555.1 uncultured Verrucomicrobiales bacterium
AAGAGATACAGGGCTTTCTTGCGTTGGTAGAGTAAGCGTCACCGTTCAGAGCTTCGCGCTGCATTTTCATGCGCTTTCTCTATTTTGCTTTGATTGCTGGTCGAGTAATTCCATTTGAGTTTTTTCCTGATGGGCTTTATGAATAGCCAGCCTCTCTTGGAGTTCGATTAGCTCTTTTTCGGCTTTTTCCGTTTTGGCTGCCTGTTCCATCATTGCAAATTCTCGTTTTTCCAAATCGTTCATTCTGTCCAGTTTGCCGTATTTGTAGTGGTTTTCCGTCGGTTTGGATTTTTTCCGTAAATATTCGTTTCCTTTTTTGAGGGTTCGGCGGTAAATACAAGATTTGAGACACTCCCTAATGCAAGGTATGAGTGAGGAAGAGAATTTTAAACCACAGATGGACACGGATGAACACAGATGTGATTTTCTGGAGAAGCTGCTCGATGGCGCGGAGGTGGAGTGGGTGGCACTGGGGGAGGTTGCTGAGTATTCTAAAACACGCATTAGCTTTGAAAAAGTCGATGAACAAAATTATGTAGGAGTAGACAACCTCTTGCAAAATAGGGAAGGAAAAACAACTTCGAGCCACGTTCCAACACAAGGCAATTTAACAGAATATTGTAACGGCGATATTTTAATCGGCAACATTCGCCCCTATTTAAAGAAAATATGGCATGCTAATCGAGATCTATCTTGCGAATTGTGACGTAGAAGCCTTCGATGGAAAAAATAATACAAAGCAAGAAGAGGATTATGGCTTTCGTTTGAAGTGTTTCCCCAACGAAGATCACAGTGAACACATCAATAAAATCTTGAACTCAGGTAATGGGGACATCCCATTTGAATTTTACCGGGGGGATTAGATCGAATTTTGTTTCATAGGTCGCTACCGGGCATGCCTTTACGTCAATCGTCGCCAATTCTCCGCGCTAAAATTACGAGCCTGCTTTTGGCTCATCAGCTAGGGATAATGGTCTCTATGCTTTTTGTAGGAAATGGGTTCTTTTTTCGAAATTTTCGGACAGGGGCTCCTTAAGTTCGTGTCCTACAGAAGAATCTCGCTTTGCCATTTGTGGAAATTGCGCTACATATCTTCCCGCAAGCGAAATATATCATTATGGGAAAGAATTTATATCAAAAGGTCTGGGACGAACACACCGTAGGAACATTGGCGGATGGCAGGACTCAGCTCTTTATCGGCACGCATTTGATTCATGAAGTTACCAGCCCTCAGGCCTTTGGCATGTTGCGCGATCTTGGGCTTTCTGTGAAATTTCCCAATCGCACCTTCGCCACGGTGGATCACATCGTGCCCACCGATAACCAGCAGCAGCCATTTGCTGATCCGCTGGCGAATGCGATGATCGATGAGCTTCGCAAAAATGTGAAGGAGTTTGGGATCAAGTATTTCGACCTCGCATCAGGTCAGCAGGGGATCGTACATATTGTCGGGCCAGAGCAGGGGATTACCCAGCCGGGATCGACGATTGTGTGTGGCGATTCCCACACCGCGACGCATGGCGCGTTTGGTGCGATTGCTTTCGGTATCGGGACCTCTCAGGTGCGTGACGTGCTGGCATCGCAGACAGTGGCGCTGGAGAAGCTCAATGTCCGCCAGATCAACGTCGATGGCGAACTTCGCCCTGGCGTGTATGCGAAGGATGTGGCGCTGCATATCATCCGCTTGCTTGGAGCCAATGGCGGGATCGGATATGCCTATGAGTATGCTGGTAGCGTGTTTGACAACATGACGATGGAGGAACGTATGACGGTCTGCAACATGGCGATCGAAGGCGGTGCCCGCTGCGGATACGTCAATCCCGACCAGACCACATTCGATTATTTGAACGGCCGACCCTACACGCCGAAAGGCGAGGCTTGGGACGAGGCTGTGGAGCGCTGGAGATCCTACGCCTCGGACGCTGATGCCGACTATGGTGATGTGGTGAATATCAAGGCGGAGGACATTGAACCCACGGTGACTTGGGGGATTTCACCCGATCATGGCATCTCCATTTCCGAAACGATTCCTGACCCTGCGAATGCGAAAGACGAGGTGGCGAAGTCCATTATTGTTGAGGCTTTAGAATACATGAAGTTGCCCGCAGGCTCACCGATCAAGGGAGTGCATGTGGATGTTGCCTTCATCGGATCCTGCACCAATGGTCGTCTATCTGACTTCCGCGAGGTGGCTCAATTTCTCAAAGGGCACAAGGTGGCGGACGGGGTGAAAGCGATTGCCGTTCCCGGCTCACAGATCACTGATGTGCTTTGTAAGAAGGAGGGGATTGATCAGGTCTTTATCGATGCTGGATTTGAGTGGCGCGCCGCAGGATGCTCAATGTGTCTGGCGATGAACCCGGACAAATTGGTCGGAGACCAGCTTTGTGCATCGTCGTCGAACCGGAACTTTAAAGGGCGCCAAGGAAGCACCACAGGGCGCACTGTTCTGATGAGCCCCCTCATGGTAGCCGCTGCTGCGGTGAAAGGCGAGATCGCCGATGCCCGTGAGGTTTTTGAAGTGGCGTAGAAGGTTTAAACGTGAGCCGTAACCCGTGTAAAATAAATAGACTGAGTTACTCACCCTACAAATTTAAGTTATATGAAATCCATACCTATTTTTGCCACCATTCTTTTTCTTGTCGGTCTCGTGACGTTGCAGGCGAAAGACGCCCTAGCACCTGACCTTTCTCAAATCAAACATCCAGTAAAGCCACTTCTGTGGAAAATCGAGGGCAAGGGTATGAAGAAACCGAGTTACCTTTTTGGAACGATTCATCTGTCTGATGAGCGCGTGGCTACCCTGCACCCACAAGCACAAAAAGCCTTTGATCAAGCTGATGTATTTTTTGCTGAAGTTGATTTGTCGCCGGAAAAACAGGTGACGGCCACAACGTATTTGATGAGGAAGGGTGACGAGTCGCTTTCTGAAATTGTTGGCGAAAAGGTTGTGGCTGCACTCGATCGTGAGCTCAAAGCGATCAATCCACAGTTGTCCTCGAAAGTGTTTGAGCCGATGAATATATGGGCCATTGGAGCGGCTCTTCCATTACTGGAAGATCAGCTGCAGGGGAAAAAACCTCTCGATATGCAGTTGTGGGAAAAAGCCACTCAAGCGGGTAAAAAAACCGGTGCTTTGGAAACTTACAAAAAGCAGTTTGGGAGTTTGGATAAGCTTACCCTCAAAGATCAGATTGAGCTGCTCGATGTAACCTTGCAGGTGATGAAGAAATCAAGAGAGTTAGGTGTTCCTTCCTATCGTGATTTGCTGAATGCGTATTTGCTTGGGGATCTACAAATAATAGACGCCGCCATGAAGGCAGATTCGACGGTGGGGATTGAGATTGATAAGGCAATGAATGCTAGATTTCGTAAGCTTTTGCTTGATGGTCGTAATCCAGGTATGGCCCAGAGCATTCTTCAAGCGATCTCCATGCCAGATGCTGGTTCTTGTTTTTTCGCTGCTGGTGCTGGCCATTATGTGGGCAAAAATAACATCACAGAGCTCGTCAAGGCCGCTGGCTATCAAGTGACTCTCGTGCAGTAGTCTCTCGCTTCTTCTTTCTTACCTCTTACTTCTCAAAAAAAATGTCCATTCCATCCATTACCCAAGTTTCCGGCACCGCAGTTTTTGTCCCAGGTGCTGATATCGATACCGACCGCATCATCCCAGCACGTTTTCTTAAATGTGTTACTTTTGACGACCTTGCCGAAGGCATGTTTTATGATGTCCGATTCGATAGCGAAGGGAACTCACTGAATCACTCACTTGACGATTCTCGCTTTGCTGGTGCTTCGATCATGCTTGCTGGTCCGAACTTTGGCTGTGGCTCATCGCGTGAGCACGCACCGCAGTCGATCTATCGTTGTGGGTATAGGGCGATTATTGCCGAGAGTTTTGCCGAGATTTTCTTTGGTAACTCAACGGGGATCGGGATGCCCTGTGTTTGTGCATCGAAGGGGGATATAGAAACTCTCACGGCAGCTGTGGAAGAGAATCCCGCGTTGGATGTGGCCATCGACCTTAATGCAATGGCGGTGACATATGGTGAAGCCTCGATTGCGATTACGATGCCTGAGTCCGCTCGTGAAGCGCTGTTGACCGCACGCTGGGACCCCATTCAGGAATTGCTTAATCACAGCGATGCCATTGAAGCGAAGGCCGAGGCCCTGCCGTATGTGTAGGGCGCAAAGGCGGCTTGCAACTTGAAGTGATTTCAATCGGGGTTGCCGGACGAATACGCTCGTCTTGAATTTTACCATCAGCCAAAGCTGTTCCACTTGTGATGGTGCTCCCCAAGATGACTGCGACGACTAGCGTCAGTGGGCCACTCGGGTTTCTCTTGTGATTGTTGCTGAGTCGTTTCATAGGCCGTCACCATTATTCTCATGGTGTGGGTGCGTCAAATTAAAAAGCGTCAAATTTAATGATTAGGCATTAAAAGTCCCGCTTTTTGTTTTTGCTTAATACCCCAACCACGGCCCGAGCCATTTCTCGGCTTTGTCTAATGTCCAGCCTTTGCGCTGGGCGTAGTCTTCGACCTGATCTTTTTGCAGGTCGCTGAGGGCGAAGTATTTGCTGTCGGGGTGGGAGAACATGAGTCCGGAGACGGCTGAACCAGGGTGCATGGCACAGGACTCGGTGAGGGTGACGCCTGTTTCTTCCTCGACCTTGAGAAGTTTGAAGAGTGCTTCTTTCTCGGTGTGGTCTGGTTGGGATGGGTAGCCGGGTGCGGGGCGGATTCCTCGGTAGATTTCTTTGATGAGCTCGTTGTTGTTGAACTCATTAGGGCGTTCGTATCCCCATGCAACGCGGGCGCGGTGGTGGAGGAGTTCGGCAAAGGCTTCGGCGAGTCGGTCCGCAATGGCTTGCACCATGATGGCTGTGTCCACTTCATGTTTTTCACGAAGTGATGCCGCCCATTCGTCCGCACCGTGGATGCCTACGACGAAGGCTCCGAGGTGGTCCGTGGCGCGACCGTCTCGGTCGCTCTGACCCCCAAGGCGAAGCCCAGACTTTTCCGCATCTTGTGAGCACGCTGCCGTATCCAAAACACAAAGCCCAGACTTCCACTCGGTGGCATGCTTCATGATGTAATCACGCTGATGGATGAAATCGTTTTCATCGCGGATGATGTGATCATAGAATTCTTTTTGCCAAAGTGGCCCCTCACGATTCAGGGCTTTGTTAATTTCATGGGCTGTAAATGATTTCCACGAGTGGAGAATCTCAGAGATGCTATGTTCATCTAGCGGTTTTAAAATGGCGTGGACATGGTTTCCCGCGATGGTGTAGGCGTAGAGTTCATACCTCTTTGTCGCGAAGTGGAGGAGTGCGGTTTTGAGTATTTCTGCCGCTTCTGGGTTGTTTAAGGTGCATTCTCCGTAGCCTTGTTCAAGGGCTTCTTCGAGGTGCTTGTTATAACAGTTGAAGATGTTGTGCGTGGCGTCATTGGCGATGGAGGTGTTTCCTTCGGCTTTGGCTTTAGCGCGTAGGGTGCTCCAGTGTGCCTTTTCTTCCGCATAGGAATCGAGGGCTGACTGGGGGAGTGAGTCGGCAAGCCGGAAGGTGACTGCGTAGGTGGCGGAGTCCTGGTGCCAGTGAGGGAGATTAGAACCTTCAAATTTGTGGATTTTTTTGTGGTCTTGGAGGAAGGTGACTTTTGGGGTTTTGGAGGTGGTTGATTTGGTTGAGATTGCTTGGGTTGAGGGGGCTTGGGTTGAGGGG
>CAYNNY010000128.1:5828-9308 GCA_964398555.1 uncultured Verrucomicrobiales bacterium
GGGCTTGGGTTGAGGGGGAGGGAGCGGCTTCGCCGGAGGGGTTTTGAGCGACCGAGACGGTCGCGCCACGTAGAAAATCGCTGAGGGCGTAGTTGGGCTTGCTGCTGGTTTTTTTGAGCTGCTGCCTGAGCGTGTGGAAGGTGGTGTTGTGCTCGGGGAGGATGATGTCATCTCCGTCAGCGTAGGCGGGGAAAAATCCGTAGATGCCGTTGGCGGTGAAGCGTTTGTTGGTGATGATGTCATCGAGTAGCTCGAGGGCTTCAGCATGAAGTTTTTTGGCAACCTTGGCTGCTTCCTTGTTTTTGGTTTTGAGTTCTTTGGTCTCTCTGTCCCAGACGCCGCGAAGTTCCCAGGCGTGGAAGAAGGGTGTCCAGTCGATATACTCGGCGAGTTCGCGCAAGGATTGGTTTTTAATGGTGCGCGTGCCAGTGAATTCTGGCTGGGCGGGGTGGTAGCTTTCTTCGTCGAAGGTGAATTTGTTAGCACGGGCGTCCACCAAACTAATGGTAGGTTTGTCTTTTTTGTTGAAGCTGGCTCGGAGTTTTTCGTGGCGTGCGTTGTTCTCGGCGATGAATTTTTCACGGTTTTCTTTGCTGAGCAGAGAGGTGGTGGTGGGCACGGATCGGGAGGCGTCTAACACATGGATAATGGGGCCGGAGTAGTGGGGGGCAATCTTCACCGCGGTGTGGGCCGGGCTGGTGGTGGCGCCACCGAGAATGATGGGAGTTTTCAGCCCCTTACGTTCCATTTCCTTGGCGATGTTGACCATTTCATCCAGCGATGGGGTGATGAGTCCTGAGAGTCCAATGATGTCGGCATGTCTTTCTGCGGCGACTTCGAGAATTTTCTCGGTGGGAACCATAACGCCGAGATCGATGACTTCGAATCCATTACAAGCGAGCACCACACCGACGATATTTTTACCGATGTCGTGCACGTCACCTTTCACCGTCGCCATCACGATACGGCCTGCGCTCATGGATTTTTCCGCGATGTTGCGTGCTGATTCTTCGCTGAGGCTCGGGTCTTCTGCTGTGAGGGTTTTGATCTGGGATAGAATCTCTTCCTCTTTGTCCTCCAGCATGAAGGGGTCAAGATAAGCGACGGATTTTTTCATCACGCGGGCGGATTTGACCACCTGTGGAAGAAACATTTTACCCTCACCAAAGAGGTCGCCGACCACGCCCATGCCGTCCATCAATGGGCCTTCGATGACTTTGAGGGGAATTTTGTATTTCTGGCGAGCTTCTTCGGTGTCCTCCACTATAAAGGCATCGATCCCTTTGAGGAGCGCGTATTCTAGGCGTTTCTCGACCGATTCCTTACGCCATTCGATGTCTTGTTTCTGGCTATCGGCTTTTTTGACGCCACGGAATTGTTCTGCGAAATCGAGCAATCGCTCGGTGGCATCGGGGTCACGGTTGAGCAGGACATCTTCGACGTGTTGAAGCATGTCGGGTTTGATTTCATCATAGACCTCGAGCATGCCAGCGTTGACGATCCCCATGTCCATACCAGCTTTTCCGGCGTGATAGAGAAAGGCTGAGTGCATCGCTTCGCGCACCGGGTTGTTGCCTCGGAAAGCAAATGAGACGTTAGAGACGCCGCCTGAAACTTTAGCGCCGGGTAGATTTTCTTTAATCCATTTTGTGGCGTCGAAGAAGTCGACCGCGTAGTTGTTATGTTCATCGATGCCAGTTCCTACGGTAAGGATGGCGGGGTCGAAGATGATGTCCTGCGGGTTGAAGTCACATTCATCCACGAGGATGCGGTAGGCGCGTTCGCAGATGCGGATTTTGTCTTCGTAGGTGGCGGCTTGGCCTTGTTCATCAAAGGCCATGACCACGACGGCGGCGCCAAACTTCATGATGGTGCGGGCGTGTTCGCGGAAGACGTCTTCGCCTTCTTTGAGGGAAATCGAGTTGACAATGCCTTTGCCTTGCATGCATTTGAGTCCGGCTAACAAGACTTCCCATTTTGATGAATCCACCGTGATGGGCACCTTGGTGATATCGGGTTCCGACTGCACGAGGTTGAGGTAGCGTGTCATCATGGCTTCGCCATCGATGAGACCGTCGTCAAAACAAATATCGATGACGGGTGCTCCATTCTCCACCTGCTGTCGGGCGACGGAGAGGGCTTTTTCCAGATTTTCTTCCTGGATGAGTCGGCGGAAGAGGGGGGAGCCTGCGACATTGGTGCGCTCACCGATCATGAGGAAATTTTTATCGGCTGTGTGGTTGTAGGGTTCCGTTCCGGAGAGGCGGAGAAGTTGGGGGAGGATAGGGCGTTTGCGTGGTGTGACGCCTCGGACACCGCGGGCGATGGCGGCGATGTGCTCGGGTGTGTTGCCGCAGCAGCCACCGGCGAGGTTGATGAAGCCGGATTCGGCGAAGTCGCGGAGGTGAGCGAACATGTCATCGGGCAGCATCGGGAAGCCTGTTTCTGAGAGGGCATCGGGCATGCCGGCATTTGGGTAGCAGGAGACAAAGCTCTCTGAGACACGGCTGAGTTCTGAGATGAAGGGTCGCATTTCATCGGGGCCGAGTGAGCAGTTGAGTCCGATGGCGAGTGGCTTCACATGCGCCACGGCATTCCAAAGTGCCTCTGCTTTTTGAGCGGAAATCATCGTTTCTCCACCACGACCAACCGCAGCGGAGATGATGATGGGTAATTTAAATCCATCTTCTTCAAACACGTCCTGACAGGCGACGAGTGCGGCTTTGGAGTTCAGGGCGTCGAAGATGGTTTCCACCATGAGAATATCTACTCCACCTGCGACAAGTGCGCGAATCTGGCGTTTGTAGTCTTCGTAAACCTGATCAAAGGTGACGACGCGGAAACCTGGATCATCGGGATCCACGGCGGCATTGTTGAGTCCCACAGTCATGGGGCCAATGGCTCCGGCGACGTAGCGCTGGATGCCGGTCTCCTCGGTCATCTCATCGCAGGCCTGACGGGCGAGTTGGGCGGATTCGAAGTTGATCCGCCATGCGAGATCTTTGAGAAAGGAGTCATCGAGCACTTTTTGGTAGAACTCCGGGTCTTTGCGTCCTTTGCCTGACTCGCGCGGATCTTCGATGAAAAACTCAGATTGGGCAATCGATGTGCCGGAAAAGGAATTGGTTTCGATGATGTCAGATCCGGCTTTGAGGAAGCGTTTATGGATGTCGAGAATGACGTCAGGCCGTGTGAGCGATAGGATGTCGCCATTGTTGAGCAAGTCTTTCGGCGCATCCTTAAATTCTTCACCACGCGCATCTTTTTCCTCCAACTGATACCCACGAATCGTTGTTCCCATGGCTCCGTCGAGCATGAGAATTCGTTGTTGGAGGGATTCGGTGAGTTCGGAGGTGCAGTCTGGTCGAGGTGAATGGCTGGTTGGCATGGAGAAAGGACGGAGTGTGGTTCGAGCGAAATCTAGTGGGGATTTGTGAAAAACCAAGAACAAATCTACATATCTTGATTTGTTGATGGGAT
>CAYNNY010000129.1:0-4939 GCA_964398555.1 uncultured Verrucomicrobiales bacterium
AGTAGGGAGTAGGGAGTAGGGAGTAGGAGGCTTCAGGTGATGTTGGCGTTGGGGGCGAAATACCATCGGATCCGGCAAGCGGGATCCTCAACGAGCGGTGGCAAGCGCACCGCACTCCAGATTGGATTTTGCCTACTTGATTGATGAATCGGCTTCGAGATCGCCGAGTGCCCACTGGATTCCGTTGAGGTAATGCTGGAGCACTTTGGCGTTTTTGTAGATGTGATGGTTATGGCCTAGCGAGCAGTAGAACACACGGCCTTTACCGTGGTGTTTTACCCAGCTCACTGCGTAATCCTTATCCGACCGTTTACCGATGCTGAGATCCATTTTGTCGGGATCGAGTCGTAAGAGGATATGGAGTTTTTTAGGGTCGTAGGGCGCTTTGAATTGGTAGATTTCCTCTTTGAATTCCAGGTTTTTTCCTTGGAGGTGAGCGCAACAGCTGTGTTTTTCTTGGCCGTTTTCTACTTTTACACTGACAGGGGTATTGGCTCGCCATGGGTGGCCGTCGAAATAGCCACCTAACATCTCGCCATACTCAGGCCACTGGTAAAAAGTATCGGATGCGGCATGAATCCCGACAAACCCTTTGCCGCTTTTGATGAATTCCATGAGACTTTTTTTAAGTCGGGCTTCCTGTTCGGCTGACTCTTTTTTATCGGCCTCGCTCATTTTGGCCAAAGTGCCTTTGGCGGGGGTGAAGACTTCCAGGGTGGTGTTGAGAAAACAAATGGCGTCGAATTTCTGAATATTCTCAGGCTCAAAATTCGACAGGTCATCACTCACTATCACCTCGAATGCACCGGTTTTTTCAGCCATGATCGGCATCATGATCTTGCCCGTTTGAATGGACGCGTGTTTAAATCCACGGGTCAGAGAAAAGACTAAGAGCTTTCTCGGCTTGATGGGCTTTTTTACCTCAAGCCCACTCATCGCAGTGGTGATTTCGCTACGCCGATCCCCAGCTTGGGCTGATTCGATCAACCCAGTTTCAGAAAACACGGCGATGAATGAGAGGGTGAAACATAATTTTTTACAGTGATTGAGCATGTTGATGAGTGATGAGTGATTTTTTGTGGATTACGCAAACTCTGCAGGTGGCTTGAAGCCGTCACGGTATGTCCTTTTGAGTATTTTTTTGTTGAGCGATTCATTGTTTGTGAAACGAGATGCTTTCGAGTCCCAGATGAGTTCCCGGTTGGGGAATCGGGTGGCTTTGACGGCGAGTAAGCCAGCTTCTGTGATCCGTGATCCGACTTCAAGGTTGCCGATGAGATGGTTTTTTGCCCCTAAGCAGTTATCCACCCAGTCGTGCCAGTGGTGGGTTTTTTCAACCTTAGGCATGGGGAAGTTTTTTACTTTTTTGCCATTTTGGAAGATGCTCATACTGCCATTGGCACCCAGCACGATGGTGCCATTTTCACAGACAATCATCGAGTGGTTCTGGCTGAATCTAGTTCCGAGTGGTAATCCTGTTTCTGAATTGGATGGGTAGATTGCGCTGTCGTTGTAGTGGACGACAAAGCGATCTCCTACGGTGTGTGGTGTTTTATTAAACGTGATATGAGATTGGTTGTAGGCGGAGTGACCGACGGCGGTGGTTGGTCGGGGTGTATTGGTTTGCACAGCGATGGGGACATCCAAATCCAGAGCGTAATAAATAAAATCGAGTAAGTGGCAGCACCAGTCGCCTAACTGACCATTGCCAAATTCCCAGAACGTCCTCCATTTGCGATCAGCGAGGATATTATTATACGGGAGTTCTCCGTCGTAGCAGTTTTGCCATGCATCCCAGTTGACGTGTTTTGGTATTGGCTGGGCAGCGGGGTATTTCTCCTGCCATGGCGCAACGAAATAAGAATTGTCGGCGACGGACCCTGTCCATGCCCAGGCGCTGATGGCCTTGCCGAGAGCACCTGAGCGGACGATTTCAACAGCTTGTTTGCGACCCGTTCCCGAAGATCGTTGATTTCCCATTTGGGTGGCTAAGTGAGGTTTGGCGGCGACGGCTTTTTTGAGCATTCTGAGTTCGTCGAGTTGGTGAACCACTGGTTTTTGAAGGTAGAGATGTTTGTCTTGCGAGAGTGCTTCCAGTGCCATCACTGCGTGTGTGTGATCTGGCGTGCAGACGAGCACGGCGTCATACTGATCCATGTCATCGGCAAAAGCATCGCGGCTATCGCGGTAGGTTTTTGCCTTGGGGAATTGTTTTGCAATTTTGCCTAATGTGATTTGGTTGACATCGCAGAGTCCTGCGATTTCTACTTTAGGGTGTTTACTTAGAGCTCCTCGATCTCTTCCTCCTATGCCACCCAAGCCAATTTGAAGAATGCGGAGCTTGCTGTTTTTGTTGGCTGCTGCCCCAAGTGTGGGTGCCATGGTGCTGGCTGCGGCAAGTCCCATAGTGGTGATGAATTTTCGGCGATTGAAGTGGTTGTTCATGTCTTTATATGGGGTGTGACGATGTTTAAGTCCTCGGCGTTGACTTCTTTATATTCAATTTATTGAATTCGGTCGATAAAGAAGACTCGTCAAAAAGTTATCATTTTTCGTCATTGATCTTGCTGCTTGTTTCACCTATTCATTGGTTCATGGATGAGCTTTCAGGTGCCTATTTGAAGGAGTTCGCAGCACGTTTGCTTCCTGGCCAAATTGCGACCGCTTTGTTTCAGTCTTTGCCGGATGTCCTCTTTTGGATTAAGGATGTGGATGGGCGGTTTGTTTCTGTGAACAAGGCGTTTTGTCACGATGTGTCGGTGTTGAATGCCGAGGAGCTGGTGGGTTTGACGGATGAGGATATCTTTCCTTCTGAATTGGCTGAGGTTTTCCAGCGCGGCGATGAAGAGGTGTTGGCATCACGTGAGCCGATGTGGAATAAGTCGGAGTTGGTATCTAACCGGATTGGGCATGTCGAGTGGCGGTTAACGAGTAAGATTCCTCTGCAGAGCATCGACGGTGAATGGATCGGCACGGCTGGAATTTCTCGCAAAATGGGGCGCGTTGATGAGGTGCGGAGAGTGGGTCAACATCATAAGATGGCCATGATCGTTGATGCGCTTTATGAGAATTTGGAAGAGTCGATCAGTGTCAGTGAGTTGGCCTCGGCAGCCTCGGTATCGGTCAGTACCTTGGAGCGGCTTTTTAAAGAGCACATGAATACCACGCCTAGGCGATTTATCATTCAAGTTAAAATGTCCAACGCCTGCGATCGTTTGATGAATACGGATATGAAGATCAAAGAGATTTCTTCTACTCTAGGCTTTCAAGAACATGCCAATTTTACCCGGGCGTTTACCAAAACCATGGGTATGTCACCGAGGTCGTATCGGGAATTTTATAAGACGGGGTAGGGGGGGGGCTTAAGCTTCTCGGAATGGGATGGGATGGGATGGGAAGCAATCAAGATCATTATGATACCGCGTGAATACAAATCCTCCGACTTTACAGTCGACGTTTTATTCGCTATAATCCTATCCACGATGAAGGGATTCTCTCCACATCTTTTCTGGGATACCGATTCCGAAAACATATCCATTGAAAGTCACGGGATATGGCTCGTTACCCGTGTCCTCGAAAAAGGCAGCTGGTCCGACTGGACACTTCTTTTAAAATTGATGGGTGAATCCAAGATTCGCGAGACCATTCCCCATATTCGATTTCTGGAAAAAAAAGCGCTCAATTTTATCTGCCTTTACCTCAATCTCGATAAAACCCAACTCCGATGTTACAAACAGCAACACTCCCCGAACACTCATTGGAATTATTGAAAGCTCTTTCCCCTATGCTTGGGAAAGGCGGTTTTTATCTGGCTGGAGGCACTGCTTTGGCATTGCGCCTAGGTCACCGGATATCGGTCGATCTGGATTTTTTTTCGTCAGTTTTTTTTGACCCTGATCAATTGCTCCTTAAGCTTCAAACTCTGTGTGAAACTCCCATCCACGTTTTTCAAAAAACGGAGGGTTCTCTCTGTATTCAAATGCAACAAACCAAAGTAGAGATTTTTCACTACCCATACCCCCAACTCAAACCAGTAGAATCTATTGAAGGCATCACCTTGGCTTCGCTCATTGACAATGGTGTGATGAAATTTTCAGCTTTGGTCAATCGGGGAACAAAAAAAGATTTTTCTGATATGGCCGCATTGCTGGAAATACACCAACTATCCGATTGGATCTCTTACTATCAGGAAAAATTTCCACATAGTGACACCTTTATGCTCACAAAAAGCCTCGTTTGGTTCGACGACGCAGAACTCGACCCCAATCCCAAAATGCTCAACCATCAAACTTGGAGCGATGTGAAGTCCAGTATTTCTAAAGCAGTTCTCGAACTGACTTGAGTCGTCAATTTATCAAATCTCCTCCTTGATCTCTGATTCGTTTTGTCTCATACTCACTGGACTATGGAATCATCACTTACAGATATTCTCAATGAAAAAGACGGTCAGGTTTACCAGATTGCCCCTGAAGCTAGCATTTACGAAGCCGCGCAGTATATGAAACTCAATCGCGTTGGCGCGTTGCTGGTGATGAAAGGCGGGCAAGGTGGCAAACTCATCGGCGTCCTTTCCGAGCGGGATATTCTCACTAAAGTCGTAGCGGAAGGCGTCGATTCGAAACAGGCCAAAGTTCACGAAGTGATGTCGAAAGATCTCATTGTCATCAAACCCAGCATCTCCATCCGTGAAGCGATGAAGGTGGTGACTGAAAAACGTGTCCGTCACTTGCCGGTTGTCAGCGAAGGTAAGCTGCTGGGTGTTATTTCCAATGGTGACCTCACTCGTAGAATTATCCTTGAGGATCAGGGGATGATCGGGACTTTGTATGACTATATTTACGGTTCGTATCCTGGGTAGGTTTGTAACGTGCCGACTGGGTAATGCGGGAGGTGCATTGGGTGGCTGAGGTGGAATAGCTCTATGCCAGTGCGATGATGC
>CAYNNY010000129.1:5039-9291 GCA_964398555.1 uncultured Verrucomicrobiales bacterium
AGTGCGATGATGCTAGTGCGATGATGCTAGGATGACGCACGACAGGGAGTCGGCAGGCCGGGAGGCCTACCCTACTTTTCTGCTGTGGCCAGCAAGGTCTGGAAGTAGGGGGCTTCGGATTCTTTGTCGACGATGGTGGTTTCGACCCTTTGGAAGCCGGCTTTTTCCATCATTTTGTAGAGGTCCACTTCGGAGAAGCCTAACCAGGTATCGGCATAAAGGTCGCGGGCTTGTTCGAAGGAGTGCTGGAGGAGATCGAGAACGATGATTCGGCCCCCAGGGGCTAGGATTCTATAGGCCGAGGCGAGTGCTTTTTCGGGATGCTCGGCGTGGTGGAGGGCTTGGGAAAAAATGGCGAGGTCAACGCTGTTGTCGTCGATGGGGGGAGATTCGATATCACCGAGGCGGTATTCCAGATTGCTGAAGCCGTGGTCTTTGGCGAGCTGTTTTCCGAACTCGACCATCTTGGGGGAATTGTCGATGGCGATGACTTTTTCCGCCCGTGGGGCCATGAGCTGGGCGAGGGTGCCTTCGCCTGCTCCGAGGTCGGCGACGACTTTGTAGTTGAGGATTTTTAACATCGCCTCGGCTAGTGATTTCCATGAGCGGCCAGGCACATAGCTTTTGCCAAACTTCCCGGCGAGGGCATCGAAGTAGGCCCGCGTGGTATCGCGTCGTTTCCTTAAAATGTGGGCGAGTGTTCGGGAATCGGCTGCGACCTCTGGGATTTCATCGGCGGCTTGTCGGGCGACTTGCATGAGTGAATCCGGCGCGCTCATCGCGTAAACGTTGTTTTTCCCCGATCGGGCGCTGGTGACAAGTCCTTCCTGCCGGAGCTGGGAGAGCTGGGTCGAGATGCGGCTTTGGCCCATGCCGAGTATTTCCTGGAGCTCGGCGACGTTGAGGGATTCGGTCGCTAGGAGGAGAAGGATGCGGATTCGGGTCGGGTCCGAGAGAAGTTTTAATGATTTCAGGATTGACGACATGGGAATATGGGTTAAATCAACGCATCAAGATTTGTTGATGCGAATCAGCCTCATCACTCAAAACCAAAACTTACATTATGTCACGCTCATTTATTTTTTCCTCCGAATCCGTCACAGAAGGCCACCCCGATAAAGTTTGTGATACCATTTCCGATGCCGTTCTCGACGCCTGTCTTGCGCAGGATAAAGAAAGCCGAGTGGCATGTGAAACGATGGTGAAAGACAACGTCGTTGTGCTGGCTGGAGAGATTACGACGAAGGCGAATTTTGATTATGGCACTTTGGTGAAAGAGACGCTGAAGGAGATTGGTTACGATGCCGATTACGCTAAGGATACGCCTTACTCCTATGGATGTAAGTTTGAAAAGGGAGCGTTTCTGATTAATATGCTCGGTCAGCAGTCGCCAGATATTGCCCAAGGTGTGGATGCCGAAGAGGCCGACGGAAAAAATCACGATGAGCAAGGTGCTGGTGATCAGGGGATTATGTTTGGCTATGCCACCAATGATACCGACACCCTGATGCCTGCGCCGATTCACTATTCGCATGTGCTTGGGCAAGCGCTTACGAACCTGCGTAAAGAGCGCAAACACACTTGGTTACGTCCCGATTCCAAAACTCAGGTGAGCGTGGAATATGTGGATGGCAAGCCGAGCCGATTCACCTCGATTGTTATTTCAACCATGCACGCGGCTGAGATTGAGATTGAGGAAGTTCGTGAGCTTCTCAAGCGTGACCTCATCGACCAGTGCCTTCCCGGTGAGCTTGTGACACCCGACACCGAAATCCTCATCAACCCCACCGGGCTTTTTGTCATCGGCGGTCCTGAAGGTGACTGTGGACTGACTGGGCGTAAAATCATCGTCGATACTTACGGCGGTATGGGCCGCCACGGTGGCGGTGCTTTTTCTGGAAAAGATCCATCGAAGGTCGACCGCTCGGCCGCTTATATGTGCCGATGGGTGGCGAAGAATATCGTCGCCGCTGGGTTTGCCCGCGAGTGCGAGCTTCAGGTTGCTTACGCGATTGGTCATCCCCATCCCGTGAGTCTCAACGTGGACACCCGGGGCACGAACGAAATTGACGAGCTTCTTATCGAAAAAGCTGTGAATGAAGTGTTTTCGTTCAAGCCGGCTGACATCATCAAAGACCTTAACCTCCTCCGTCCCATCTACCGGAAAACCACCAACTACGGTCACTTCGGCCGCGAATATGCAGGGCTTCCTTGGGAAGAACTGAATATGGTGGAGAAGTTGAAGGAGGTGTTGTAAGAGGTTTTAGGTGCTTAGGTTTTATGCGTTACTCCGTTTCTGTTCCGTCAAACATTGCCGAAGGGATGGAGCGGGCTCACCGAAAGACACCATTCGTTTTCTTCACATCGCCAAAGGCTCTTGTGCGGAGATGAGAACTCAACTGTATCTTTCGATAAAAATGGAACTCTTCTTTTCTCCAATGGCAACGCCTCTTTTAGACCAATCAAAAAAAATCTCAGTACCACTCCAAAACCTCATTAAATCAATCAGCTCCCGAATTTAAGCCGATCAACCCATCCCTAAAACGTAACACCTAACCCCGTAAAACATCTAATATCATGTCTAATACATCCAACTCCACCAGCGATTATAAAATCGCAGACCTCTCCCTAGCCGACTTTGGTCGGAAAGAAATCGATATCGCCGAGCACGAGATGCCCGGACTGATGGCGACCCGTGCCAAGTATGGCCCAGAAAAGCCTCTGCAAGGCGTGCGCATCATGGGCTCTTTGCACATGACGATCCAGACCGCTGTTCTCATTGAAACTCTCGTTGATCTCGGTGCCGACGTTCGTTGGGCATCATGTAATATTTTCTCCACCCAGGACCACGCCGCTGCCGCTATCGCTGCTGCCGATGTGCCGGTTTTCGCCTGGAAAGGTGAGACGCTTGAAGAATTCTGGGACTGCACATGGCAGGCGCTCAAGTTCCCTGGCGATCAAGGACCTGAGCTCATCGTTGACGACGGTGGTGATGCGACGCTTCTTCTGCACAAAGGATACGAAATGGAAAATGGATCTGACTGGGTGAACGAGCCAGCATCCAGCGAAGAAGAAGGTGTGATCAAAGCGCTTTTGAAAAAGATCGCCGTCGAGCATCCTGGCATTTTCGCCACCATGATTGCGGATTGGAAAGGTGTTTCTGAGGAGACCACTACTGGTGTGCATCGCCTCTATCAGATGGCGAAAGAAGGAAAGCTTCTTGTTCCTGCTATCAACGTGAATGACTCCGTGACCAAATCAAAATTCGACAACCTGTATGGCTGTCGCGAATCGCTCATCGATGGCATCAAACGCGCCACCGACGTCATGATCTCCGGCAAAGTAGCCGTGGTTTGTGGTTATGGTGATGTGGGTAAAGGATGTGCGCAGGCACTCCGCAGCCAAGGCGCGCAAGTCGTGGTCACTGAAGTCGATCCCATCTGTGCGCTCCAAGCGGCGATGGAAGGCTACCGTGTTCTCACGGTTGAAGACACACTTGGTTGGGGCGACATTTACGTCACTACTACCGGAAACTTCAATATCATCCGCTTCGAGCACATGGAGAAGATGAAGGATCAGGCGATCGTGTGTAACATTGGCCACTTCGATAACGAAATCCAGATGGCGGAGCTTACTTCTGCTGAAGGTGTCAGCCACCTCAACATCAAACCACAGGTCGACAAATTCACCTTCCCGACAGGAAATGCCCTCTACATGTTAGCTGAAGGTCGTCTCGTCAACCTCGGTTGCGCCACAGGCCACCCAAGCTTCGTGATGTCCAACAGCTTCACCAACCAAACTCTTGCCCAGATTGACCTTTGGAAAAACAAAGACACTAACAAAGCAGGAACGGTTACCGTGTTGGATAAAAAGCTCGATGAAGAAGTTGCCCGACTTCACCTCGAGAAGATCGGTTGCAAACTCACCACGCTCACAGCCGAGCAGGCGGCCTACATTGGCGTCGATGTCGATGGCCCTTATAAGCCTGAGCACTACCGATATTAAGAATTTCAGCAAATAAAAGAGGTTTTACATCGAGTTACGGAAGGTTACTGAAGCGCCATTTTGCATCCTTCAGCCACCTCTACGGGGGAGGCAGGGAGCTTTACGAAATCTCAGCGGATGAAATCTGAGAATGGCTTGAAGTGCAATGTTTCGGGAAGTCGGCAAAGACTCATAACAACTACCTCAAGGGGTTGCGTGCATCTCTCCTGCCCCCAAGGCAGGTGTGATGCGTGGTGCGGAGCTGACA
>CAYNNY010000130.1:0-9288 GCA_964398555.1 uncultured Verrucomicrobiales bacterium
CGTGAATCAAAGGTTTGATGTTTTATCGTGGACAGCTCTTTCATTGGGTGGAAGATATCATGGCGTGCGTATAGTGGATAGACAAATGAAGGTAATGCTCTATATTTTGCGTTCCACTGTCTGTATAGGCCAACTGGCTCATCAGGTGAAAAAAACCTGATGATCAACCTGACAACGAATTAAACTTAAACATTCCAACAAAAAATGATGAAAATAGAAAAAAGAATCACACAAACGATATTAGCCGGCGCATTATTGCTCGGGGCACTTCCTCAAGGATCTTATGCCGCTGCGGCGAGCTCATCCAAAGAGGCCATTACCGCCAAAACAAAAAGTGGAGTGGTGATCACGGATAAAAATTTCATTCATGCCGACTCGATCCGAGCCTACTTTAAAGAGTTGGAAAAAGCGGAGAAAGTAAATGTCATTCGTCCGGAGAGAAACCTAATCACAGCTGATACGCAGGATGTCATCCGAATGAACCGCGATACGCTTTATACCCGGATTATTCTCGATGTTAAAGGAGGCGCGAGCATTACTACCCAACCGTATGATGGGTATCAAAACATCAACGTGTTGGATATTAACCACTCACAGATCGCTAGTTTAAATGGATCCGGAACCCTCAAGGTGGATGAATCCATGCTGACCGAAGGGCAACATGCCTATGTGATCGTAAGAACTGGTTTGTTGAGAAAACTTCCTGAGAAAGAGATGATGGATAAAGCTCACAAAGCGCAGGATAAGATTTCCATTCAAACAAAATCATCCGAGGCGTTTAAGCCATCTGTCAGCTACGATTACGAAACGCTCGATAAGGTGAAATACAAAATCCTAAGTGACTTCGCACTTCATCCTCAACCGAATGTTGTCAAAAATGGCTTTGGCTCGATGAAGGATCGCGATCCTGTTGCTGCCAGAACGGTGGTGGCCATTGGTTGGGGAGCGCTTTCTGGTGAAAATGCGGTTTATTCCGCATTTGCAGGTAATAAAGAGCGAGCTTCATTCACCATGGAGAAGCCGGATCTTAATTACAAAGGTCACGGGTTTTTCTCGATTACGATTTACAACTTTGACGGATATGTCGCGACGATCAATTACGCAATCAACTCCGACAACATGGTTGCGAATAAAGATGGTACTTACACCATCACCTTCCTGGCATCCGGAGAGCCTGTGAAAAAGGGTGAACAAAATATCGTCAGAACGCCAAGAGGAAAGATGTGGACGGGTGTGTTGCGGTGTTACTACCCCAACAACAACACCGACAAACTCTTCATCTGGACCGATGACAAGGCGGCCAAAATCAAGAAGGCTTGTATGAAGTGAGAAATCGTTCCAGGTCATACCGACTCAGCATCTCCATAAATTTATATTACACATGAACAAGAAATTATTAGATCCACTCAAGCCTGCAATCGCCGTCTCTCTGATGGCGCTGATTGCCGTCACCGCCACCGCGAGCGAAACAGAAATGTTTGTCGCCAAGAAAAAATTTAAAAACACCACGCCGATTCCGGCAAATATCATGACTCCCGATAAGGTGGAGACATCGATTGGGGAACTGAATTTTTTCGATGGCGTGCCAACGAAAGAAACAGCGACCAAAGTGGAGGACTACATCGATACCGCTCGAGGTGTGGATGCCTTCCTCAAGGGGATTCCTGGAGCCTCGCTTCAGCAGCTTCGCAAAGGTCCTCGTAAACTCGGAGTCGATGCCAATGGCAAAGTGGCCATTTTTGATAAGCTCATGGACTCCCATGCGCTGTTTCTCACGGCGAATACGTCCACGCTCTACATCATGCCCTATATCAATACCAAAGAGGCTGGTGGTCCTTTGGTGGTTGAAGTTCCTCCTGGGATGTTAGGGGCGTTTAACGATGCTTGGTTCCGTTACGTTGGCGATGTCGGCCTCGCGGGGCCGGATCGTGGTAAAGGTGGTAAATACCTCGTGCTTCCTCCTGCGTATAAAGGTGAGGTGCCGGATGGTTATCACGTCATCAAACCTACGACTGATGCGCTCTGGTTGTTTATGCGTGGCAACATCTCCAAAGGGATCGAGCCAGCGGTGAAAAACGTGAAAGACCACCTAAAAGTCTACCCGCTTTCCCAAAAAGACAGCCAGAAGGCTTGCGAATACGTGAGTATGTCCGGTAAGGAATTTAATACGATTCACCCGAACGACTTCCAGTATTACGTGCACCTTGACCACCTGATCCAAGAGGAATCCGAGCACATGCTCGATCCTGAGACCAAGGGGCTTTTTGCATCGATTGGAATTTGCAAAGGGAAGAAATTTGCGCCGGATGCTCGGATGAAAAAAATCCTTACGGATGCGGTTGCCATTGGTAATGCCGCGGCCCGCGCAAATAACTACTACCCTCGGAATGACATGAAGATGGTGTATTTCTACCAAGATCAGCCGACTGAATGGGTGATGGCTTATCCTGCAAAAAATGTCTTTTTCAACTACAACGGCGCGATGAACACCGATGCTCGCGTGTTTTTCCACTACACCTACACGGCGGTGACGCCTTCGATGGCAACACCGCATGAAGGTCGTGGTTCCGACTACAGCATTGCGTTTAAAGACTCCAAACACGAAGCCTTTGACGGTGGAAAAACCTACAAAGTGCGTCTTCCTAAAGACGTTCCTGTGAAGGATTTCTGGGCACTCACTGTTTACGATAGTCAAACTCGCTCGATGCTCCAGACCGATCAACCGTTCCCCACGGTGGGGAGTCAGGATAAAGGGTTTAAGCAAAATTCGGATGGCTCTTATGATATCTACTTTGGCCCTGAAGCGCCAAAGGGATTTGAGAAAAACTGGCTCCAGACCATTCCCGGTAAAAGCTGGTTTGTTATCCTCCGCATGTATGGACCGCTCAAGCCATGGATCGAAAAGAAATGGCGTCCCGGCGAGATTGAGGTCGTGAAGTAGTCCGCGAGTTGACATTCAACCGTAACAATCACCCCAAGCCCTGGCTTCCCTTCAAAGGAATCCGGGGCTTTTTTTTGAGTGCGGCGAGGTATCACCGCTTTGGATGCTCCATTCCATGTTGCTGGAGCTGAACTTACTCCTCCACTTTTTTAATCAGGCTGGAGTGATGCTTGTTTTTCCGCCTGTTCATCAATCATCGCGCTACCCCATCTCTTCCACACGGTAAGAAAGAGCGAGCCAATGATGGGGCCGATGATGAGACCGCTCACTCCAAACACTGCCAAACCGCCCAGTGTGGTGAGTAGGACTAACAAGTCGGGCATCTCCGTGTCTTTTCCGATCAAAATGGGGTTCAAAATGTTGTCGATGCTGCCCACAACCAACGCGCACCAGAGTCCGACGCCGACGGCAGCACCAACCTGCCCGTTCACTGCCAAAAAAACCACGGCGGGAAACCAGATAATGGCAGTGCCCACGGAGGGGATTACGGAGAAAACAGCCATCACGGCACTCCAGAAAAATACGCCATCGATTCCAGCCACCCAAAAAGAGAGACCCGCCAAACCGCCCTGCACAATACCGACCACTAATTTTCCTTTGAGTGTGGCACGGGTGACTGAGACAAACGTCCCTAGCAGTTTTTTCTGATCATCCGCTGATAGGGGGGTGTAGCGGAGTGTGGTTTCCAGGATATTTTTCCCATCGGTGAGAAAATAAGCCATTGCGTAGAGCATGACAAATAGCCCCAAGAAAAATGATGCAGTTCCCTTAACGCCGGCAGCTAACCCCTGAGCGACCCATGAGCCGCCTTTGGCGATGAGTTGGTTGCCTTTTTCTGCAATCTGATCTTGATAGGGGAGTAGTTCTTTGAGGTAGGAATTATGAGCCCATTGATTTTGAATCGTGGTGCTGGTCCCTTTTTGGCTTGCTATCCATTCTTTAGCGGAGCCTGCGATTTCAGTAGCTTCCCCCATGACCATCCCCAGTATAATCAAAGTCGGGATAATCGCGAGCACAAGGCTGAGCAGCACGGTGATTCCGGCCGCCAAGCCTTTGCGCTGACCAACGCGAGTGAGAGTTTTTCGGTATAGGGGGTGAAGTAACCCGGCCATGACCGCCGCCATAAAAACGGCCAAAAGAAATCCTTTAATCAGCCAGAGAAACAGCAACGTCATCGCGAGTGCAAAAATAAGAAGAAAAACCGCACGCGGGTGGGTTGCTGTTTGATCGGTGCTCATGGGGCCTGCATTCATCCCTTATTCTCGATATGAGATCCAGTAAAAAACTGAAGGGACTTCCAAATTGTGAGATTGTTCAAAATAATGCGCGATATGGATAGCGCGGATCTTAAAATAGGATAAGATTGGGATGCGCTTCATTGAAACAGCGCCTGATATTATGAACAATCAACGAATACACATCAAATCGGTGTCCGTGGTCAGCACCATGGTGACTGGAGCTGTTGCGTTTGCCCTGCCCATCACGATGGCATCGGCCCAGCAGAACTTACCTTTTCCCATAGCTCCCTCGGCCAGTAAAACGGGGATGACGCTGAAGGAATCCAAACACCAATGGCGCACCACGCCCCGACGCCTTCCGAAAGATGCCCCTAATCTCGTGATCTTCATGACCGACGACACGGGGTTCGGAGACACCTCCACTTTTGGTGGCCCGATCGCCACTCCTACTCTGACGAAATTAGCGAAGGAGGGGATTAAGTTTAACGAATTTCACACGACGGCGATGTGTTCGCCCACTCGTGCCTCACTGCTGACGGGGCGCAACCACCACCACGTCGGATACGGGCAAATCTCTGAGTTTGCCACGGACTGGGACGGCTACATCGGGAGCATCCCGAAAGAAACGGCGACCTTACCCCAGATTTTGGGGGCGTATGGGTATGTTTCTGGAGCTTTCGGCAAATGGCACAACACGCCAACAGAGGACATCACACCCACCGGCCCATTTGGTCAGTGGCCTACCGGGCTTGGGTTTGACTATTTTTATGGATTTCTTGCCGGGGAAAGTTCTCAATACGAGCCTGTGCTGTTTGAAAACACACTGGCCGTAGAGCCTGAGAAAACCAAAGACTACCATCTGACCGAAGACCTCGCCGACCATGCCATCACGTTCATGCGCAACCAGCGCATGAGCCATCCGGACCGTCCGTTTTTCATCTATTTCACCCCAGGTGCCGTGCACGGACCTCACCAAGTGAACAATAAGTGGTCGGATAAATACAAAGGAAAGTTTGACCAGGGATGGGAGAAGCTTCGCGAGGAGACATTCGCCCGGCAGAAAAAGTTAGGAGTGATCCCAGCGAATGCCAAGCTGACCCCGATGGATCCCAGCATGCAAAAATGGGCCGATATCCCGGAAAATCAACGCCCATTCCAAACCCGCCTCATGGAGGTGTATGCTGGATTTCTTGAGCACACCGATCGGCAGTATGGGCGGATCGTCGATGAGCTGGAGAACCTAGGAGTTAAAGACAACACGCTGATCATTTACATCAACGGTGATAACGGGTCATCGGCTGAAGGCATCAAAGGTTCGATCTCAGAGCTTTTGGCGCAAAATGGGATGCCAAGCACGGTGGAACAACACATCAAGGTATTAAATGAAGAATACGGCGGACTCAAAGCCATTGGTGGCCCACTCTTGGAAGACCACTACCACCATGGCTGGGCATGGGCGGGTTCCACTCCTTTCAAGAGCACGAAACTTGTGGCGGCTCACTTTGGAGGCACCCGGAATCCGATGGTGATCTCTTGGCCTGCTAAAATCAAACACGACAGCAAGGTGCGCTCGCAGTTCACCCACGTCAACGATATCGCCGCTACGATTTATGACATCTTGGGTATCACAACTCCGGATTTCTACAATGGAGTGGCGCAGGACAAACTCGACGGAGCTTCGTTTGCTTCGACCTTCAATAACGCGGACGCCAAGTTCGCCAAAACGACCCAGTATTTTGAAATCATGGGAAGCCGTGGTATTTATCAAGATGGATGGTATGCAGGCACCTTTGGACCTCGGATTCCTTGGGATCCAGGTGCATCAAAGCTCGCAGGTTGGGACCCCAACAAAGATGTATGGGAGCTTTACAACCTCAAGGAAGATTTCTCCCAGGCGAATGATCTCGCCAAATCGAACCCTAAAAAACTTCAGGAAATGAAAGACGCGTTTGTCGTGGAAGCCGCTCAAAACAAGGTGTTCCCGATTGGTGGAGCGCTCTACATTGTGGCATATCACCCCGAGGAAATGAAAGCGACCACACTCAAGGAGTGGAACCTGTATGAGGGTATGACCCGCATCGCCGAGTCCCAAGCACCGAAGTTTATGAGTGGATTCTCCACCCATGCGACCATCGATGCCGAGATCCCAGAAAATGCAGAAGGTGTGCTCTACGCTGTGGGTGGAATCTCCGCTGGATTTACCGTCTATATGGATAAGGGAATCCTCTATGCCGAATACAACGCGATGACTCTGAACCGTTATAAGGTCAACTCAAAAACCGCCATCCCAACCGGTAAGGTGAAGATTGAGGTGATTGTGAAAGCGAAAGAGAAAAAGCCTCTGGCTCCCTCTGTCATCACTCTCAAGGTGAACGGAAAAGAAGTCGGTCAAGTAACGGCGGAAACCACCGTGCCCGCCATCTTTACAGCCTCGGAAACCTTCGATGTCGGCATGGACACCGCTTCCGCTGTCGCGATGGAATACCACGACCGTGTCCCGTTTAAGTTTAATGGAAAAATCGAGAAACTGAACATCAAATATATAGATTGATAGCTGACGTGTCACTTGTGTATCTATAAAGGGATATTCATGGCAACCTTCAGCAGAACTTCTGCTGAAGGTTGCCATATCTAATTTTTGTTGGGCCATGTTTAAAAACCATCTATTCGTAACCATTCTGTTCACTCTGCTCATCAGTGTGATTTTGGCGGCATGTGGCCCATTTAAAAAGCTAAGAGGGAACCTCAAATTCATGGAGCGTAGCTCGATCGTTACAGTAAAACTGACGAACTCGGGAACCTTTGAAAACATCAAAGGGGTGATTATTGAATATGAACCAGGGTCCCATATTATCCGTTCCGTCGATTATACGAAGGTCAACGATGTGGGGGTGTTTGGCTTTTTTGTGGTATCGTCGAGTAATCAATATGTGATGGCTTATAGTGATCAAAACAAGAATGAACACTATGATCGTGGAGAGTCGGCATGGATCGCATCGGACGCCCAAGGTGAGCCTGCCCCTGTTGATTTTGATGCATCAACTCACAAGGCAAAACTTAGCGGCGCGCTGAGTCGCACGGCAAAAATCCCAGATTATTTGATGGGTGATCTCAAGCGATTTCAACAAGGACGCTCTCGTGATGAGGTGATTTCTAAATTGAGCATTCCGATAGCTCTCGGGGAAATCGGAGATTTGGATTCTCCTCGGTTTTCCGCCAAACGTGGCGAGAGCGGGTTATGGGAGCCTGCGGGTTTCCCGATTCATTCTGGGATTGGCGTTTATTTTTTAGAGAAATATCAGCCGGCCAAAACTCCAGTGCTGTTTGTCTATGGGGCTGCCGGATCACCACAGGATTGGAAAACATTTTTCGCGCAGATGGACCGGAAAAAATACCAACCTTGGTTTTTCTATTACCCGACGGGTCGTCGTCTCGATGAAATGGGCGAGGCTCTGAATACAGCGGTGAAAAGTTTACACGGGCATTATCATTTTAAGCGTCTCCACGTTGTTGCGCACAGCATGGGCGGGATGGTCGCCCGATCTTTTGTGGTCAAAAATGTTGAGGAAGATCACCAAACTTACATTCAAAAGCTGGTGACCATTTCCACTCCTTGGGGTGGTCATGAAGCGGCGCAAATGGGAGTGAAACACTCCCCGCAGGTGGTGCCATCATGGAGGGATATGGCGGCCGGAAGTTTGTTTCAGAAACAACTCTACGGTCATCAGCTACATGGCAGAGTGGAACATTTACTGATTTACGGTGATGAGGGGAAAAGGTCACTGCTGATTCCTGGAGACAATGATGGCACCGTGAGTGTGGCCAGTGAAACCTATGCCCCAGTTTTTAAGCATGCGACACGCACGCTCAAGGTACACGCCACCCACACAAGCATTCTTTCTAAACCGGAAGTGATTCGTGCCGTTGAAGAGTTTTTGAAATGACGGAGTGAGAATCGTGATTTCTTTGAGGTTTTTCGTAAAGTGGATAGACGGGAGGTTGGAGGGGTGTATGGTCTTTCAAACCGTGGTGAATAGAGGCGTTTGGGCGTCTCAATCTTCCGCATGATCACTTCGGTCCAAACATTCAGCGGAAATCACAATAATAAGATAAATATGAAGATGAAAATGACAAAAAGAACCATCATAGCTGGGAGATGACAAAAACTAGGGAGGTGAATTCCTGATCGTTCCTCCTGAGTATAAAGGTGAAATCCCTAAAGGTTATATTGTAAAACACACCAATACTTATGGTAACTGGGTGATCTGGAGAGGATTCCAAAAAGACGGCAGTCCTAAACCAGCCATTGATTTGACCAAGAAGGTATTTAAAAGTTATCCACTTTCTCAAAAGGACAATCCGCCGGCCTTGAATTTTGTGAATGCTTCAGGTGTGCCCCACTGCACCATTCACAACATGGATATTACGATAGACGACGAAATAAACGAAGTGGTTCAAGCTGAGCCTTCTCATGGTCAGAATCCTGAAATATTGGGATATTTCGCTTCGATCGGCATTGAAAAAGGCAAAGAGTTCAAGCCGGATGCGCGTATGAAAAAGATACTGACACAAGCCGCGGAAGTGGGATCGGTGACGGCTCGGACATTGATTTTCAGACCTCGGGATGAAGCCTTTTTACTATTCCCTAAAAACAGTAAAGTGTGGACCAACCCGTTTGTGGGTGGCAGCTATAAGTTTGAAGTGGATGGAAGCAGCTTGATTGATGCGCGAGCCGCGTTCCATTTTTACGCCACCGGAATCACGCCGGCCATGGCTAAGAAAATTATCGGTAAAGGCTCCAAATATGCAGTGGCCTATCCCCGATAAAGAAATGAACGCTTTAGACGGTAACAAAACTTACGAAGTGTACGTTCCTCCAAAAGGACAGGAAAACAACTGGATTCAAACCATTCCCAAAAGAGGATGGAATATGTTGTTCCGTGTTTATGGCCCGCTTGACCCATGGTTCGACAAAACACGGCACCCTGGCGATCCAGAAGCTGGTGAAGCAAAATAATCAAGTTTAAGTAAAAAGGAGTTGCCGTGTGGCAACTCCTTTTTTTTTAGATAGAAAATGGTAATTGCTCAGGCCCTGTGATTTGAGTGAAT
>CAYNNY010000131.1:0-9091 GCA_964398555.1 uncultured Verrucomicrobiales bacterium
TGGGCCGCAGCCCAGGCGGGGGGGATGAGCAATTAAAGCCCTAAATGGTAGGGTGGACAACTGTTCTGACAGCTAGGGATAACTTGATTGGGGATGGTGTAGAATGAGTGGGTTTTATGTTTTTGTCGCAGGTGTGGGATCTACGACGTTCACGACTACAGATGAGAAGGCTGAGAAAATTATGGCGGATGGTTTTTTTGAGAGGTGAGTCGACACGTGTTGCGGCATTGAAAGATAACGCCGAAGGGGCGACATGACTATCCTACGTTGATGTCTGGACATTACCTCGGCATTGTAGCATTCTGTTGGCATGAGTCACACGGATGAGCTGCTTCGCATGCTGGATGATACGGATCTCCATACCCGGATGTTGCTGGATGATCTCAGTGACACGCAGCTTGCCGTGCCGTATCACCGGGGGATTAATCCGCCGGTTTGGGAGCTGGGGCACTCGGCTTTTTTCTACGAATATTTTTTGCTGCGTGGGCTTGAAGATCCTGATGCGCGGATGCCGGGATACGACTGCATGTGGGATTCGTTAGAAATTCAGCATCGTGACCGCTGGCGTGATGGCGTGGTGCCTGACCGGAAGACGACGACGGAATACTACCATCGGATCCTTGATGAAATGCGGAATTTTTTGAAAACCGGGCAGCTGTCACCTCATCAGCAATACCTTTGTAAGTATGTTATTTTTCATCACAATATGCATATTGAATCGTTGCTCTACGCGCGGCAAACTTTGTCTTATCCCAAGCCTGTGTTTATGGATGGGCTCGGTGAATCATCGCAGGGGGACGAGACGGACTACTTGCTGGGCGATGCCGATGTGCCGGCGGGTGCTTACTCGATTGGGCTACCTGCAGCGGAGCCATCGGCAGAGGATTTTTGTTTTGATAATGAGAAGCCGGGATTCATCAAAAAGCTCGAGGCCTTTTCTATTTCTAAGACGCTGGTTTCCTGTGGTGAGTTTCTTAAGTTTGTGGAAGATGGGGGATATCAAAAAATGGAGTTGTGGAGTTTTGGCGGGCGTCATTGGTTGCGGGAAGGTGGAGCTGAGATGCCATCGTCTTGGAGGAATAAGGACGGGCGATGGTGGTTGCGCCGATTTGATACCTGGCAGCCCTTGCCGCTGAGTCACCCGGTAATCGGTGTGAGTTATTGGGAGGCTGAGGCCTATTGCCAGTGGGCGGACCGGAGGTTACCTACGGAATTCGAGTGGGAAGCTGCGGCGCGGGGAGCCGAGGGCAGCCTTTATCCCTGGGGTGATGCGATGGATGCTCGCCGTGTGGATATGGATGGGAAGTGCATGGGGCAGGTGCCGGTGAATGATCTTCCAGATGGCGCTAGCTCATTTGGATGTTTGCAGATGTTAGGATCGGCATGGGAGTGGACCAGTAACCAGTATTTGCCTTACGATGGATTTTGTGTCGATATGTATGCTTATATGTCGACGCTGCAATTTGGGGATCATAAGGTGACCCGTGGGGGTGGCTGCGCGACTTCATCGTGTCTGATCCGCAGCACCTATCGGCAGGCGTATTTGCCGGGGAGAAATGATGTGTTTACCGGGTTTCGAACTTGTGCGAAATAAAGCGATCTTACCTGTTGCGCTGCGGCAGTTGGGTCTGCATTATCGTTGTCATGGATGATCTGAAAATACGCGCCTTTGAAAAATTTGATGTCGCCAATGCCGAGGACCCCAATGGTATCGAGGTCGATGGGGCGAAGCTGCCGAAGGAGTTGGTTTTTGCGAAACGACTGACCAACAGCGTGCTAGCTTTGGATCCAGAGGCATCGGAGGCTTTGCAGTTAGCATCGCGCTGTCAGCATATTTGCCGATGGGAGGTGCCCCGGAGCACGGAGCCGATGGGTCGGGCGGGGTATCTGAAATGGCGCGCTGGGTTGAAAAAATTTCATGCGACGAAATCGGCTGGGATTTTGCGTGATGTCGGGTATCCAGAAGAGACGATTCAGCGGGTGCAGGAGTTGAATTTGAAAAAAGATCTTCGATCTAACCCAGACTGCCAGACGCTGGAGGATGCCTTGTGTCTAGTGTTCCTCAAGTATCAGTTCGATGCTCTGATCGCAGGCACGGACCGTGAAAAGATGATTAGAATCACTCAGAAAACCTGGGCGAAGATGAGTGGCCAGGGGCAGGAGGAAGCGCTGAAGCTTGATTACTCAGCTGAGGCTCAAGCTATTTTAGCTGAGTGTGGAGTGTAAGAATGGTTTGCGCCGAGCTGGGGCTCGGCGCTCCTGACCTTACTTCGTGAAAAATGGGGCGAGGGCTTGGTTCACAGCGTTGTTGATGCGCTGGGAGCGGGCGGAGTCAGAGCCTCCTTGGACGAGTGGTCCCACGTATTTGTTGCGGTAAACCAGTTTGTTGGTCTTGGCATCAATGACGTCGACGAGTAGTCCGGCACGCTTGAAGTAGTCCGGGGAGGTGCTGTTGATGACTCCACGAGTGTGGGCGATGTCCGTGATGCCGTCGGCATCACGATTAAATCCAAAGTATTCACTGTAAGAGGTGGTCATGGCGCTGTCCTGGGCGACGACGAGATAAGCAACGACGAGGTCTGAGTTTGCCTGACCGTAGGATTTTCCATGGCTGGTGAATTGGTTTTTAATCGAGCCCTGAATCATGTTATGCACCCTTCTTTCTTTGGCGGTGATGACGATGGCGGAGTTCGGAGCGCGGTTGACGAGTCGGGCTGAGCTGTATCCTTTGCTATTGCCCTTGGGCATATCAATGGTGGGTGAACAGGCATTGAGAACGAGTGCAACGGCGGCTACGGAGAGTAGGGATAATGTTTTCATAAGTTGGATAGAGTAAGAGATGGAAGTGGAAGTGTGTGTTTATTTAAAGAAGGGGGTGAGAGCTTGCTTGATCGCGGCTTGGATGCGCTGGTTACGCACGGCATCTGTGGGCACGTCCACGATGTCGTTGAGGTAGTGGTTCCGGAAAACCAGTTTGCCGGTTTTGGTATCGATCACATCCACGAGGATAATGACGCGCTCGAAGAACTCATTACGTTTGGTATTAGTCACTCCTCTGAGGTGGGCGTATTCGGCAATGGCATCGGCATCGCGGCCTTGGCCAAAATAATCATTGTAGTGGAAGGTGATGGCATTGTTCTGGATCATGACCAGATAAGCGACCTTGAGACCCGCATCCGCTTTACCATAGCTCATGCCGTGGCTGGTGAACTCACTTTTAATCGCCTTCTGGAGCATGCCGTGGATTTTTTTTTCCTTGGCTACCGCTGTGGCATCATCCGTGATATCTGCGTCTGGGTTACGTTTGATGAGGCGGGCGGACTGATATCCTTGGCTAGTGCCTTTCGGTTGCTCGATACCTGTGGAGCACGAGCTGATGATCGCGGTCAGTGAGAGCGCGGAGAGGAGATGAATGAATTTCATGGTTTGAAGAATGTGATTCGTTGGGGTCGCCGGGAGGGTTTAGAAACGGACATTGAGGCCGATTTGAACAAATGGGCTCATATCGACGTCGCTGTTTTGAAGGGTGTTGTTGTCGGTATCTTCAATATCGAGTTCCTGTCCGACGGTGACTCCAGCACCGGCGTAGGCCCAAAAATAGCTGCCGACATGGTATTCTGCTTTGAGTCCTAGGCTAAGTCCGCTCATTTGGATATCGCGATCGGGGCCGTCTTTGTCCGCTTTGACGTGCCAAGTTGGGGAGTCGTATTGACCGTAGAAGCTGAGCAGGAAATTTTCATTCACACTGTAGCTGATTCCGCCAATGGGAGGGAGGAGAAAGACTTCCCAACGTGGTGCGGGGCGCCAGATGAAGGCGGCACCCGGAATGATGAGGTCGTCACCAAAACCATTGTAATAATAAACACCGGCAAAGATTTCAAGGTTTGGGCTGTAGGTGTATCCTACGCCTGCAGCGACGGAGATTGAAAAGTTGTCACTGCTGCTGTGAGTGCCTGAATATGAAGGCATCATCATCGCACCCCAGAGCCATTTTTCAGAAACATCGTGGATAAAGACGATCGGCATGCTGAGGCTGTGCATGGTGTGCTCGGTGAGTAAGTTGGGCATGCTGTTGCCACTGGTATTATATTTGTTCGCACCATATCCAAGCCAGACCACAAGGTGGAACTCCTCCTGATTGAATGCCGCAACAGGCGTCCAGAAGCTAAAACGGTCCGAGCTGACATCGCCGAGCCCGCTTTTATCGAAATCAGATGTGAAGCGGTGGGTGTAGGAGGTTGTGCCAATGGTGTAACCTGGAAGTAATGTATCGGAGTTTTTCCGGGCAAACTGGATGTAGGGAGGACCAAACCAATCTTGATCACCAGCGGTGGCATCAGTGACAGGGGCGATGGACTCAGCTACAGAATCGCCAGCGCAGAGCGGGGCGATCAGGCTAACGGTGGCAAGGGCAAGAGGAAGAATAGCTTTCACAGGGGCGGTTCTCCCATAAGAGGCAATGGATTGCAACCTGTTAATCCAGCCGATTCACGGTTGCTCCCGCGTTACAACCCATCAGATGCGGCGAAGTCCGCTGTCCAGTAATTGCCGGATCGGGCAATGCCGACGTAGGTGTATTTGTGGTTAAACATATTATCGTAATGCCCCGGGCTGTTATACCAGAGCTGGTAAACTTGATAGGGATCGGGAGCCATGGCGATGTTTTCGGCGCTGTGCGATCGTGGGTAGCCCCGGGCGAGTAATCGTTTCTGAAAGCCGCGCTCGCCTTTGACCCGATGGTCGAACTCGTTGCGCCGCGCCATCGCGGACGAGTGATCCAGCGCCGTTTGGTTGAGGCGCGGATCCAGGATGAGGCGAGGAAGCTGTTTTTGTGCCCGGCCTTGATTGATTAATTCAAGCAGGCGAGGTGAACCATTATCGGGAAGTGTGGCGCTTGCTGATGTGAGCGTTGCTTTGGAGGCGTAGCCCGGATCCTGACCGCAAGCGCTGAAGAGCGCGGTGATGGCTATCGCCGATAGCAGACGGGCCGATTTTCTAATATGGGAAATCATTGATCCTTGGGTTGTTTGAATTGAGATGAATCGATACGGCCTTCCTGCCAGACCTTGCTTTAGGTGTAGGTGGTGACCTTCTCCTCACTGCCACCGAGTTTCTTTTGGGTTTTTGTGTAACTATCTGCTGCCATGTCCGAATCCTATCACCACCGACCCATGGCAGGCAAATTTTTTATTCAGGGCGGTGTTTGTATTGAAATCCGTTGAAATATCCGTCCCATCGCGCACGTATTGGCTGAGATGAAATTTTCAATCAAACCAATTGTTGTCGCCGCTGTGATGGGAGCTGTTTCTGTAGCTTCCCTTCAAGCCGAGGAGGGTAAAAGTGAAAAAGGGAAATGGGTTCAACTCTTCAATGGTAAGGATTTAACGGGATGGACACCCAAATTTGTCGGCCACGCACTCGGGGAGAACTTTAAGGATACCTTCCGGGTGGAAGACGGGTTGCTTCGGGTTTGTTATGATAAGTATGACAAGTGGGAAAACAACTTTGGCCATCTGTTCTACCAAAGTGAATTCTCCCACTACCTACTGCGGGTGGAATACCGCTTTGTCGGTGAGCAGGTGAAAAAAGGCCCCGAATGGGCGTATCGGAATAACGGTTTGATGATTCACGGCCAAACCGCCAAGAGCATGGGCAAGGATCAGAAATTTCCCGATTCTATCGAAGTGCAATTGCTCGGCGGCAAGCCTGATGGCAGCGGCAAGCGTAGCACTCTCAATCTATGCACCCCCGGCACCCATGTCGTGATCGACGGGAAACTTGTTAAAAGCCACGTCATTAATTCCAACTCAAAAACCTACCACGGCGACCAGTGGGTGACGGTGGAAGTGGAAGTGCTAGGCAACGAAATTATTCGCCACAAGATCGATGGCAAGGTGGTGTTGGAATACGCAAATCCACAGCTTAATGATGGCACGATGCTGGAGAAAGGAACCATTTCCCTGCAAGCGGAAAGTCACCCCACCGATTTCCGTAAGATCGAGGTGATGGTGATCAAAAAGTAGGCTGAGGCCTGCTTCCCCCTCCCTAGCTACCCCTGATTGCTGGGCCGGGGGGGGATTTTTTGTGGCGTAACGCGAGGAGGAGGTCGTGTTGATTCTTCCGCGCGATTGATGAGGAAATCTTCCCCTAGCGAGAATGCCGCAGATTTGGCTATCGACTCGGGGTTACTCAATCCTGAATTGGACGATGAGGATGAGGAATAAGAAAGAGCGTGCCAGCACCGAGTTTCCCGAGCCTCGACATCGGTCCTGATTTGCTCTATCTCTCGGTGAGCCATTTCTCCCGATTGACTCACTCAAAAAAATCACCATGTCCACCCACTCACAGTCTATTTACGAAGTCTTCGAGCATCAGAAGGCAGCACTTGCGCTCCACTTGCTGGAGAGCTTATCGGAGTTCAATGCCGTGATGGTTTTTGTGCGGACCCGTGACGGGGTGCACGCCCTCACGGCGGACTTGAGTCACGCTGGGATTGCCGTGGACTCGATCCATGGGAATAAGAAGCCGGAATTGCGCGATCGGGCGCTTAAGGCAGTGGTGGATCACAAAATTCGGGCGCTGGTGACGACTAATGCCATGGCTCGGGATCTCGATACCACTGGGGTGGGTAACGTGATCCATGTTGATTTTCCTGAGCTCGATGCGGACTACACGCGTTGCCTTGAGTTTATTGAATCCTCCGGCGGTCAGGTGATCACTTTTGCCACACCACAAGACAGCAAGGCTGTGAGCCAACTGGAGGGCTTGATTGGTGCTGAGCTGCCTAGGGAGAAAGCGGAGGGGTTTGATTATGACGCCCAGCCGATTCATGCAAAGCCAGCGCGTAAAAGTGGAGGCACATCGAAGGGGCTGCGCTCAAAACCGCTTCAAAATAAAAAGCCAAAGTTCAAGAACAAGCGCGGTCGACGATAGTGTGAGGTGTGGAATTTGAGCTTATTGCTTCGTCCAGATCCGGGTGTTGAGGTCGAGCATTTCGACGATTCGGAAGATGGATGTCATTTGGTGGATGAAGTTGTGTATTTGTGAAATATCGTGGGCTGGACGATTAATGTTGGGTTCAAACCAGTTATCACGGTTGGGGATGGTGAGATGCAGTTTGGACCTGTGTAAGGCAACCCGAATATCATCGCCAAACCATTGACGCAGATCAAGAAGGCGTTCCTGCATATCCGGGGTGAGCAGGTAGCGGGCCTCGACCTGATCACCACCATGCACGACAAAGGCCCGCTCAAAATCCGGGTTTTCGAGTCGGATTAAATTCGAACTAAGCCCCTGAAGTTTCCGCCCTAACCACCCAAATGATCTCTCGGCAACATCTGGCTTGATCGTCACCCAACTTCGGAAGTGCTTGTTAAAATCCGCAATGATGATGAGTCCCTTGAAGATCGTGACCCAGTGGGTGGTGGTGTGCCCTTTTGAGTTGGTGCTGGTTTGTTTATCTTCGGCGTGGGCCTCGGAAAACATCAGCGAGGTTTTGCCCATTTTACCAGCAAACAGATCTTCGCTATGATAGCGGTCAGGATTGGCGGAGTAGAGACCGATGCTTTTGAAAGTGGCTTTTGAAATCCCACGGTCGGGGGAGTAAACCATGTCTGGTTGAATGAGTTTGGTCAGACCGGCAATGACTTTGCTTTTATAAACCGCCTTATACACAGCGTCGTGACCTCGGATGAATTGGAAGTAAATGATCCCACAAGTGGCTATGCCCACGCCAGCTACGATGATTAAAATAACGGGGGAGTTTCCCGAATTATGTGACTGTCTGGAATACCCATAGCCGGGGGGCGTGGGGGCTGGTGATGGGGTGGATGCGGCGGTGGAAACTCCGAGTGCTAGGATAACTGCCCCTACGGTGATCAAGACGGTGATGCCTATTTTTTTCCACCCGGATTGAATACGCCGCAGCGATTTTTGTCGACCCTTCTCCAAGGCATCGAGAACGGGTTTGAGTTCGCGGGCGAGGATTTTGGCATCGGCGGGGAGTTGTTTCATAGAGTTTTCTTTATTTTTAACCGCGAATCTAGCGAATTAGGCGAATTTTTTGAGAGGTGAATGATTCATAAGTCTCATTGGTCATGAGTCCTATGAATGCGTTGTGCTGGTTTAGGATCAAAACTTAGAACTTAAAGTTTGCGCCCGTCGTTCTTGGGCAGCGGTTTCAAAATGCTGCCGGCGGGTGAAGCCAAAGAGACTGGCCACGAGGCTGGACGGGAACATATCGACGCCGTTGTTGTAGTTCATCACAGAGGCATTGTAGGCGCGGCGGGCCGCAGCGATCTGCGCTTCGATCTCAGTGAGATTTCGTTGCAGGTTGAGAAACTGGCGGTCGGCTTTGAGATCCGGATAGCTCTCGGCCACGGCCATGAGGCGGGGAAGTTCGTTGTCGAGGTGGCGTTCGCCATCGAAGCGATCCTGTGAATCGTCACGTTTGTTTTTCGCTTGCTGACGCGCCGCCACGATATTTTCAAACAGCTCTTTTTCGTGTTTGGCGTAGCCCTTGACGGTGTTGACTAGGTTCGGCACGAGGTCCCAGCGTTTTTTCAGCTGCACATCGATGGAGGCATAAGCGTAGTTGACGGCGTTGCGGCGATTGATGTGGCCATTGTAGATGATGATTAAAATCAAGAGCGGGACACCTACGATGAGCAGTAAAATAACCAATGAGCCTTCCATGTGGATAGAGGTAACAAAGTCCAGTTGGACGCGCCACTATAAGATGAGCTAAATTATGCAGTGATGCGGGATTTTTTTTTGACAAAAGATAAATCGATCATAGATGTTGTGGAGTCAGTTCTTTTTAATTCTAGGAAAGAAGTGCGATATTTTACCACTCCCCATCCATTAGCCACACAAAGCCATGAACACATTTGAAGCCATCCAAACACGCCGCTCGGTCAAGCATTTTGACCCCGACCACTCCATGACCCGTTTCGTTACTGGAAGGATGCCCCAGAGGCCGCCCGTGACATTCTGGCTCCGATGATCGAGCCGTTTTATGCCGATAAGCCACGGCTTCAGCGGGATGAGGCGATGCGTTCCTGCGGGATTGCGGGCCAAACGATCATGTTAG
>CAYNNY010000132.1:0-9058 GCA_964398555.1 uncultured Verrucomicrobiales bacterium
CGTCACCTCCCCGACCTTATCGGGTTGGTGACGAGTTTGCGGCACTCATCGAGCCGGTTGATTGTATTAGAGGCTTACAAGTTCCTCATCTGACTCTCGCCAGACGAACCCATTAAACAAATCAAAAATTAACTGTCAATTTTTTTGTTATTTATTTTCAGATGAGTGATCAAACCGAGGTGCCTCAGGAAACAAATCCACCATTTGCCGTTAAATTCCCTTTCCCCCACTGCCAATTTCCCCTATTTCCCGTGCAGCGAAATATTCTAGCATGCGCGTCTTTTACATACTTTTCCGCAAGGAGTTTAAAAACTACTTCCTCACCCCGTTCGGCTGGGTGATTCTCGCCTTGGTTTTATTCATGCAGGGCATGTCGATGTCCAGCGCTATGGAGCAGATGAAGGACGCCCCTAAACTGGACAACTTCTTACTACTCAGCCTCCAGACCCCCCATTTCTGGTTCTACTTCCTATTCACCTTCCCGCTTCTGACGATGCGGCTCTTTGCCGAAGAAGCGAAGTCAGGAACCCTGGAAACCTTGATGACCGCTCCGGTGACCACCACTCAGGTCGTATTCTCCAAGTATTTGGCAACGCTCTGCTTCTACATGCTGCTTTGGGTGCCGCTACTGCTTCAGTTGAAAATTTTCGCCCTAGTCACGGGCCAGCCAGCTCCAGTAGAAAGCGGCCAAATCATGGGGACTTACCTCATCCTCTTTCTGATGGGTGGCTTCTTCCTCTCCATCGGCTGCTTTGCCTCCACGCTGACATCCAGCCCGATTGTAGCAGGCATCATCACCATCGCCTTTCTCGTCTTCCACTTCATGCTCGGCTACGTCCCCTACTACATGGGTGAAGCATTCCAAGCCAGCGTCATGTTCCAGTATCTCGCCATCAATGAACATCTCGTCAACTTCGCCAAAGGGCTGATCGATACCCGACCGATTGTTTACTACCTGAGCATGACCGCCTTCTTTCTCTTCCTTACCCACATGACCATGGATTTCCGCCGTTGGAAATCCTAGTTCAGCATCCTTTTTTTCAATTCACCTATGTCGACTCCAAGCCAAGAGCCCGATTCTCCAGATTCATCCACCAAGGCAGCACAGCCAGTGCGCCCCGTGCGCCCCATCCAGCGCCTAGGACGCAGCATTACTGTCCTTATCCAACTCACACTCTTTGTGATTGTTGTCATTTCAGCGAACTACCTCAGCTGCGCTAGGCACAAACGGATCGACCTCACCGAAAGCCACGATTTCACCCTCTCCGACATGAGCGAAAAACTCATCGGAAGTGATCGTGTGCAGAAACGGGAAACTCCTATCCGCATCATTGCCGTCATCCGCCGGGCTTCCCCCCACTACTCCCGGATGCTCAATCTTCTGGATGAATACCAAAGTCAGGCAGGAAAAGCGATCACCCTGGAATTTGTCGATCCCGCACGCCAGACCGACCGCACACTGGAAATAGCCAACACCTACAACCAGCCCTACATCGAAGACATGATCATCATTGATGGTCGGAAAAAAGAAGCGAAGCCTTCAGCAATAACTGATACAGGCAAGGGAGAAAAAAGCACCTCCAAAAATCCCCTAAGTGATCAATCCAAGGAACTTTCCGCCCACGTCCGCACCGTGCGGGTGAAAAACCTCTACATCGAAGAGATGGACCAGTTCAAGCAACGCTACATCGCAGCTTGGCAGGACGAAGACATCATTTCATCAGCTATCCTTGGCGCGCTCGAGGGCACACCGCGTAAAATCTATTTTGCCACCGACAAAAGCAACCTCGAAGCCTCCGACGGCAACCCAGCTTGGAGAATACTCGCGGAAATGCTCTGGCAACAGAACATCATGCTTGAACCACTCAGGCTTACCGATATCGAAAGCATCCCCAGTGACGCCTCAGGAGTTGCGCTGATCGCGCCGCAGTATGACCTTGATGACCGAGAACTAAAAATCATCACCGACTACTGGGATCAGCCCCAATCATCCATGCTGGTGACGCTCGACCCCAACGTAAAACTCGACAATCTACGTATTTTCCTACGCAACTACGGCATCACCCCTCGCAATGATCGGGTCATCAGCGTGCAAAGCAAACAAACCCTTTCAAACGTCAGGGCAGTCTTCACCCGAGGCCCAGAGATCAACCTCGACCTCGGAGGAAAATCGACCGTCTTTGATGGCTCATCGTGCAGTTTGGAAGTCAGGGAAAACGACGACCAACTCACCAACAGACGCATTGTTCCCATCGCCTTGATTCAAGCCGCCAATGGATGGTGGGGAGAAACCCGCTATCAAGAAGAACTCCCTACTTTCAATAAGGAAGAAGACACCCCTGCGCCCATCTATCTAGCGGCGGCCGTTCTACGTGGCCAAGCCCACACAGATGCCACTAAAAATCTCATCTCCAAAATGGTAGTCATCGCCAATACCGACTTCCTCGCTAGCGACAATACACGCCCCGAACAAGCCGACTTCGTCAAATCCAGCGTCAACTGGCTGATGGGCCGTGAAGAACTCATCGGCATTGGCCCCCGCCAACTCTACCGACACAAAATCACCCTACTCGACTCTCACAGCACATTCATCAACAGGCTACTACTCTTCTTCCTCCCTGCGATTGCCCTCATGACATCGTTGATCGTATGGAACATGAGAAGAGCCTAAATCCCCCCATGCGCTATCTTCCCACCATCATCCTAGCCTTGCTGGCCACCGTTCTCGGTGGCCTTGCCATCGTGCATACGGGAGGAAAGTATCACGCCGCCATCTTCGGGGTACCCGCCACCGATCCGGGAAATCTCCTCTTTGATGTCGAAGATCTCAACCGCGTCCGGAGCATCACACTCACCAACACCGACGGCGTCAAAGCCACATTCCGAAGTGAGGGCAATATCTGGGTCGCCGATTCACCGTGGAAAGATCGCGCCGATCCACTCTACATCCGCGCTTTATTTCAATTCACCGCAGGACTAAAGGTGCAGGAAGTCATCCCCAAAAATGATGTCGATATCCAGACATTCGGACTCCGCAAGGGACACACGCGTATCACCATGTTCGACGCTCAAGGTGAGGAAGTCTGCGACTACAGACTCGGCCGCACTGCCGCCTGGCGCGTCCCCACCGAAGACAAAAAAAAGACCCTAGACACCTACTACATTCGGCTCGCGGACAAAGAGCTCAAACACAACATCTACCTCTGCTCCTCTGAAAACTTAGAACTCCACAGCTTGTTTCTCGATAATTTTTCCCGATTCCGCGATCACCATCCTTTTTACTTCAGCCATAAATACCTCGATAAAACACGGCTCCAAAATGCCGAAGGTGAAGTGGTCATCTCCAGAGAAAGCCTCCACTCCCCGTGGAGCATCACCAAGCCTCTCAACCTCAGAGTTGATCCCAAAGCCCTATCAGACCTTTTTACCAATCTCATCAAACTCAAGGCGATCAAAGTAGAAGACCGGGCCAATGTCACCCTGCCCACGGCGGAAAATAACGAAGCTCATTCACGGGAAATTGCGATTCACTCAACCGGGATGGATGAAGATTTCATCCTCCGAGTTTACCCGCCCACAAAAGATGGTGACACCGTGGCACTGGCCACCGTCAGCAATCGGCCCGACACCGTCTTCCATCTCCCTATCACCTCGAGCATCCCGAACACCGTTTCTCTCAGCCAATTCCAAACCGGAGTCAATGACCTGCGCTCAAAAACCATGACCCACCTCAACGGCCCACAGCTCAAGAGTATCATCATCCGCCCCAGCGGCCGACCCGACACCCTACTCACCCGCACTCAAAAAACCACCTGGCGCGTGCTTCGAAAAAAAGGCTATGAGTCCGCGAATGACATAGCACTTATCAATCTCATGACCGCCGTCACCCGAGACAAAGTGAAAAAATTTGTCACGGACGCGGCAAACGACCTCACTCCATACGGGCTCAACGTCCCCTTTCTACAAATTGGATTTGTTAGCTTTAATAACGAAGGCATGCGACTCGCCTTTGGCCGTGACCCCAAGGGTGAAAACATCTACGCCCACGTTGTTGGCAAACCCAACATCTGGCAAATCACCCATGACACGATGGGTAAAATCTCCATTCACCCGTGGCAGTGGCGCACCTCATTCGTCTGGCACATTCCCAAGGTGGACATCGAACAAATTGAAATTCAGCGCAAGGGGCAACCTAAAGTCAGCTTGGAATACTCCTTTTTCTCCGACCAATGGAAAGCAACGCGCTATGATGGAGACGTCACCACCAACGCCACCGCCGCACTCAACCCCAACCGAGCCAACACGCTGCTCAGCAACTTAGAATCATTGACCACCAACCAGTGGATCGGCCCGATGCACCCACAAGCGGCCAAAGCCCTGCAGTCGCCAGATACCATCATCCGCATTCGCATCAAACGAATCGACGATGAAGGAAACGACGCCGAGCCGATCACCAAAACTCTCAGAATTGCCCACACTCCAGGGAAATTAATCTACTTCGCCAAAGTCGACACCACCCCTGAAGGACCCGAGAGTGAACGCGAGCAAAGCTACTTCCTGCTCGATCCCGAAACGATCACCAAACTCTACGTCCATCTATTTGAGTAACTCCAGACTTCTCTCCCATGAGCCTTTTTTCACCTGAACGCATCCGTGCTGACTTCCCGATCCTCGATCAGAAAATCAACGGCAAGCCGTTAGTCTATCTGGATAACGCAGCCACCACCCAGACCCCCCTTCAAGTGGTCGAGGCCAGCTCGCAATACTACGGCCAGATCAATGCCAACATTCACCGCGCCGCACACAAGCTGGCACGCGAGGCAACCATCGCCCACGAAGCCGCTCGCAGCACCATTGCCAGCCATCTCAATGCCCAACACGAGCACGAAATCATCTTCACATCTGGCACCACGGATTCGATCAACCTCGTCTCCAACACGCTCGCCTTATCGGGAATGATCACCGCCTCAGACAGCGTGATCATCTCAGGCCTCGAACACCACTCAAACATCGTCCCATGGCAAATGCTTTGCCAGCGCACCGGAGCAAAACTCAAAATCATCCCCGTGCTCGATAACGGCACACTCGATCTCGAGGCCTATCATCAGCTACTCGACACCACCGTCAAACTCGTCGCCGTCAACCACGTCTCGAATACCCTGGGCACGATCAATCCAATCAGCGAGATCATCGTAGCGGCCAAAAAAGTCAACGCCCTCGTTCTCATCGATGGAGCCCAAGCCGCGCCTCACCTCAAAATCGATGTGCAAGAGCTCGGCTGCGATTTCTACGCCTTCTCCGGTCACAAAACCTACGGCCCCACCGGCATCGGCATCCTCTACGGACGCGAAGACATACTCAACGCCCTGCCCCCATGGCGCGGTGGTGGTGAAATGATTAAAGAAGTCACCTTCGAACACACCACCTACAACGACCTACCCTTCAAATACGAAGCCGGCACACCGGACATCGAAGGTGCCATCGCCCTGGCTGCCGCCACCGACTACATGAACGCGCTCGGCATGGAAAACATCTCAGCCCACGAGTCCTCTCTAGAAAAACTCGCCACCGCAGAACTACTCCAAATCCCTGGGATGAAGCTCTACGGCACAGCTCCCAACAAAGCTGCCGTCATTTCCTTCCTCATCGATGGCATCCACCCCTACGACCTCGGCACCCTGATCGATCAAATGGGCGTCGCTGTCCGCACCGGACACCATTGCACCCAGCCACTGATGGCGCGCTTCGGCATCACCGGCACAGTCCGAGCCTCCTTTGCCGCCTACAACACGGAAGAGGAAGTAAGCATCTTTATTCAAGCGGTCAAAAAAGCCGTGATGATGCTCAGCTAATCACAACGAGGATTAGGATGAGGAAGGCGAACGCATGGCGATCACAGAATTGTGCCCGCCCATGCCGACCGCGATTTTAAGCACGGTGGAACCAGAGGAAGGCAAACGATTTGAGGAAAGATCAAATGGCTCACCTGGTGGTGTTAGTCCAGGGAGATTGGGCGGTAGTTTTTGCTGTCTAAGGTAGTGCGCAATAATAACAGCATCGAGCACACCACTCGCACCCACGGTGTGACCAGTGTATGGTTTGAGAGGATGCAGTGAGATCGTCTGTTCACGAGGTAAGGATTCGCGTAGGGCTGCAAGCTCAGCCTTCCCATGAAGCAAAGTTCCGCTGGCATGAGGACAAACCGCCGCGATCGGAGGCTCGTGAGTTAACTCTGAGACCGCTTTGCGCACGCAGTCACGTAATCCAGCTCCGTCAGCAGGCATGCCAATAGGAGAGTCTGCATCCGAATTGCACCAGTAACCCGTCATCTGAATGACCGATTTCGCCACGGATACTTCATCGGTCGCTGAAGTGAGATGGCCACCGGGATAGGCCGATTCCATCGCGAGGCGTCGAGCACAAAGACTCGGAACAGATTCCAAAATCAAAGCGGATCCAGCTTCCCCAGGAAAAAACCCACCGGCATCGGGAGAATACGGATCGTTCACTGCTGTCGTCGCTAGCACGCCAGTTTTGGCATAAGTATTCAGCACTTCGGGGATCAGTGGAAGTTCCACACCGAGGACGATTGCGCGTTTGACCACCCCCTGCTTAATCATCATCCAGGCCATGCCCATGGCGTCCAGACTGGCGGCACATCCACTGGAGATCACCTGCCATGGGCCGCAAATTCCAAGCTCGATACTCACGGCAGAGGCTAACTCTCCGTGCATCGAGTTACTCGCCGCCATTAACTTAAACGGACGCCTCCCCGGCCACGGTGCAACCCACCCGGCGACATTCCCTCGACTACTGCCGACGATGACTGCGGAGTCAGTTAGATCAGACTCAGCAAGCCCAGCATCCGCAATGGCTTGCTTCGCGACATGAAGCGACAACGCAGAGCCCGGAGCCCACTTCCGCGAGTTGAGAATTTCTCTCGACTCGATCCAAGCCCCACTCAGTCCAGCATAGGCGGAATCAGCTCCCAGTAATCCCGAGAGCGGGCGCAGGGCGTGCTGCCCAGCCTCCATCCGCTGCGCGTGAGCGGATAAATTGTCACCCAGCCCACTAACGGCTGCGATACCTGTAATAGCGATGTCCATGAATCGCGCTTCTATGAAAGTCTATTTAACCGCAGCAAGGTGCGGGAGATAATGCTTTATCATCCTCAACCTCTGGAGCGTTCATCATAGGATTAGGCTTCTGAGGATTGATTTCGAGTTTGCCAATCAAGCTGATATCTTTTTGAATTTCAGAGTTTTCAGAAGTCAGTAGTTTCTCACCGTAGAAAATCGAGTTAGCACCGGCAAAGAAACACATTGACTGCCCCTCTTCAGACATATTTTTACGTCCGGCAGAAAGGCGCACCTTCGCTTTCGGGCATGAGATACGAGCAATGGCGACCATTTTAATGACCTCAAAAATATCCACGGAGTGAGATTCAGCCAGCGGTGTTCCGGGCATGGGCATCAGCGAGTTGATCGGCACACTTTCAGGCTGTGGGTTAAACTCGGAAATCACCTCGATCATTTTCAAGCGATCTTCCACGGTTTCACCAAGTCCAAGAATACCACCGCAGCAAACACTCATTCCAGCGTCCTGCGCGTTACGGATCGTTCTCAGTCGGTCATCATAAGAGTGAGAGGTCACCACATTCGGATAATGCTCACGTGAAGTGTCTAAGTTATGGTTGTAAGCCGTCACTCCAGCTTCCTTGAGTAACTTTGCCTCTTCAGGTCCTAGCTCACCGAGGGTCACACAAACTTCCATGCCGAGTTCAGCCACAGAGCTTACGATATCGAGCACTGAGTTAAAGACATCAGAATCCTTTTTCACACCTTTCCATGCAGCGCCCATACAGAAGCGGGTCGCTCCACTTGTGCGAGCGGCGATAGCTTTCTCCATCACCGCATCTTTTTCCATTAACGGCTCTCTTTCGATATTTTTACCGTGCTGAGCCGACTGCGAACAGTAGGAGCAATCCTCAGAACAGCCGCCCGTTTTGATCGAAAGCAGAGTGCAGAGTTGAATTTCATTCTTGGGCCAGTTTTCCACGTGGCATTCACGGGCTTTTTGAAGCAGTTCAAAAAATGGCAACTGGTAGAGTTCGTTGAGTTCGCTGTATTTCATATCTAATAATTGAAAATAAGATGATAAGTTGGAGAAGAGAAAATAGAAGTGGTGGGGCTCTAGCGCACCCAGTGGCCGGAAACGGTAGGCATACGGCCTTGACCTACGGATTCATAATTGGTTTTACCTCGGACACCGATCAGGGTCTTACCGGTGGTGCGTTTCCAGACCGCGCTCATGCTCTCGGCCGTGTGGCAGCCCCAGCTCTGGCACTGGGAATTCTTGGAGAAAATGCGACGATTGATCTTAGAAAGGTCATCCTGATGGAGCCACGCCTTGCTCACGCCCATGATGAGTGAACTGTAATCGAGCAGAAAACAAAATTTATTGGAATGGCCAAAGAAATCGAAAGTCACCACCGAGCGTGAGGAATGGTTATTGATCGCGCTGATTGCGCCACTTCCCGTGCTCACCCATCTCAATGTCACCTTACGTTTGGACGCCAGATCATTAATCCATTGCGTGTAAGGTTTGCCATCCTCACCGGAGCGTGCGGCATACCCTGGACGATACACAATCCACGTGATATTGGCATCCGGTCCATAGGCGCGCCTGATCTCCACCATCCGCAGTGTCGATGCCCGAATGAAGTTCGCCCACCATCGGTCATGCTGGTCGCGCTTCACGCGTAGGTTCTCCCACTTTCTTAAAGCTGGCCCACCCGTAAGAATTACATGATTCTCAGCGGCACCCGCGAAGCCAGTCAGGCTCAGCATCAGGAAAATAAGAAGTCGAATTCGCATGCAGTAGATACTCGCCACGCTCGCGGATGGTGTCGAGTCCAAACTCATAGAGATCCCTCTCAATTTCACCCCCTATCTTGCTCAGCCACCAGTCGCCCCATCTGACTTGGGCTCCATTTCTTCCATGCAACCACAGCCTCAGCGACCATCCACCCTTCCAGAAACAGCGACGCACCGCCAAT
>CAYNNY010000133.1:0-9023 GCA_964398555.1 uncultured Verrucomicrobiales bacterium
TCAACGCCGCCCCCGTCCCGCAGTGATCCGGCCGACAGTTGACGAGTAGGGCGGGTGAAAAGAGGTGTATGCTAATTGCATTAGCAATTTTGCCTCAACCAATCGTCAAGCTTATGTAGTTTTCGTCTGATTAATAATTGGCGTCACCGACAAAAGTCTAAAATAGGCGAAAGCGAGAGCTGTAAGTCATTGATTTCAAGCGGTTAAGGTTTTATAAAAGGCCTCAAAATGGAGTTTTGTCGGACGTGCCAATAATTAGATTAACTGAGTAGTCGACATCCTTGGGTATCTTTCCATAGGTTTGTCTGCCCAACCATTCTGTGACGACTTCTTTGAACTCGGGGTCGTTCATATAGCGTGCGAAGAGGTCTTCGTTGAGTTCCATGCGGTCGATGAAGATGGATTCAAGGATTTGACCAAAGACGAGTTGAAATTTACCGATCGGATTGCCCTCGGCGGCTTCGCGGATTTCCTCCATGTGGGTGGCGGCTTCGGCAATTTGATCGAAAAACAATTGATCGGACTCATTGAGTTCTTCGCCAAATCGCTTGTTGATCACATCAATGAGGCGGGAAAGTGGCACATTGTCTTCATCTAACGCACCGCTTCCCAGTTCTTTTGGACCATCGAGTTTATTGGCATAGCCATCGGATAGACTAATCGAGCCTTCGCTGATTTTTTGAAGTCGGTAGTATTCAAGGCTGATTTCATTATCAAATTGATAGCTTGGTCCCGCTTTACGCTTGGGGAGTTTGCGGCTGAGATGTTTGAGGTAGCTGAAGAGTTTCTCGAGCTCGCTATCCTGGTAAGGAATCACCTGGCTTAAAAACGCATAAAGGTTGCGGAAGGCTGTAAATTTTCCCCGTAGGAGTTCGGCTTCATCTTCCTCTTTGTCTTGCAGGAGCTTGAACCGTTGCACCGCTTGGTCGATCAGGGCGTTGATATTGCGATGATCATTGACGCTTTGGCGTTTTCTGGGGGCGAAGAAGATTGAGCAGAACTCATCCACTTCCACTTGATGATAAATGCCGGATTCGTCGAGTTCGCTTTTGATCTCGTAGAGTCGCTCGGGCTCCACTTCTTCACCGATAGTGGCTCCCTCGTAATAGGTTTTAAATGACTCGCGGATCTCATCGGGGTCGTTGACAAAATCCAGCACAAAGGTGTCATCCTTGAGCGGGTGGGTGCGGTTGAGGCGGGAGAGTGTCTGCACGGCCTGGATGCCGGAGAGCCGTTTGTCCACATACATCGTGTGCAAAAGCGGTTGGTCAAATCCGGTCTGGTATTTCTCAGCCACAAGAAGCACTTGGTATTCGGGAGTGGCAAATTCATCGGGCAAATCCTTTTCACGGATGCCGCCGTTCATTTGTGGCTCGGTGTAGGTCACGTCCTTGAGGTGGTCATCGTTGACTGTGCCAGAGAAGGCAACGAGAGTTTTGATGGGGTAACGCCGTTCTTTGATGAGTTGGTCAAAGGCGAGTTTGTAACGCACGGCTTCAAGCCGTGAGCCGGTCACTACCATTGCCTTGGCGTGGCCTCCTATTTTGTGACGGGTGACGCTGTTGAAATGTTCGACGATGATCTGGGTTTTCTGTGAGATATTGTGCGGGTGGAGTCGCATGAACCGACTCAGTGCCTTAGCTGCTTTTTTACGTTCTACATTGGGATCGTCCTCGCAGGATTTGAGTAGCTTGTAATACGTTTTGTAAGTGACGTAGTTTTTTAAAACATCCTCGATGAAATGTTCCTCAATCGCCTGACGCATCGTGTATTTGCTGAATGACTTACCATCCCTTCCGAAGATCTTGAGAGTTTTGTGTTTAGGGGTGGCGGTGAAGGCAAAAAAACTGAGATTCGGCTGCTTGCCACGTTTCGCCATATTGGCAAAGAGTCGTTCCAGATTGGTTTCCCCTTCATCCTCGGCAATTTTCTCCGCCTGCTCGCGCAGATCTTTTCCTCCGAGCACCGCTTTGAGTTCGGCGGCGGTTTCACCGGATTGTGAGCTGTGGGCTTCATCGATGATGACCGCGCAGTTGCGGGTCTTGAGCACGTTGGAGTTGTCGCCACGCTCCTCGGCGAGTTTGTCGAGCTGTTGGGTGACAAAGGGAAACTTTTGTAAGGTGGTGATGATGATGGGCGTTCCCTGCTGCAATGCCTCGGCGAGTTGGCGGGAGTTTTCCTCGATTTTGACCACGACTCCTTGACGGTGCTCAAACTGATAGATCGTGTTTTGCAGTTGGCGATCCAGCACCAATCGGTCGGTCACTACGATCACGCTGTCGAAAATCCGTTCGTCCTGCGCATTGTGTAGGCTGGAGAGCCTGTGTGCGAGCCAGCCAATGGTATTACTCTTGCCACTGCCCGCAGAGTGTTCAACGAGATAGGTATTGCCGACTCCTTCATCGGTGGCGTATTTTACCATCTTGCGCACTGCTTTGAGCTGGTGGTAGCGGGGGAAGATCATCGTTTCCTTTTTGATCTTGCGCCCTTCCTCAGTGCGTTTTTCATCGACTTGCAGGTGAATGAAGCGAGCGAGCAGGTCGAGCAAGCTGTCTGGCTGCATAACCTCCTCCCAGAGATAGGCGGTGCGGTAGTCGCGTTTTTGTTTGTCCGGTGCATTCCCTGCGCCGCCGTTGTTTCCCTTGTTGAACGGGAGAAAATGGGTCGCGCTTCCTGCTAACCGCGTGGTCATGTGGACTTCATCGGTATCCACGGCAAAATGCACCAATGTGCGCTTTTTAAAATCGAAGATCAGCTCGCGCGGGTCGCGGTCGTTGCGGTATTGTTTGATGGCATTTTCCACCGTCTGCCCACTGAGTGCGTTTTTGAGTTCAGCAGTGACGAGCGGGATGCCGTTCAGGCTGAGGGTGACATCCAGACTGTCGAGCGGGCGTTTTTGGCTGAAATACAGCTGGCGGGTAACGCCGAGTCGGTTGGCTCGGTAGCGGGCATCCAAATCTGGGTTCAGCCCGTGGGCTGGTTTGAAATAGGCAATGCGTAAGGTCTTTCCATAGCATTTGAATCCATGCCGCAGTGTGTTGAGCACGCCGTGACTATCCATCCACTTGCACAAGGCGGCAATCACGCGCTCGCCTGTTTTCTCTCCGTGCAACGTTTCCAGCTTCGCCCATACTTTGTCCTGGGTTTCGCGGATGAACTCGAGTGCGGCGTCGGGAAAGATCGCCAGTTCTCGCGAAAACGCCTTGGACGGTAAGGCGCGGTATCCCGCATCCAGCAAACTAAGTTCAAGTGCCGATTCAAAGGCGGCTTCGGTCGTGGGTTTCATGGGATGGCTTTTTTAGTTAATGTGAACTGATGGGTTGAACAGGAATGGGAACAGAAACGCGCAGACGATCTTGAATTTCTTCATAAATGGGAAGCCGTAGTCCCTCGGCAACCTCAAGTGTCACAGCGATGGCATAGCGAACCGGCACCTGGAGTTTGCCTGCATCTTCGCGGCAGTTCACCTTGATGGCAAAACAATCACCATCTTGGTAATCCGCAGCCCTATGTCCTTCGAGGATTTCATGCTGAACGGTTCCTCGTTGCACGGCATGGTGATCGGCTTCTTGTCGGTCAGGCGCCAGTTGGTTGTTGGGTTTGAACCAAAGGTGCGCGAGTCGGTAATTTTGATGTGCTCCATTCGTGGGAGGCAGGTAAGCCAGTGTGATGGTTAATCGGCGTTTGTGAGTGACCGCAGAGAGACAGGGAGGTAGAGGAAAACGGAAAATATGACCTTCACCGTTCTGAAGTTCACCTACACCAAGAATGGTAGCACGCTGAGCCGTGCATACGACGGCTTGCTCGACATCGGCTTGACCATAACCCAAAAACCGACTGATATGCAATTTGAGTGATTGAGCATTGTCCTTGGTTTTTAATGCTGATTGAAAAATGGGATAGGCGTCACCCCATGAGGCCCCGTGAACTAAAAGAGTTTTGATCAAAAGAGCGTCGTATTCTTCGGGTAACGCATTTTCGGGTTGAGTGCGCAAGCTCTCAAGCGTGTCATGGATTTGAGCCGCTGCCCGCGTTGCTAGGGCGGTGGCATTGCTCGTGCCGCGCGTATAGCAGGTGGCTGACAAATTACCTGATTTTCCAGGGCTGGCAACTTCTTGACCAGGCGGGTTTGTAAATTGGTTTCCTTGTAGCGTCGCTTGAGTGTGCGTATTCCCTAATTTTTCCCGAAGAAATTGTCGCCCGCCTGGTAAGAGAATATCAGGTTTGATGGATCGACGATAGCCGAGCCCTTGAGCATTGTAGGTAGCTGGTAAATCAGTTTGCGTGAGGGGATCAATGAGCGTGGGGTTTGTGGGCACCGAGGCATCAGAATGAAGCGCGCCAACGGTAATTGCATTGATCGACTCGGAGGGCGCTATTAACCTGCGGTGGCGGGAATCTGCGGCAAGAGCTTTGATGATTTCTTGTTCGCGCTCAGTCTCAGAAAGCGATGCCAAATCCTGCCGCGCAACATTGAGTTCGATATCATGGCCGTGGTTTCCGGCACTTACAAGAAAGAGCACGTTGTATTTCCAAGATAACCAATCGAGCAAACGAGCCCATGAGCTCATGGCTCGATCAAACATGCGTGATGGATCACCCACGGAAAGGTTGATGATTCTTACGCTGGGGGCAGCGGGTGGTTCGTCTCCCTCAGACTCGAAAAGCCGGCGAACCGCGCAGTGCATGAGATCCACAGTTAAACGATGTTCAGGCATTCTTTCCCATGAACGGCCATCTGTGGTTTGAACAGCCTGGAGGATTGGGCGGGTGTAAATGGGGCGAGTTAATGGAGGAAGGTTTGCCGCTAAATCTCCGTGGCAGATGAGCGATGCCATGGCGGTGCCATGAGCACGGGCTGAGGCGGGGTAGTTGTCTTCAAACGCATCGGGGTCATCTACGATCAAACGATTAGCTAATCGATGGTGATGGGCTAACGGGAGTCCGTCAAAGAGAGCGATGATGGGTTCGGGGTGAGAAAAATGAGGCGCGGGTGTTTCGTCAGGTTCACTGGTTGGCAGTTCACTCTCAGGCGTATTATCATCAGGTAAAAGAATCGAGCATTGCCCTACCGGGTGCAGATGCATCACCCCGTCACACTGAAGCAAGCGAACCTCTTTCATAGCTGCAATTTTTTTGGCGTGTTCAATGGGTATTGTCGCGAGAATGCCATGGTAAGCAATTTCAGAAATGATGGATTCCTGGATAAACTCGCCATTCAGTTCTTCGATGGCGGCGCGTAGATCGTTGACGCTTTGTTGACGTATTGAGGCATCTTTGCGAAACCAAAGTTCCGCCTCAAAGGGGAGCATTTCTTGTCCTTCTTTTTGACGTTCCTCCCAATCCTCAAGAAGTCCGGTTTCGCGGAGCCTATCCCACGAGTTCCACGGGCGGATGTTATGAAGTTGTTTAAAGGCGTGTTTAAGCTGGGCAAGCCCCCGTGGAAATGCCTTTTCAGGATCTTTTTTCCATTGCTCAAACAGGCTTTGTATTTGTTTAAGCGCCACCTGATCGGTCATCACGAGAAAGAGTTGACCTTTGAGCGGCTTCTCGGGTTTCTTTGAATCCTTAAATCCAAACTTGGGGGCAATCTCTTCCAGTTCCCATTCTCCCAGCCATTCCAAGCCTGGGATGTGTTTAACCGCAGTGATAAAATTTTGAACCGAGCCAATGGTTTCGATGACCAAAACTTGTTCAGGTTGAGCACCTGACGCGCTGGCGCGGAGTGCGGCTTTGCGAATGTCGAGAGCTTTTTGCAGCACCTTGAACTGTGGGCCGACTCTTCCTGCCTGCGCTGAGGATGCTGGAAATTGAAGTGTGTTCCTACTAGGGGTTCTCTTTTCTCGATCCGCTGCGGTGGGTTGGGGGAAGACGAGTAAAGGGTGCTTGTCGTGCTTCATGAGATTTTATGGGTTGGCGTTCTCACGGGTTAAAGTGAATCGCTGTTTCCATGATTTAAGGCAGCCTTCGACAATTTTTGATGGTTGCGCCCCTGGTTCTGCGAGGGCGATTCTACGCAACACATCCAGACCAAACTCTTCTACTTCAGCAAAACATTTTCCTTTTAATGCCAGAGCGAGAGAGCGGGGAGTTTTTCCGAGGGTTTGTCCCGTCCTTTTTTCAAAGCGTTGGAACCATGCTTCGATTTGCCCTTGCCGGGGCATGGGTAAATCAAGACGCAGTTGAAACCGACGCCACACAGCGCGATCCAGTAATTCCGGGTGATTGCTGGCGGTGACAACCACGACGTGACTCGGGAGGGCGTCGATTTGTAATAGTAGCGAGCTGACGACACGCTTTATCTCACCCGTTTCATGATTGTCGCCCCGTTCTTTGCCGATGGCGTCAAATTCATCGAAAAAAAGCACACATTGGCGGGTGCGTGCAAACTCAAACACGCGGGAGATTCTCTGCGCGGTTTCTCCCAGATAGCTCCCTACGATGGATTCATAGCGCACCACCAAAAAAGGAACATTCAACGTGTTGGCGATGGCTTCGGCGAGGGAGGTTTTGCCATTGCCCGGAGGGCCGGTCAGCAAAACTCTGTGTCTGGGCTCCAGATTGTGGGAGCGGAGAAGGTCGGCCCGTTGCTGTTCTTCGATGAGATCGTGAATCGATCCTTCAACGCTGGCGGGAAGAATGAGGTCATCCAAGCTCTGGGAGGGGATGATTTCAGCAATTAAGGGTCCGGCGCTCGATGCTCGACCCTGCATGGGGAAATCATTGGAATCCAGTCCCTTGTTTTGGCTTTGCAACTGGGCGATCAATCGGTCTGCGAGGATGCCGTGTTTTTTCGCCCTCGCATCGGCTGCCATGGACTCGACCGTTTTTTTGAACTGGGCACGGTCGCCCTGTGCGCCAGCTTTGACGAGGTTGAGAAGAAGATCTGCGCGAGCCATAATGATAAAAGTGTGTCTGAAAAGAGTAGGGGAGATGAAATGATTGATCAACTAGGAACTCTGGCTGATTTGATGTGTTTTTTTGAAGGGTTAAAGCTAGAAGTCGAATTCTGCTATAAGGTTTCAGCACGCATACTTGTTAAGGAGTTGTTTTAATATAAAACAGAAAGGACGTAATTGTCCATTACTGGTAGGGGTGTCAATTTTTCTGAGCAAAATGTGAGCCTGTTTTTTTGTGAGTTCTTTACCTGGCTTGTTGAATCCAAAAAAACCTTTAATTGCTGATTTTCTAAGCTTGGAAAGTTCTGGATGATCAAGTTTAAGTAAGTCTATTGTATAGATCGCTTGTTTATCAGAGCTGTTGGTAGGGTTAATTTTTCCGCTCCATGAAAATCTGTATTTACGCTCCGCATTACTAGAACATGGGCTGAGAAATAAAGCGGGGTTCCATTGCCCTTTTTTAATAGGCGCACCATAACCATACGATTCATCTCCACCATCTTTTGGGAAACATGCAACAATGTTTTTATAAGAAACATCTTCGGTGCCTACACATTTATTTTGCGGTTTAAGGTGTTCACAATGAGATGAATTTATAGAAATACGGCGTCCAGTATAAGCACAGAGATAATGTTGTTCTTTGAGTAACTTCTCTTTTAATGCTGTATGAGCAGGCTTCCCCCGTAGAGCACCGTAACAACAATCGAGATCTTTATTGTCCTTTAGCCATTGCTTCAGCTCTTCTGGCTGGTGTGTTTTACGAATCGATCTCATTGTCTTCAGCTAACATTTCTAAACGGTCAACGAGTGATATAGCTTCTTGAAGCTCTGGAAAGATTCCGATTTCAAGCTCTAAACTTTCTACTGCTTTTTTAGCATCTAAAATCTGATCATCATCAATCAAGTCAAAGATCTTAGAGAGCTTTCGTTCTATCTCATAGTCCCTTGCAGGGCATCCCATGATATTCTGGAGTATCCATGAGCTGTCCATCCCTTTCGATTGTGACGGCGTTTTGGAGATGATTTTTCCACCTTTATCACTGTATAGAAGGCGAAGTTTTTCAGCAGAGGTTTGGCCGATTACTTGCGGTGAGTGAGTCGTGACGATGAACTGACAATTTTTGAAGGTTTTGGTAAGTCTTCGTAATACTTGTCTTTGCCATTTGGGATGGAGGTGAAGTTCTATTTCATCAATAAGGACAACGGCACAGCCTTCTGTTACAGGGTTTTCTTTTTCGGGGTTTGCTAGTGAAAGTCTCCTTGTTAAATCAATGGCCAGAGCTAATAATGATTTCTCTCCATCAGAGAGAATGCTTAGGTTGAAGCGTTCTTCATTTTTTAGAACTGAAAATCGAGGAGGTGACGAGTCGTGAAATTTTATGTCGGAGAATTCGGGGAGAATGGCATGAATGGTTTCTTCGAGTAGTTTTTTGTAATTATGACTTGCTGAATAATCTGAGAGTAGACCGCTTTCCGCAACTTTAAGCCAAAGCGCAGCATCATAGAGCGAAACTCGTTCTGCTTGGAGAGCATTTACATAAGCATTAGATGGAGCCAGAGGCTTGAGTGCTCGCGGAGTATTTGTAAGATTTTTGTATGTTCTTTGCGTTGAGTAAAAAACAAAAATTGGGTCATCAAAGTCAGGTTCTTTTTTTGGATTTAATCGTAACCATTGAGTTGTAAAATGATCTTCTTGCTCTTTTACAAGTTGGTTTAATGTAAGGAGTTCATTTTTAATTTCTAATAATTCTGAGGATCCTTTTTTTGTTGAACTGATTTCACTTTTAAACTTTTCAAATTTCTCTCGAATAATTTTCAATTTTGCCTTATTGGGGAGAGCTCTGACAATTTGTGAATCGACCCCCATAATAGAGCCTCTAAACTCAACGCTTATTGAAAACGCGCCTTTTCCTTGTTTCACATCACTGCTTTTACATTTAATAGCTGGTTCTTGAGAATCTGAAATATCCTTGATACTATATGATGCTATGTGGCGTATCGCTTGCAGAATACTTGATTTTCCAGAGCCATTGACACCGGCAATGACGGTGAGCTGGGGATCAAACTCGATTTCGAGTTGATCGAAGCCTCGGAAGTTGGAGAGGATGAGTTTGTCGAGTTTCA
>CAYNNY010000134.1:0-8866 GCA_964398555.1 uncultured Verrucomicrobiales bacterium
AGGGGTCAGGAAGAGATTCGTAGCATTACTCGCCACTCATCATTCCAGATTCAATTGATTGCCGAGTGATGATTGGTGATTGTTGAAATCAGAGGTAGAGGGCGCTTCGCTTCAATTATGAATTCGAAATTAGAAATGAGGAGTATCTGGGTTGATTAATCAGGATGTGAATTCACTATTCAGAATTTAACATTCACCATTGGAGCGAAGCGACTAATAATGCCCCCTGGCTTGCGCGATCAACAAACAATTATTTTCACACTTGTAAACGAGACGATGCTCCCCATCAATACGCTTCGACCACCAACCTGAAAGTTCATTTTTAAGAGGCTCAGGCTTACCGATCCCTCCAAACGGATCTTTCTGACTCTCCTCAATCATCCTAAGCACGCGTTTTGCCATCTTGAGCTGATACTTCACCCAATACTGCAAATCCTCAAATGCTTGGGGTTTAAATTCCAAGCGCATCTTCGAGGTCTTCTAAAGTTTGAAAAACAACATGCTCAGACGCTGGCGTATTCAGAGCCTCTTTGAGGCGTTTCGCATTTTCAGAAGAGGTTAACAATAGCTCCGTAGCCTCTTTTTCCAGAACTGGACAACAAATAATGTTTTACGAAGAATAAATTCCTTGATCGAAAGCCCTTCAAATGTGGCTAACGTTTTAATCTGTCTATGTTGCTCAGGCTCAATTTCTATACTCAATCGGCTCATACACACAAATTGAACATTTTGTCAAATTTGTTGATGTTGAAATCAGAGGTCAGCTGTGCGCTTTTCATTGATGAGCCGAAGGAGGCTGCTACTTCGCCAATCAGCAAGCCAGAATGACGCGCGATAGGCAGATGCGGGCGTGGGCGACCGCGCTCCGTATTTGGCCTTCTGACACCCGACTCCTGACTCCTGATTACCTGTCCTACACGCTGCCGCCCTTGGTCGATTGTTCTCCGAGGAGAGCAAAACCTTAGGGGTGTGGTGGGTTGGGTGGCGGCATCGTGATAATATCGTGATGCGCCTTGGAAAAGTGTCTCAATTTTTCTCCTTTATTCAATAAAATTTAAACTAACTCGGTTTTTTATTCATTTTCATCTCAGCGGCTTAATACTCGCATTTCGGCGATCATAAGGAAGGTGATCGTCGTTGAATGGCCTTCACGCTGAGTTGTTGAAATATGGCTGACGCCAAGTTGAAAACATCTGAGATGCGTTGAATCAATACTACGCATGGGTTGAATGCGAATGCCAAAACTTCAACGCACCGGCAGGAGCTTTCAACTCGCGAAGCGAATTCAACCTACCGAAGGCCAATTCAACCATGACTCCCTATTGATGGGCGAGAAACGTGTTAGGAAAGAGCCGCTCCCGTCTCCCCGGCTTATGGGCAGCCGGAGACTACAAGTCTCCACTCCATATTATTTGTCTTCGCCGTAGTAGCCGTAGCCACCTTCGGCACCGTATTCACCGTAGCCTTTGTAGCCGTAGTAGCCGTAACGACCGACGCTATTTTTCATGCCGTTGAGGACCACGCCGACGATAGTGCCGCCGCTGTCTTGAATCAAGTCCCTAGTGCGGATCACAGCACCTACAGGAGCTTTGCGCGCCCGGACCACTGAGATGACCGATTGAACATGCTTGGCGAGGATACGTGAATCACTGACGGGAAGGATGGGTGCGGAGTCGATAATGATCCGATCAAAGTGAGGTGTAAGATGATTGAGAATCTTAACAAGCTCGTCTTCATGCAGTAGTTCTGAAGGATTGGGAGCTTTGCTACCACCACCGATGACAAACAAATTTTCCAACTCTGATTTGTGAATCGTTTTCGATATTTCCGTCTGTCCGGCAAGAATATCAACCACTCCTAGCTGATCTTTTACACAGGGGAAAAGTTGGTGGATCCGGGGTCGACGAAGGTCAAAATCAATAAGCAAGGTACGATCACCGCTGAGGGCAAAGGCGGTGGCGAGCTCGGCAGCCACTGTGGTTTTCCCTTCTCCGGGAATAGAGCTGGTGATAAGTATGGTGCGGTGTCGTTCTCTTTTACCCAAAAGCACGATGGTGGCCCGCAGGTTGCGGATCGCTTCCGCGTTTGCGGAATGGGGATCGGAGGTGAAGATGGACTTCCACTCACTCGAACGACCAAAGACATCCGAATCCGGAACCGCAGAAAGACAGGTCAGACCGGTGGCCTCCTCAATTGAGCGAACATCGTAGATTTTGTAGTCGAGGAGTCCAAGCAGGAAGGCGATGCCAAATCCACCCATCAGGCCGACCACCGAGCCAGCGGCGAGGTAGATCAGGCGCGTGGTTTCGAGGCTTTTACCAATGAAGGCGGGCTCGATCACGCGAAGGTCGGCGGTATTACTTTCGTCCGCGACATCGATTTCTGTCATCCGCTTGGTGATTGATTGGTAGAGTGCTTGCTGATGATTAATGCGGGCACCCAGACGGTTCGCACGGGATGAGAGCGCGTTCTGCACCAGAGCCAGCCATTCATCGAGGGCCTTGGGAGCATTTTCATCGGCCGCTTGAATTTGTTCATCGAGCGCGGTCATGGTCGGCAGGTATTCGAGCCAGTAATCCTGCTCGAGTTCGGTTTGTGTGGCTCGTTTGATTTCGCGTCTGAAGCGGTCGTACATGTCCTGATATATCGCTTCGGCTTGGATCATTTTCGGGTGTTTCGCCTTATAGCGCAGTCGCATGGCGATGAGTTCGGCACGGTTTTCCAGGATTCCTTCGTTCAGCTTCAGGGCTGAAACGTAAACCTGAAGGGAACGTTCCGCATTTTCCAGTGACAACAAGGCATCATCCGCTTCGCCTTTAAGAATTTTATAGGCTTCGGTAGCTCCACCGCTTTTTTCGCCGTGTTCTTTTTCCAAATAGACCTTCAAGAGAGTATCGGCAAGCACACGTGCCGTTTCCGAATCCGAGTGGGTCACACGCACCTCGATCAGCGAGGTGTTGCGCCGGCCACTGATGGTGATCCAGTTCCGAACCATGCTATCGACCAGATCATACACGGGGACTGAGTCAGCTGGCTTTGAGGCAAGCTCTTCCTCGGTGCGCCAGTAGCGTGGCTTCCATGAAAATTCAGGCGGGATCGCCTCCTTTAGTGCCTGCACCTCTGGGCTTTCCGCTGTGGCGGCTAGGATGCCGGGCCCCATCAGCTTACTAGCCTCAGTAGCGAGGGCGATTTCTGGAGTGATCCGATCCTGATCCAGCTCAGCTCCCATGAGCTGGTGGACCTTGATATCTACTTCAAGAACGGCGACCGCCTCGTGCTTGGGTGGGGCGATCGACATGTAATAGAGCGCAGCCACATAGCCGAGGATGCCAAAAATAAGAATAATCCACCATCGGGATAGTGCCTGTCGAATGCTGCTCATGCCAAAGCGATTCATCGCTTCGGCCTGAGGGTTGGATTCTATGGCTGAGGTGTCGTCTGCAAAAGGGTCGATATCGTTACTCATGAAGGGAAGATGGGAGATGGGAGATGGGAGATGGGTTGAGGCCTGCGGCGCTAGACAGAATTTACAGAATTTTACAGAATTACGTAGGTTGAGGGCTTGCGCTTTACTGGGGCTACTCGGATTGATTATTTTTGAACCACGGAATACGCAGATTAGACGGAGGGTTGAGGGGTGTGCTTTGCTGGGGAGGAGATGTTGTTATTGGGAGGTGCTGGCTGTTATCTGGATATTGTGCGGGGGATTTGAATTCACCATTCACAACTCAACATTCACCATTCCGCCATCGGCGGTGCCTACCAGATGCTTTCTTTGACGATGATGATGTCGCCGGCGCGGAGGGAGAAAGTTTCTTTGCCGGCGTCGAGGGCGCGGTAGTCAATGATATGGGGTCTGCCATTTCTGCGCACGGTGACATTTTTGCGATTGGCAATGCGTGAAAACCCGCCCGCCTGGGCAATGGCGGTGACGAGGTTCAAGCCACCTCGTTTAGGAAAGGCAATGATGCCGGGACGATTCACTTGGCCGGAAACGGTGACGGATGATTGGTTCATCGCGGTCCGGTTGACCGTGAGCATATCTCCATGTTTTAAAATAATGCCTCCGGACCCTCCCAGGCTATGAGTGGAGGTAGCGCCCGACTTGCGTCTCAGGGTGATACTGCCTTCATTGCCCGTCTCCATGAGTCCACCTGCTTGGGCAATGGCACCTCTCAGATCAAGGGAGCCTTCCTCAGGATACTCGATGGTGCCGGGACGACGCACTTCCCCGCCGACCACGACCCATTTTTTCGAATAGGACAGCACCGTAAGGTTGACCTTGGCGCTGACGAGATAATCTTTTTCATAGAGCACCCTGACCGCCTCTTCAGCCTCCTTCACCGTGAGTCCCAGCACTTTGATACTGCCGATCAGTGGGAAAGAAACAAATCCTGATTTACCGATCTGAGTTTCCGAGCCGAGTTCATCTTCCTGATACACGGTCATTCTGAGCACATCATCTTTCTGCAGACGATAATCGGTGGATTTTTCTTTGGTATCTGCCGAGGCGTTCAAAGGCAGGCATAAACAAAACACGAGGAATGATAAGAGAAGGCGAGACATGGTGGTGAAGTCGGGGAGTCTAGGAAGCGGGAAAGTTGCACGGAAGGCAAGATAAACCAATCAAAAAAAATCGCAAACTTGGACAGGGCGATCAAGTGAGGGATCTTAACCGCGAATGAACGCGAATTTTCGCAAATAAGAAGGAGTTTAGCATCAGAAATTAGGGGGAAACTTGGGCAGATGCCTTCCACCGTCGCCAGAGGCTATGGCGGACAGGGCGGCGCTAGACAAAATTGACAGAATTTTTCAGAATTTTGCTTGGCCTGCCACGTGAGGCTCTGCCTTTTACGTGGGGAGTTGATACTTCACTTTTAACCGCGAACCTCCTTCGCCAAGGCTACGGCGGTCAAGAAGGATGCGAAATGCGCGAAGTTGATATGCTTCACCCTTCGCCAGAGGCTACGGAGGACAAGTGGGTTGAGTGTTCGTGCTGGCTTGATTTTTAGATCTTGGAGTTTTTCTTAATCAGGCTGTGCATTCAAAATCCATCATTCATCATCAGAGCAAAGCGACTGCCCGCTCACAAAAAAGCTCTACTTCCGTCAAAAGAAGTAGAGCTAGTAAGAAAAATAATTTAGTCATTCCCGTCTGAGACAGCAGGAGTCTGAGCACCTTGCGCGGTCTGGGCCACGCGGCGAATCTCATTGATCAGGTCAATCATCTCGCCGGAGGGCAACTTGATATCACCAGTTTGACTCACCAGGCTGAAAGCGCTGCTATTCTCCTTCAATACTTTTCCTGAAAGCTTACTAAGAGTCACCGCGGTATCCACCTTATACGTATTGGTGGATGGTGTGGTTGCCCCAGCGGGGGTCGAGGTTACCGTCAGGGTCGTCCCAGCAGGAAGGTTGATTTTTTTAGCATTCGCTGGGATTGTAGAGTTCTCCCCAGGCTTCACAGTCACGGTCTTCCCTTTTAATTCATAAGTTATGGGGTCGCCACCACTGGGAACCGTCACACTGACACTGAAGGTTGATTGAGCGGTCGCCACACTCGCTTGCTGGGCTGAGACGGGACTTGAGACGACTAAAAAGCCTGTGACGCAGGTGATTGCGGCAACAGCACTGACAAGTGAACGGATAATTGATATTTTCATAATATAATGGGTGGTGAAGAAAAAAGGGGGGGAAGGAACTAAAGGTGACGCTATGTAATTTACCAGAAATTGTAGGATGCGTTGATGCCGCAGGAGAAGTTATCAAATTCGTCGTAACCGAAATCTGAATCTTTGGTGCGATAGGTCATATTCGCACCGACGGTCAAACCGTTCTGCATCCGATATTTTCCTCCCAGCGTGGCTGTGACGTAATCACTCTCGTGTGTAGAGCCGCCAACTCCGGTGCCGTAATAGTCGTCATTTTCATAGCTAATTAAGCCAAAGAAATTAACACGCTCTGAATAGCGATGCGATGCGCTGAGGGAAATTCCCGTCGCCATGTAGCCGGAGCTGGTGAAGTTATAGGAAACTTTAGGCTCTCTGAAGAATGTGGCTCTTAGAGAGGTTTTCCCTGTAGCCGCGTAACGTGCACCGATGGACCAAGCCATCGAACCTTCATCACTGGCAGCACCAGAGCCATCAAAAGTGCGCACATTATAACCCAGCGTTCCAGTGAGGATCGTCTTTCCTGTGGCAATATAATCAGCCTTCAGTCCAAAATCGTAGGCATTTTGATCCTGACCGACATCAACACTTGTATGCCTGTAGCCGAATGAGGGACCAATGGCGAGTTTGCCGGTCCATTGGTAGAGCACGGAAGCACGGAGACCATAGTTATCCTGATCGTTGTATCCGGCTGAGTTAAAGTCATTCAGGTCTGTGGTCGCCATGAGATCCAGACGAGTTTTTCCCGTCATCAGGTAGTTGTAATGCAAGGCACCATACAAGCGAGTGCGCCCTACTGAGCCACTGACATGGCGGTCACTTCCCTCGGTGTCCGTAAAATCCAAATCAAAGGCAATTTTACTCTTGGGCAATTGCTTGGTAAAGCGGAAGGATGCCCGATGATCGATGGTATCCTCGCTTGAGTGATCCGCGTAGAAAAGGAAACTTGGGGTGTAGGAAAAGGAGTAGGTATTTTGGGCGGTGCCCTCACGACCTGAGATAATGGACAGGGTCGGAGAGACCGTGAAAATGAAGTCATCCTCCTCATCGCTCTCAGAAAGATAAATATTATCGTTGTAGCGAATGCCACCAGCGAGGGAGAAATGGATAAGATCGGTGAATTTTTCGCCTTCACCGCCTTTTTCATCGGCATCGGCATCATCGGAGGCCAAGCCTTCAAACAAACCACGCTGACGGTAGTCTGTGTCTTCGTAGATGTTCTGCAAGAAATTATCCTGCGCCAAAATGCAAGGAGTGGCAGTCAGGGAAAGAATCAAGGCAAGCCGTTGAGTGGATAGGAGAGAGTTGCTTTTCATGAGATTGATTGATGATCGCGCTCCCATTCAAGGAAACGTGCCTAAAAAAACCTTAAATCTTCAATCTCGTCAACCCTTAAAACACATTCCCTCAACCAGGGCGATCAAGCAAGGGAAAAAAGCGTGATTTTAACCGCGAATGAACGCCAATAGACACGAATTTTCAAATCCTGATACTTTCATGCTAGTTAAATGACACGACATTGCGTTTTTTTGTCTAATTTTCGATAGAAACCTCCTTCTTATTTGCGAGAATTCGCGGTTAAAACCCCTAGCTTGATCGCCCTCTTCCCTCAACTTTCCAACTTTCGGCTTTTCTTCTCTCACTTTTCCACCAGCTTCTTTTTTATGCATCGTGCCGGCCGGATCTTACTGCTTTTTTCTTTGGTGATTGGCCCTCTGTGGATCGGCTCCTATTTTGGTGAGTGGAGAAAGCCCCTGCTTATTTGCGCCTCTCTTGCCATCTGTGTTTTGCTCACAGCGCCTACTACCCCACTTGGGACATTCTCTTTCAGGACGTTCTCTTTTATAAAATCCCACCGCCACGAGGAATTACGGCCATCGCGGTGGAATGGCTGGCTGGTGGCTTTGCTCCTTTGGCCTGCCTTGCAGGGGTTCTGGATGTGGCACAATGCTTGGGGTGAGTTCTCGAGCACGCCCTGGCATATTCATTTCCTCGATAACCAACCCGAGCCATCGCTCCCAGGGGCACCCGACAGGAGGGAAGCCTGGGACCGCCTTAGCTATATCATCCCCTGCTTAGGTCTGGTATGGGTGACGAGGAGCCTCGTGATTGCCATCCCCAACATGCTCAGGACGATTGCGGCGACTATTTTCTGGACGGGGGCGGCAGTGGCCCTACTGGGACTGGTCCAACGCTGGACCGGAGCCGAGGGCATTTTTTGGTCGGATGATTTGGTTTTTCCCGGAAGACAGCTCTTTTTTGGCACCTTCCGCAGTCCGGCCATCGCCGCATGCTACCTGAATATGGCTCTCGCCATGGGACTCAGCATCATGATCGCCCCGAAGACAAGCCGCCGGGACGATAGCGATCATCGCCCCCACCCCACCCGACGCCTCCTTTTCAGTATCCTGAGACTCGCAGGAGTGATTATTCTACTGACGGCTGTAGTTTCAGCAGGCTCGAAAGCCGGGATGTTTTATGGATTCCTGACGCTTACCTTATGGGCATCGCTTAATAAAAATGCCATCAAGAGGGCATTCCACCGGTCGACCGAGATGTTTTCCGGCAACCGCCAGATGGAACGCAATCTGATGACGGGAATGTTTCTACTCATCTGCATTCTTGCGGGATTGAGTTTCGCGGGCACGACATCGTTGCGATGGGAAAGCGCGCACGAGGCTGACTACTCGACCATGACCGAGCGCGGCGCATCCAATGCCATCCAGATCGAAATGATCCAAGACCCCGACTGGGGAGCCTTGGGGTTTGGCCCCGGATCATTTTATCCGCTTTTCTACTATTACTCGATAGGCACGGATATACGAGGAATCTATGCCTATGGCCACAACGACTATCTGCAAACTTTGATCGAGTGGGGATGGCTAGGGACAAGCGTGCTCACCCTGCTTATTGGCGGCGGGGTGTTTCTCCTGGTTCGGGATATCTTTTTTCATAAAGGCGAACACCGCAAACGTGATGTCATCTATATGCGCGGCTGCTTGATTGCACTGACGACGATGCTGCTGCACGCCACGGTGGATTTCCCTTTCCAAATCGAGTCCATCGCGATGACGTTTGCGGTGATCCTAGGCATGGCCTGGGCAGCACCCGCGTTGCGGGGAGTAGGACCGGTTTGAAACCGGTCGGCTGCCTATGGCTGATCATCCATCGGATGAAGATGGAAGATGGAAGATGGAA
>CAYNNY010000135.1:0-8828 GCA_964398555.1 uncultured Verrucomicrobiales bacterium
GCCATTGCCAAGGTTTATCCATCGCTGGCGCGGATTCATGTGATTATGGAAAGTCCGAAAGGTGGTCGGATGCAAAAAGCCGGTGGCACGGGGTCGGGCACGATCATTCATAAAGATGGATATATTTTAACCAACCACCACGTGGCGGGAAATGGGACGCGGGTGTGGGTGCGTCTGGCCAATAAGGCGAAGGTGGATGCGGTGGTTGTGGGGACCGATCCCCAAACGGATCTTTGTGTGATCAAAATGAACATGGAGCAGGTGCCGGATTCCATGAAGCCTCTGCCCGTGGCCAAGTTTGGCGATTTCAAAACATTGGAGGTGGGCGACACCGTGATGTCGATGGGCTCTCCCGCCGGCGTTTCCCAGTCCGTGACGATGGGGGTGGTGGCGAACATGGAAATGATGGTGCCAGGAAAAAGTGCCGGGGTGACTCAAGACGGTGAAGTGGTCGGTGATCTGGTGCGTTGGATCGGTCACGATGCCGTGATTTATTTTGGTAACAGCGGTGGACCGTTGGTGAATTTGAGAGGTGAAATCATCGGCGTGAATGAAATTGGCCTAGGGTCGCTCGGAGGTGCCATTCCCGCAGATATTGCCAAGTATGTCTCCGATGAGCTCATTGCCCACGGCAAGGTGCGTCGGTCGTGGACGGGCCTGCTGGCTCAGCCGCGTTTGGAATCCCGCAAAGAGGGAAAGGGGGTGTTAACTTCGGCCGTGGTGGAAAACTCCCCAGCGGATCAGGCTGGATTACAAGCGGGCGATATCATCACACACTTTGATGGCATGGCAGTGGATGCCACCGCCAAGGAGCATTTACCTTTGTTTAATCGGGTGGTCTTGGGGACGCCCGTCGCTAAATCAATCGAGGTGAAATATAACCGGAATGGAAAATTAATGCAGGCGAAGTTGAAAACCGTCGAGCGCTCGCCCGCCCGTGGGAAAAATGTTTCATTGGATGCCTGGGGAGTGACCGTCAGGGACCTGACTGTCCGCAGCGCCGTGGCTTTAAAACGTGACAACACAGATGGTGTGCGGGTGACGAGTATTAGTAAATCTGGCGCTTCAGCCGCGGCCAAGCCCGCTATCGCAGCGGGGGATATCATTTTAAGTGTGCATCAGCAAAAGGTGCTCAATCTGGAGGACCTGATGAAGATCACCAGCTCCCGCCTTGAAAAACGCGCGGAAGGGGAAAGTGAAGGGGTGGATACCATTGTTGAATTTGAACGCAATGGCCAGTTGCTGGCGACGGTCGTTGAGCTGGGAAAAGAACGCAACCAATCGAAATCATCCGCGGCAGAACGTGCATGGATCGGAGTGGAAACTCAGGTGATCACACGGGATTTGGCAAAGTTGTTGGATATTTCCGATAAAAAAGGCGTGCGCGTCACCCAGATTATCCCCGGATCCAAGGCTGCCGAAGCCGGGTTTGAAAAAGGGGATCTTTTACTCAAGATGGATGGTCAGGTGATCCGTGCCGAGCGCGTGCGTGATGCCGATGTGTTTGATGGGATGGTGCGTGAGTACCCGAGCGATGAGGTGGTTGTCTTTGATGTGATCCGGGCAGGGAAGCAGAAAAAAATCAAATGTGAGTTAGAACCCGCCCCCATGCCCGCTCGTGAGTATCGTAAACTCATCAATAAAACTCTGGAGTGCACCCTGCGTGACCCCTCTAAAGAAAATGCCAAGGAGGCTGAAATCAAGGAGGGGGTCTACGTTGATAGTGTCGAGCGTGCCGGATGGGCGTCTCTCGGCGGCTTAGTTGGTGGCGATGTGATTCTGCGCATCGATGGCGAAAAAGTCACCTCGCTTGAGATGCTGGAGAAAGAACTCGCCAGTATTGAAAAAAATAAAAACGATTATATCGTCCTCCTTGTGAAACATGGAAAGCTCACCCGATTTGTCGAAATTCACCCTATCTGGAAATCCAAGTAACGATTCGCCGATAGGAATAAAATCAATCACCCAATTTAATCATTCAATCTAACCATATACCGCAATACCATCAGATGAAAGCATCCCAACTTATCAAATTACTCGCTATCGCCGGACTTAGTTTTTCTGCGATTCTTCCCGCCCATGCCGACCTCAAAGAAGATGCGCGCAATGTCTTTACTGAAAATGAGCCCTCAGTCCTCGGAGTGCGCGGGTTACTCAAGATCGATGTCTCGATGAATGGCAAGCCGGCCGGGAGTCAGGAAAAATCATTGTGGAGTAATGGCGTGGTCGTCGCCGACGGCTTGGTGGCCTTGGCGTATCGGACGATTAATCCGGACTTGTCTAGCAATACGGCGAGTCGTCCCGGTCTTAAGCTTGAAAGCAACCTGTCCGAGCTCAAGTTAGTCGATGGAAGCGGCGAGGAATACGATGCCAAACTGGTCCTCCACGATGCAGATCTTGGTCTTGCCTTTGTCGCGATCAATCCCAAGGGCGATAAAGCCAAAGACTTCAAAGTGAAGGCGATTGATATTTCCAAGGATGTGGACGTCAAGCATCTTGACGAACTCGTTGGGCTGGGTCGGATGTCTGAAAAAATGCGTTCAGAAGCCCAGGTCAGCATCGGACGCGTTTCCGCAATTGTGAAACGCCCCCGCACATTATTTCTTCTTCAAGGTATTGCGATGAGTCGTCCTGTATTCACTCCAAAAGGTGAGTTTGTTGGATTGACGGTTTCTTTGAAAAACTCCGGGGCTGTGCCCGTGGTCATCCCCGCGAAATACATCCGCAAAGTGCTTGATCAGGCAAAAGCCAAACAGGCCGAACTCGCTGAGTAAATGAGGCATTGTTTGATTGCCAACAGGGCAATCATCTCCCACTGTGCATGGACTTCGTCACGGCCCAAGTGTCTGGGGGAATCCTTTGCGTATGAAACTTGAAACCATCCAAGCGGCCCTTCCCGAGTCTCAGCTCCGGCACGGCAATGCGTGGTTGTTTTCTCCCAAGCCACTTGAATTGGATCAAAAAACGGCGAAGTCATTAACTCGACTCGGCCATCCTCTGGCGCAGTTTCAGCGGGCATCGGAATCCATCTATCAGCGGAGCGCGAAAGGGAAAGTTCCCACTTGGATTGCCGCCCTTCTTGATGCCGGGAAGCCGGAATGGATGATCGAGATCCAGCGCTCATCCGAATTGCGCGATGTGCTTCCCCGCGTCATCCGACCCGACCTCATCCTCACCGGTGATGACAATCACACTGGCTTCGCGCTCACCGAGCTTGATTCCGTCCCCGGCGGCATGGGCATCACCCTTTGGCTATCGCGGTTTTATGCGAGCCACGGATTTGATGTGTTAGGCGGAGAAGACGGCATCCGCGATGGATTTCAATCGTTGCTTCCGTCGGAGAAGGGTGGGGGCCGTATGCTGATCAGCGAGGAATCCGCCGATTACCGACCTGAGATGGAATACCTTGCGGCCCAGTGTGATGGCATTTCCACTCAAAGTGCCGAAGGTGACGATGGCTCCACATCTGCCTCCTACCGGTTTTTTGAATGGTTCGATTGGAAAAACATCCCCGCTGCCAAACAACTCGCTGCCTCGCCAAACTTGACTCCTCCTTGCAAGCCTCACCTCGAAGAAAAACTTTGGCTCGCACTACTGCATACCCCTTCGCTTCGGCATATCTGGGAAAAAGAACTGCGAGGTAATCATCTGAGCCGACTCCGCGAGATTGTCCCCTTCGGCTGGGTGGTTGATCCCACGCTACTACCGCCGCACGCTTCCCTGCCTCAGCTCCACGCTCATTCGTGGCATGATGTCGCGGAGTTCAGCCAAAAAGACCGTCAGCTCGTTCTCAAGGTCAGCGGCTTCTCCGAACTCGCCTGGGGGTCTCGCGGTGTGTACATTGGCCACGATATGCCGTCGAGCGAGTGGAAAGAGAAACTCGCGATCGCCACTTCAGCCATTGATTCCCAACCGCGCATGATGCAGCGTTACCATGCTGGGAAAATCATCGAGCACCCGTATTTCGATCCTGATACCGGGGAAGAAAAAATCATGCAAGGCCGCGCCCGCCTTTGTCCGTATTATTTCACCGATAGCTATGGCAAAACCACCTTCGGAGGTTGTCTCGCGGCCATCGTGCCTGCCGACAAAAAGAAAATCCACGGCATGAAAGATGGTATTTTAGTGCCGTGTGTTGTAAAATTGACCTAGGAGGCTGTATAAAGCTATATGGGGAGTCAGCGGAAATAAACAAATTCTCCCGCGCTCGTCGTTTATCCTATTGAACCAATTCACACACTATGAAAAACACCATTCTTCTCGCTCTTGTTTGTCTTGCCCTCGGGTTCTCAGCTGGCTGGCTTGCCAAGCCTGATACGCAACCCGACGATGATAGTTCGGCCAATGGCCCCTCCAATCTGGCATCGGCCTCCGGCAGAGCATCCACGGCTTCTTCCGAGAAACATCAAAGTTCTGCACGTCCGGCGCGCAGTGGGGTGAGTGTCAAAATGACTACGTCTGAGGACGAGCTCGATGAGGAAACAATGACGCAAATCGAGGAGTCTCAAGATAAACAGGAGAAAATAGCCCGTGACCAGTTGAAGAAAAAATTTGATCTGAAAATTGCCTCCATGGTGAAAGAACTCGGACTAGATGCCGAACAGGAAAAAGCCCTACGCGCCTTCTTTGATCAACAAGTCGAACTATTAGGCTCCTCGAACCCGATGGAAAACATGGCAGACCCCGAGGCGATGAAAAAATTGGCCTCGGCCATGAGGGGTGATGGACTGAATGATTATATGAAGGATTTTCTTTCGGACGACCAGATGGAGGGGCTCGAAACCTTTCAAATCCGTCAAAAGAAAAATAAAATTGAAGGCAAGGCCATGCAAGATCTCGCCAGAATCCAGCAAGCGCTTGATTTAAACGATGATCAACGTGATGCCGTCTACAATGTGCTGGTGGAAGATGCTGAAAAAAGCATCGCGGCCAAGAGTGATGCCAGTGTTGTTATGGATGGAATGATGAAAAGCATGGGGTTCGAGATGGATATGGGAGAAATAGACATGGGCAGCCTAATGCAAATGGATTTTGAGCAAGATGGCGACGTCGATCAGGCAAGCGTCATCGCGAAAATGAAAGAAGATAGGGTTCGAAAAATTGATGCCAAAGTAGAGCGTATGGCACCCGTCCTCAACGAAGCGCAACTTGATCAATACCGTAATCACCTCGAAAGTAAGGGTGGCATGTTTAACATGATGATCCAGGGAATGGGAGGCGGAGGAGGCCAATAGATGCCATCCTTTCTCTGAGATGTTCTCTCGACGAGGGCGGCTCACTTTCCTCCCGAGCCAAAAAACAGCGAATAACAACCTTTTTTTCTTTTGAAATTCAACCCGTATGCTAGGTAGTCGGCAACTTATTTTACGCGCATGTCAACCAACGACCAACCCGCTTCCTCGAACCCTCTTCATAGTGCTGTTATTCGTCTCGCCGGACGATCACAGGACGGTATTCAATCCATCGGCGGCTTCTTAGCTCTCTTGGCTGGCTCGACCGCCCGGGAGGTCATGACCTACATGACGATCCCGAGCACGATCTCCGGTGGGGCATCGATTTTCCAAGTCCACCTAGGCTCAGGTGAAGTCCTCCACCCGGGCGACGAAGCGGACACATTGATCGCCTTTTATCAGGAATCCTACGATAACCACCTCCACTCACTCAGGGATGGAGGCATTTGTTTCTATGATTCCGATCAAGTAACCGACATCATCGAAGAGCGGGGAATCGTCAATATCGGCGTCCCCTTCACCTCGGCTACCATCGAAGCTATCGGCGGATCCGCCAAGGACCGGGGAAAAAACATCTTTGTGCTCGGCATGCTTTGCGCCGTGTATCACCTCGATCGTGATAAGCTTGCCGACATCGTTGCCCGTAAGTTTGGCAAAAAGTCCGATGATATTCTGCGCTCGGCGATGCTCGCCTTTGACTCCGGCTACGCCTGGCCAGTGCACGATATCAAACGCATGCACACCGTGATGGCCTCGGGAGAGAGCAATGGCAAAAAGCGCATTTGTGCTGATGGCAATACGATGATTGCTCTGGGACTCATCGCTGGAGGTGTCCGCTACGGTGCCGCTTACCCGATTACACCCTCCACCACGATCATGGAAATCATGCGTGTCGAGCTACCCAACTACGGTGGTATGTTTCTTCAGTGTGAAGACGAGCTTGCTGCTGTCTGCATGGCGATCGGCATGGGATACTCAGGTCACCTTCCCGTCACCAGTTCATCCGGACCCGGAATTTCACTGAAACAAGAAGGCATCGGCTACGCTTGCATGGCGGAAATCCCCCTGATTGTCGTCAACGTCCAGCGCGGCGGGCCCTCCACCGGACTCCCCACCAGCGTCGAGCAATCCGATCTCATGCAAGCCATTTACGGCTCCCATGGAGATGCCCCACGTGTGGTGCTCGCCCCGCGCAATGTGAAAGATTGCTTTTATGTAGCCTATGAAGCCTGCCAGCTGGCGCGCAAATACTCCACACCGGTGATTATTCTCTCGGACCAAGCCATCGCCACCCGGATCGAGGCCTTCACCGAGCCAAATCTGGAGAAATACTGGACCGAACCCGAGCTCGACCTCTCCGAACGAGGCGAGGACTTCAAACCTTATCCGTTAGAAGAGCTTACTCGCCACGCCCCTCCAGGCTCACGCTCCACTGCGGGGAAATATCCCGTCGTGACCGGTCTTGAGCACGATGAGTGGGGTCACCCGTCTGGTAACCCCATTAACCATGAAAAAATGACGGCTAAGCGTCGTCAAAAACTTCTGGATATTGCCGAGCAGCTTCCCGAGCCGCCGTTCTTCGGTGATGAGTCAGGAGAGCTCCTTTTGGTCGGCTGGGGTTCTACCTATGGACCCATCAAAGAGGCTACCCTGCGCCTGCGCAAAGCCGGATACAAGGTGGGTTCACTCCATCTTCGCCACATCCACCCATTGCGTTCCGGACTGGATGAAATTTTCAAACGTTACACCCATATCCTTGTCCCCGAGATGAATGACCAGGGAGCTTACGGTTTCGGCCAGCTCACTACGATGCTGCGCGCTAAAACTTGCAACCCCGCCATCCAGTCGCTCTGTAAAATGCAGGGACTCACCTTCCGCATCCGCGAAATCACCGATGCCGCCGAAGCCATGCTCGCCGCCAAATAATCCGGGTCGCCCACCATTGTTCACTTCTAACTTCTCAAACCATCATGTCCACCATTTCAAACATCGAGCCACTTACTAAAAAGCAACTCCGAGCTGATCACCCAACGTGGTGCCCCGGCTGTGGGGACTTCGCCGTGCTCGCCTCGTTTTTCAATGTCGTGCAAAAACTCGGCATTCCTCATGAAAAGATCGTCTGTGTCGCCGGAATCGGGTGTTCTTCCCGATTCCCGTATTTTGTCAACACCCATGGCATCCACTTCCTGCACGGACGTGCGCTTCCCCTAGCCAGTGGCATTTCCCTCTCTCGTCCTGACCTCCATGTGTTTGTCTTTGGTGGTGATGGCGATGGCTTCTCAATCGGTGGCAACCACCTTCAACACGCTGCGCGTAAAAATATCAACCTCTCCTATGTCATTATGGACAATGAGGTTTACGGACTCACCAAAAACCAAACCAGCCCAACCACTCCAGAAGGACGCCGATCCAAGATCGATCCTTGGGGCGCGATGGATCGTCCGGTTAATCCGATGTCTACACTGGTTTCCAGTGGTGCCAGCTTTGTTGCCCGCACCCATGCCACTCAGGTGAAACACATGAATGAGATGTTTGAGCGAGCCATTCTCCACCCCGGATTTGCCGTGGTGGAAACACTCTCCGAGTGCTCGATGTTTTTCCCCGGCTCCTTTGACAGCAGTATTCCGCGTAAAGGTGGAACTTACGACATCATCGATGAGGAAGAGCACGACAAAGAATCTCTTTCCGACGCCATGGCTCTCACCGTGGATCTCGATCCTGGAAAATTCGGCGTTTACTACGAAACCATCCGTCGCACGAAAAACGAGATGGAGACCCTTCAGGTCACCCGCGCTCAGGAAGCCAGAAAAGGACTTTCAGGACCAGACATCCTACGGAACCGATTTACGTCCATGCGATAGTGCCCCTATCAGCCGCCTTCATCATAGGAAACTCAGCTCACCGCAGCACTCAGCAAGTTCCGGAGGGTGAACCATCGAGTCCTCCAGCTTCCTGTCGCGCGTCAGTCATGCACACTGGCTTGGGTTGATCGGCGATAGGTAGGATAGGCCTCCCGGCCTGTCGGCTTCCTGTCGTGCGTCATGTTCTGCTCAGTGATTGAGTGCGATTGTGTTGTAGTTTCCTTGGGTTGATCAGCGATAGGCAGTCGACAGGCCGGGAGGCCTATCCTACTTCGCGTGATGAAATGCCGCTGAGATTATAGTCACTCAATAAGGCACCCCCAGCTATCGGTAACCTGGCGTGGGGTGACGACATCGAGGATACCATAGCGGCATAACTCATAAGGGATTTTTTGAATGAGGCCGCGCTTAAGATGACCTCTCGCTTGCTGGTGATTCATGTAAAAGGCAATGACATCGTCTATCTGAATTTGATCGATGGCGTGTTGAAGAGATTGCTCGTTTATTGAAAGGTCGGCGTGGTATCTGAGAACTTTGGTCATCCGTTGCGGTGGGGCATCACAATCCAAAGACCGCCGTGCCGCGCTGCCCTGACTGGGCGGCTTCTCCATCGTTGAGAAAGGAAAAAGTCCGGAGTGGGGAGCCTGGCTAGAGCAGCTCGCTAAGAAGTGAAGCAGCGAGGTGAGGGCAATGAGTTTGGCGATGATAGATAGAATGCGTTTCATGGTGATTATGG
>CAYNNY010000136.1:0-8814 GCA_964398555.1 uncultured Verrucomicrobiales bacterium
GGGGGTTCATCTGAGTCGAGGTGATGAAGGTGCTCGGCGATGGTGGCTTTGTCGCCAGGGAGGATGAGCTCGGGGCAAACATCCGCTAAGGGTTGCAGCACAAACCGGCGATGAGTTAGTTTGGGGTGGGGAATGGTGAGGATGCCTCCGTCCAGGGTTTCGTTCCCAAAGTAGAGGATGTCGATATCGATAATCCGTGGCGCATTTTGCTGATAGACAATACCTCGGCCAAAATGAAATTCAACTCCCTGCGTGTAATCTAAAAGCTGGTGGGGGGATCCTATGTAGTCGATCTCGATGACGGTGTTAAAAAAATCTGGGGAGTCGTCAGGGCAATCGACAGGTTCGGACTGATAGATGGGGGCTTGCGCATAGGTGACGTCTTCTGGCGCTAGCTTTCGTAACATATCGCGCGCCAGCTTGATGTGCGCGAGGCGATTCCCTAGGTTCGATCCCAGTGCGATGCCGACTCGTGTTGCCATGGTAGAGTGAAGAAATGGAGAGGTGGAGGAATGAAGGAATGGAAGGGTTTACTTGAGGCCGAGGACGTCTTGCATGTCGTAGAGGCCTGGGGGTTGGTCTTGGAGCCAGACGGCGGCTCGGACGGCGCCGGAAGCGAAGGTCATTCGGCTGGAGGCTTTGTGGGTGAGTTCGACCCGTTCGCCATCGGCCGCAAACATGACGGTGTGGTCACCGACGACATCTCCGCCACGCAGGGAGTGCATACCAATTTCTTTGGAGGGGCGGGCGCCGATGTTTCCAACGCGACCGTGGGTGACGTCGTCTTCGTAGGAGGTGTTGGTTTCTTCGTTGAGGATCTCGAGGAGCCGGCGGGCGGTGCCGGATGGGGCGTCGATTTTATGACGGTGGTGCATTTCTGTGACTTCGATATCGAAGGCGTCGTTGCCGAGAATCTGAGTGGCTTTTCTGGTGAGCCAGAATAGGGTGTTGACTCCGATGGAGAAATTGGGGGCAAAGACGATGGGGAGGGTTTTGGAGGCCTCGACGATACGGGCACGTTCTTCATCGCTGTGACCGGTGGTGCCGATGACGAGTGGTGTGTTGGTAGCTAGGGCGGCATCGAGCACTTCGGAGGTGAAGTGGTGAACGGTAAAGTCGATGGCGGCATTGACGTTTTGGAAGGCGGCGGTGAGATCTTCTCCGGCGTCGTGGGTGCTGCTGGGCTCGGTGTCTGGGTTTTCGTTGGCGGCTTGGATGAGGGTCTGGCCCATACGGCCGCTTTTTCCGGTGATTAGTAGGTTAGTCATGGATTTATTGAGTGGTTGATTGGTTGATGCCTGCGGCGCTAGACAGAATTAACAGAATTTTCAGAATTACTTGGGATGAGGGCTTGGGTTGAGCCCTGCGGGGCTTGACAGGATTTACAGGATTTCTCTTGGGTATTTAGGATGTGTATTCTTCATTTTTCATTCACTATTCTTCACTCCGCCGTAGGCGGTTGGTTTGATTGATCTGGATGTGAATTCACCACTCAACATTCACAATTCACAATTCACAATTCTTCATTCCGCTTATAGCGGTCGGTAGCGGCCTCCGTAGCCGGGGGTGTAGAGGGGGAAGGCTAGGTGTTGGGCCATGATGGGGAAATGTTTGTCGATGCTGTAGACTCGGTAGTTGTATTCGCAGGCGATGGTGGCAATGATAATATCGTTCCATGGCATGGTGATGCCTTTGTCGCGTAGTTTCCAGGCTGTCTCCTTGGCTTTTCGCCAGATTTTGTGGTCGCTGGCGCGGTAAGGGAGGATATCGAAATACGATTGCATTCGTAGTCGTTCGCTCGCACGGGCACCTCCTAAAACTTCAAGTTCCACGGGCCCACAAAGCAGCGCTTGAAATTCTTTGAGTAGGCCTCTGACCGCCGCCTTGACCTCAATGGCTCCATTTTTACGGGCCGCTTCTATCCAGCAACAGGAATCGACTAGGACCATGGATTCGAGTTGTTGAGTCATGGATGTTTGGTGTTCAGTTTGAAGTGTTGGGGTGCAGGCGAAATGGCTTAGCGGTCTAATGCTTGAATTTCCTCTGGGGTGGATGGGTAATCGAAGGCGTTTTCCATGAGTAAATTACCGAATTCCTCAGCCATTTGACGACGAATGAATTCTTGAATAGCCTTGCTGACCGCAGGGCTTTTTTTGTTTTCTCCGGTGATTTTCTGCACCTGCTCCAAGGTGGCCTCATCAATGTCTATGGTGATTCTCATGACTGCAATATGAGTCAAAATGATGAAAAGTCAACGATGGAATGATTCTTTTTTTCTACAAGAGGTTGTATTTTTTAAGTGATGCTGTGAGTATCGCTTCGTTTTCATCGGAGAGATTGACGAGCGGTAAACGAAGTTCATCGGTGCAGTGGCCTTGGAGGGCGACTGCAGATTTGATGGGGACAGGGTTGGTGTCGATGCTCATCAAGGTTTTGAAGAGGTCTTCGTATTCAGCTTGAATGGCTTCGGCATCGGCGACTCGGCCTTCGGTCATGGCTTTGACGAGCTTGGACATGACATCCGGGATGAGGTTGGTTGCCACGGAAACAAGGCCGACAGCACCGCGCTTCATAAACTCGATTGTCAGAGGGTCGTCGCCGGAGAGGATTTGAAAATCTTCGGGGAGGGCTTCGCGGATTTGAGTGACACGTTCGGGGTCACCACCGGCTTCTTTGTTCGCGATGATCGTTGGGCAATCGGCGGCGAGTCGGGCGATGGTATCAACGGCAATTTCAATCACTGATCGGCCCGGAATACTGTAGAGCATGATGGGGAGGTCGGTGGCTGAGGCGATGGCTTTGTAGTGCTGGTAGAGGCCTTCTTGGGAGGGTTTGTTGTAGTATGGGCACACTTGTAGTGAGCCATCGACGCCGAGTTTGGCGGCTTCGGTGGTGAGGTGGATGGCCTCGGCTGTGGCATTGGCACCGGTGCCGGCAATGACTTTGATGCGGCCTGCGGCAAATTGAACGGCGAGTTCAATGACCTTGAGGTGCTCTTGACGACCGAGGGTGGGGGATTCTCCTGTGGTGCCACAGGGGACAATGCCATCGATGCCTCCGGCAATCTGACGTTCGATGAGTGCGCTGAATGCGTCGACGTCGACTTTTCCGTTGCGAAATGGGGTGATGAGTGCGGTGTGGGTTCCTTGGAACATGATAGTTTTATTGGTAAGTTGAGATAAGATTTTCTAGATGCATCATCAGAGGGTGATGACGCCGTTATAAACGAAATCGGCTGGGCCGGTGAGGGTGACGTCACAGAAGGAATCGGTTTCGTAGGTTTGGAAACCAATTTCTAAGGTGTCGCCGCCAGCGACATCTACCTGCACGGGGCTAGGTGCGTCTGTGATCAGATGGTGAATCAAGGCGCAGGCCACCATGCCTGTGCCACAAGCCAGAGTTTCCCCCTCCACGCCTCGTTCGTAGGTGCGGATAGCGATGTGTTGGGAATCGAGAACCTTGGCAAAGTTGACATTGGTTCCGGCGGGGGCAAAGCGTTTGTGGTTGCGGAGGGCTGCTCCGTATTTGACAACATCGAGATTCTTTAGGTCGTCAACAAAAACGACGACATGTGGCACTCCGGTGTTGATCGAGTGAATGGGGAAATCTAATCCGTCAATTTCTGTAGAAGTGCCAAGCTCGAGATCTTTGGGGTCTGACATGGCGATGCGGACGTCTGAGCTTAATGAATCATCCAGGATATCCGCACTGAGAACTCCGGCGATGGTTTCAAAAGTGACTGTTTTCTGATGAGGCTCGCTTAGCCGGGCGACGAACTTGCCAAAGCAGCGGGCTCCATTACCACACATTTCAGCTTCTCCGCCATCCGCATTGTAGTAGCGAAATTTGTAATCAGCACCTTTTTCGGCAGGTTCCACTGCTAGCAGTCCATCGGCCCCGACACCGCGCTGACGATCGCAGAGCCAGGCGATTTGTTCGCTGTCCAGGTTAGTGTCGAGTTTACGGTTATCAACGACAACGAAGTCGTTGCCTGCGCCGTTCATTTTATGGAAAGGTAGATGCATGGAATTTTTAGTTTATCCGTTCGACTGGTGTCGGAGGAGGTGAGGGAGGTGGTCAAAGTGTTTATCCCTGGTGCAGAGCCAGAGGTTGTGCTGGAGGCAGAGCGAGGCGATCCAGATATCATTATTGGGAATGGTTAAACCTTGATCTCGTAGGCTTTTGAAGATGCGGGCGTAGTAGTAAGTCGTTTCCTCGTCGGGGGCCAGCACATTGACCATGGAGTTGCTGAGAAATTGTTTGAGGAGTTCTTCGTTTTGATTTGATTTCACGCCGCAAATAAACCCTTGTCGGAGTTCGGCGAGAACGGGGAGGGGTATATGAACTTGTGTGGCGTAAGGGACGATGTCCCCCCAGCGAATCCCGCGTTCAAAATCCGAGTAGGCATTGGTATCGAGCGCGATATGTTTCATGAACCGAGAGTTTGGATGATTTCTTCAGCTGATTGATATTCATCAGGATGAACTTGTGAGCACTCCTCCATGACTTTGTCAAATTCGGGGTCCTCAGTCCAAGTTCCGATAAATCTTTCAAGTCCATTGGTTGATGATTCTTTTTTTTCAACGGGTAAACCTTTGCATAGAGATTCGATTAAAATGGCATTCAGGCTTTTGCCCGTTTCATGGGCCTTTTGGCGAACGGCATGATCGATCTCCTCGGTGATGCCTCGGATTGTGTATTGCGTGCAATTCATGTAGGCACTGTAATCGGAATGTGCATGCGTGCAAGTTTTCTTATCGGCTTGCCCTGCTTGCCATGTGCGCAGCATCGATCATAGGGCGAGTGAACTTGCCGATGATCTCGGGGAGATTGGGCGCGGTGGTGTTTTCTGCTACTTGATTGACGATGACGGAGCCGACAACGACGCCGTCCGATGCTGAGGCCACCTCGGCGGCTTGCTCGGGAGTGTTCACTCCAAAGCCAACACAGACGGGTGTATTGGTGTGTTTTTTGATGGATGCGACTAGTTCTCCGACGGCAGCCGACGGTGCGGCTTGCGCTCCAGTGACTCCCATGCGGGAAAGGGCGTAAATGAATCCTTCTGACTGCGCGGCAAGCATCTTCATGCGCTCTGGGGGGGTGGATGGAGAAATGAGAGTGATGCGTTTCAGCCCTTCGTCGGCAATCATCTCCTGATTGTTTTCAATCTCGTCTGGTGGCAGGTCAAGCATGAGAATGCCATCGGCGCCTGCGGCTGCGGCATCGGCGTGGAATCGCTCATAACCGTAGGTGTAGACTGGATTAAGGTAGGTAAAGAGAACGATTGGGGTCTCGTGCGTGGTGCGAAAATCACGAATGAGCTGCATGAGTTTGGCGAGAGTCATGCCGCTATTGAGCGCTCGTTCGGCGGCGAGCTGATTGACGATGCCATCGGCCTGTGGGTCTGAAAAGGCGACGCCTAGCTCAATGATATCCGCCCCGGCGTCAGCCAGAGAACGGATGATATTGAGGGAGATATCAGGACTGGGGTCGCCAGCGCAGACGTAAGCGACAAAGGCTGACTGCTTGGTTTCACGGAGACGTTGAAAAGTGGTATCGATGCGGTTGCTCATGGTGTTCTGCTGCGCACCAATAAGCTGGATTCACGAAAAAGAAAACCACGAATTCAGGCAAGATAATGAACCGACGACCAGCGGTTTCTCGACGGCCCTCTTTTTCGCTAGACAAATAGCTCGGAAGTGGTCTTAATACGCTTGTATGAAAACGAAATTATTTATGTTCGCCACTGGTGTGTTAGCTCTAATGACGAGCGCTTGCCTTCAAACCGAAAGTACGATTTCTTTGAAGAAAGACGGGAGTGGAACCATCACGGAAAAAGTGGTTCTCGGTCAGCAAATGGCAGCCATGATGCAGATGGCTGAAGCTCAAGGCGGTGCCGGCGGGCCTGCTGGTGGCCCGATGGCTCAGATGATGGATAAAGCTAAAGCTGAAGCCCGAGCCAAGGAAATGGGGGCGGGCGTTGAGCTTGTCAGTATGGAGAAAATCAACAACAACGGCAAAATCGGAGTGAAGACGACCTTTAAATTCGCAGACATCAACAAGCTCAAATACACCACATCCAGTGCGATGAGTGGAATGCAGGGAATGAAAGTTCCTGAGAACGACGATGCAGCGCCCGTTTTTAAATATGCCGATGGCAAACTGACGATTACTCAAAAGCGGCCCGACGTCAAAAAAGAGGACGTTGATGCTGCCAAGAAGGCTGCTGATGGTCAGATCGGCGAGCAGGAGTTGGCGATGATGCAAGGCATGATGAAGGACATGCGCATGACGATGAAAATCAAGATCGAGTCAGGAATCAAAAAAACCAATGCCAGCCACGTGGACGGTGACACTCTGACGATGGCTGACATTCAGTTTGCCAAGTTGCTTTCTGACCCTGAGAAGCTGAAGGCGCTTCAAACTGGAGATTTCGATAAAACCAAAAAGGCTCTCGAAGGCATTGATGGTATTAAGTTTGAAACTCAGGAGGTCGTTGAGGTGGAGTTAAAATAAATCACATTCTGGCGATCCGTTGGGAAGCTGTATCGCAGTTGGATCGCCTTCACGGAGTCGTTGAATATGGCTGGTGCCAAGTTGAAAGCATCTGAGATGCGTTGAATCAATGCTGCGCATTTGTTAAATAAGCGTCTGCGATATGGTTAATTGGCGAATGCCACAGCTTCAACGCACCGATAGGTGCTTTCAACTCGCGAAGCGAATTCAACTAGCCAAAGGCAAATTCAACAATCGTGCCTTTTTTATGGGCTTTCAGCAGCAGTTCTACTTCTCAGTATCGGGATAACTGCCGAACATTTTGACCAGTGAGCAGTGTTTTTCGAGTTCTAGCAGAGCATCGCGCACTGCCGAGTCCGTGCAATGTCCTGCGAGATCGACGTAGAAAATGTATTCCCAATCGCGTTGCTTTGATGGGCGCGATTCAATTTTGCTCATGTTGACATTGAGTTTATCAAATGCCTGGAGGGCCTTGACCAAGGAGCCGGGGCGATCATGGATGGAAAAGAGAATCGAGGTGCGGTCGTGACCCGTGGCAGGGCAGGTCTTCTCGCCGATGACGAGGAAACGAGTCGTATTCGTTGCGCTGTCTTGAATGGACTCTTCGAGCATTGTGAGTCCGTTAAGCTCTGCGGCAAGTTTGCCACCGAGAGCGGCAGCACCATCGGCGGCATTTTCATGGGCGAGTGCAGCAGCTTTGGTGGTGGATGAGACCTCTACTAGTCCAGCTTCTGGGAAATGGCGCAGGATCCAGTTCTTGCACTGGCCAAATACTTGGGGGTGTGAGTAAAGGGTTTTGATTTCTTCCCGTGGAATACAGGCCATCAGGCCGTTTTCGATTCGCAGTAAAACCTGCGCACAGATCTGGAGTGGGGAGTCGACAAAGAGATCGAGGGTGTGAGAAATAGCTCCTTCGGTGGAGTTCTCAATGGGAACAACACCGTAATGCACTTTCCTGCGTGCCACTTGATCAAAGACCTCTGCGAAGTTGGCCTGGGACGAGTAGGTGATGGAGTGGCCAAATTTCTTGATCGCAGCCTGATGGGTCCAGGTGCCTTTGGGTCCTAGATAGGCGACAGTGAGATTATCTTCCAAGGCGAGGGCCGCCGACATAATTTCCCGATAAATAGCACGGATGGATTTCTCGGGAAGTCGACCCTTATTCATTTTGGCTAGCCGTTTCAAGAGGGATGCCTCGCGCTCGGGTGCGTAAATCTGCAAACCTTCGGCTTTTTTGATGACTCCCACCTCGTGCACGAGGCCTGAGCGTTGGGCGAGAAGATCAATGAGTTCTTGGTCAATTTGATCAATTTTTGTTCGGACGTTATCGAGTGGCATGGTGGGAAGAAGAGAGATGTAAGATAGAAGTTATTCGTTAGCTTCGATGTCGATGTCGCTGGAAATTTCTGAGGGCTGAGGTTCCTCTGCTGGCGAGGGTATGTTTATGGCGCTGAGGGCGAGTTGTTGCTCCACCTCTTCGACTATATTTTGTTTTTCTGTCGCTGACTCAGTTTCGGATACCTCTTGATTTTCATCGGGTTCAGGGAGCTTGACGGTGCGGAGTTCGTTTGAATTGGGGAGATCCTCTACGGATTTAATACCGAAGTGTTCGAAAAAGAGGTCGGTGGTTTCGTAGAGCAAGGGTCGGCCCGGGAGCTCTGCCCGGCCTCCTACTTTGACCAATTCGCGATCGAGAAGTTTTTGTAACATGCCATCGCAGGAGACCCCGCGCACGGCTTCGAGCGATGCTTTGGTGACGGGTTGGCGGTAAGCAACGATGGCGAGAGTTTCCATTGCAGGTCCGCTGAGTCGGCTGGGTTTCCTGCCGGGGAAAAGGTGACGGACGAAGTCTGCGTAATCGGGCCGAGTGTAGATTTTCCATCCTTTGGCACGTTCGGTGCAGAGCAAAGCTCGGCCTGTTGTCTCGTAGCTATGATTGAGTTGAACGATGGCTGCGGTGATGTTGTTTTCATCGGTTGATGATAGCGCACTCAGTTCCTCAGGTATTGAGGAGCCTTCATGGGCGGCGCCGTCCTCGATTTCTGTAGCCAGAAGGTCATCAGCTTCAGCAACACGGGCGCGAATCAGGCGCGCTAGTTCCGTGCTCGATAATGGTTCCTCGGAGGCGATGAGTAGGGCTTCGATGATGGCGGCAAGTTCCATGGACGGAAAGACTATGGAATCGAGCTAGGATTGCAAGTGAGGAGATTGACGTAATTTAACACGCACGACACGGCTACACCCCTTCGATGTCATCTTTCATGGAGCAACACGATCCAGCTTTGACTTGCTGTTTTT
>CAYNNY010000137.1:0-8813 GCA_964398555.1 uncultured Verrucomicrobiales bacterium
AATCCTTATCCCACAACACCTTCCACCTAAACTGAATGCCAGGCATTAAGTTTCCATAGAAGAAAAACCGCCAAAACCAACAGGCAGATTCCAAACACTACATCAACCCAATGCGCGGCCTTCAGGTAGCGCATTTTTATGGGTGCCCACTGCAAAGCAACGGCCCAAGCACACCACAACACCATACCCTCCATGACTATGGTCACCCACAAAATCAAAGGCCATGCACTTGGAGAGTTTTGAATGGATAAAAACGGTGCCGTCACTCCCGCTAAAAACACCGCCACCTTTGGGTTAAGTAAGTTGCAAAACAATCCACGCTTCCAGCACACCCAGAAATGGCGACTAAGCTCATTGTTCTCGATCTTCAACATCGAGGCGCTCAGGCCACTGCGGATCAACAATACCCCCAGGTAAACCAAGTAACCGGCAGCCAGAAGAAGCAGCCCATTCATCAACCACCCTCCCCGACCAAGCAACACCGCAACCCCAGTGACAGCCACAAGAGCATGCACTCCCAGCCCACAGGCTATGCCAAGCGCCGTGCCACAACCCGCCTTTTTCCCCGCCGCCAGTGCCGTGCGCGTTAGCAACAGCATATCAGGCCCTGGACTAAACTGCCCGAGCGCCATCACTCCGACAAAGATCAACCATTCATGAATCCATCCAGGCACTCGATGACGCGATTAAAAATCTTTCCGAGCAAACAAAAAAACAGCCAGTCCAAGAATCACACATTCAAACGCGAGCGATGTTCCGATAATATAGGCATCTGAGTGACGGTTTTCGTAATCCTCCATCACCTTCGCTTCACGACGCTCCCGATCACTTGCGCCAGCTTCTAGAAACTCACTCATCTTTGTCATATTTGCCCCACGGATCGTCATCTTTTTCTTCAACATGTAAGTGGCTTCCCTTGTTTTAGGCAATGGGGCACCAACCATCTTTACGATATTGTAGAATTTTTTCATCCCCTCCTCAGGCTCAAGCGCCTCCTCCGATGGCTCAGGCACTGCCGATGATGCCTCATCGGAAGAAACATCGAGTCGCATCCCGCTGGCTGGAGCTGAATAGGTCAGTTTGTAGGTAATGCTTTCAGCCCACTGAAACCCCAAAGTCACAGCCCACATAATCAAGGCCATCAGCAAGGAAAACAACGTCGATCTCGTCCATACAGCCGTCAGCACAGCGACACAATAGATAAGACTAAACACAAAGGTCAACAAGGGGACTGCCAAGAAAATTTCGACGTTCCACGAATCAATCCGCCACCCTTGTGCCAGAAAAACAATCAGACAAAACACAAATACCTGAATCGCAACAAACAGAAGACTACCCAAATATTTCACCAGAAACAACATCCATCGGCTGATCGGTTTGGAAACGGCAACATCCACCGAACCACTTTTGAGAAAGTCAGGGAAGACCGGACAAACCGAGAGCAGAGCCAACACCAGCGCAAACAACCCAAGCCACCACGGCACCAAATAATCTGTAAAGATCATCATATAGAAATATTCCGCGAAGAGGCTATCCGCTACAATGATCTCATTCTCAAGATGATAAGCCCCAAAAAAGATGGATATCCCATCCGGAGTGAACCCGACCGACGCATACATTCCAGCAATAAGGGTGGATAGAAAAAGCACCACCCAGAATAACTTCTTAGCGGCCAGCAGGCGGTATGAATCCCAAAGAATCGTGTATATCTGTCTCATCGTGTGATCTCCTTCGCGTTAGACTGAGGAAGCTTAGGAGGCATCGCCCCCGCTCCACTGCTCTGCACCGATTCCATAAATAACTCCTCCAGCGACTGCCGGACCTCCCGCATTTCCATAATCGTCACCCCCTCGGCTCGAAGCGCATCGATAATCGGCTGCATCGGCTCCGCCGTCCCTTGATAAACACTCAGCGTGTCACCATCGATTTCAACTCCATCACGTCTCAACCGCTCCGTTAGCCCACTGGGAATATTCTGACCCACACGAATTTCATACCGTCGGCTTTTATCCGTCAGCTCCTGAATCGTCCCCTGCCGGATCAACTGCCCCTGATCCATAATCGCCACGCTGTCACAAATCATCTCAAGCTCACCTAGCAAGTGACTATTGATAAACACCGTCCGCCCTTCATCACGCATCCGTTGAAGGATCGTGCGCATCTCAAGCCGCCCCTTGGGATCTACTCCATCAGTGGGTTCATCCAGAAAAACGATCTCAGGATCATTCACCAGCGCTTGGGCGAGCCCGATCCGCTGCTTCATCCCTTTCGAGTAGGTGCCCATCTTGCGGCCCCCCCACTCTTTCATACCCACCAATTCCAAGAGTTCAGCACTCCGCACCTTCGCTTGCCTTGATGAAACACCAGCTAATCCCGCCACATAACGAATCGCCTCACCACCTTTGAGATACTCAGGAAATCTAGCATGCTCAGGCAAATAGCCCACCCGAGCCAGCGTCGGCTTATGCCCAATTCGTTGGCCCAGCATCGTGCCCTGACACTGGGTCGGACGCACAATCGTCATCAAAATTTTCACCAAAGTGCTTTTTCCAGCACCGTTAGGCCCCAACAACCCAAAAATTCCACCACGAGGCACCTGCAAGGAAACCCCACGCAAGGCATCCACCCCACCCGAGTATCGCTTCCGCGTTTTTGAAATATCGATAACAATCTCTGACACGCCCCCGATACAACACCATGCAGATAAAAAGGCAAGTTCAGATCCAAACTCTATGACTCCACTCGACTTGTTATTTTCCCTTTACCCAACTGACTGATCAAAACATCTCCATCTTTGACCTCGGAAATATCTTTAACAATCTGCCCATCCGCATCCATCGTAATGGAAAATCCACGGCCAAATGTAGCATCCGGACCTAGCGTTCTCACCAGCGATGAAAGCCGCTTCAAACGCTGAGCCGACTGCTCAAGGTTCGACTTGCCCGCCAAATCAAACATCGCACGCGCGTGCTCAAGCCGCTCCGCCCGCCTCTGAATCACGCGCTCAGGATGATGCGCAGCATGCTGTATCGCCGCCTCCTTCACCCGCCCCCGCATCACATCTAACTCACCGTCCGCCGCTAATCTCAACTCCTGACGCATGCGATCCAGCTCTAAAATAGGATCACGCAATGCCCTCTCAGAATCACGCGGCATCAGCGCACGCCTAGCCGAGCGTAGAATGGTATCATCGTGTTTAAGCCTCGACTCCAAAATGCGCCGCATCCCACTCGACAACTGCGCCACCCGGCCACGAAGCTCACCCCCATCCGGCACCACCAACTCCGCCGCCGCACTCGGCGTAGGCGCACGCAAGTCCGAGGCAAAGTCGGAAATGGAAAAGTCAATCTCATGCCCGACAGCTGAGATCAATGGGATCGGGCATCGATGAATCGCCCGGGCGACCACCTCTTCATTAAAGTTCCACAAGTCCTCCAGAGATCCTCCACCACGCCCAATAATAATCACATCCACCTTTGGATAACCATATTTCTCGGGATCACCCAATTGATCAATCGCCCGCGCAATCCCGACCTCAGCCCCCTTCCCCTGCACCTGCACAGGATATAGAATCGGCTGCACCCACGGAGCCCGACGCGCAAGCACATTAAGCATGTCCTGCAAAGCGGCCCCGTTAGGAGAAGTCACCAACCCAATCGTCTTGGGAAATTTAGGAAGCGCTTGCTTGATGGCGGAGTCAAATAACCCCTCGGCATTGAGCTTACGTTTCAATGCCTCGAACTTCGCCTGCAAATCACCCAGCCCAGCCTCCTCCACCTGCTTCACAATCAACTGCAGCTGCCCACGCGATTCATAAACCGAGACCTCGCCAAAAATCCTCACCTGCATTCCGCTTTCCGGCTTGGTCCTGGACCGAGCCGCCATCCCCTTGAAAAACACACAGGAAATCTGCGCCCCAGCATCCTTCAACGTAAAATACGCATGCCCGCTGGCATAGCACTTGTAGTTGCTTATTTCACCCTCCACCCAGATCTCACCGATCTCGATTTCGAGCAAATTCTTCATTCGCCGCACCAGCCGCGTCACTGTCATACTCTCTGCCACACGCCGACCATCCCTCAGCCCAATGATTCTGGCAATATGAAACTCTTGATTCTTGACTCTTTACCGAAGCTTTCTAGGGTGCCCCCGCTATGGCCGAACGCACACATACCGATCCCGAAAGAATGGAAAAAATCGTCTCTCTCTGCAAAAGCAAAGGGTTTATCTTCCAATCTGCCGAACTCTACGGAGGCCTAAACGGATGCTGGGACTACGGCCCACTCGGAGCCGAACTCAAACGCAACCTCAAAGAAGTCTGGTGGCGCAAAAATGTCCAGCAACGCGATGACATCGTCGGCATGGACGGCTCCATCCTCACCCACCAAGCCGTGCTCACCGCCTCTGGCCATGTTGGAGGATTTTCAGATCCAATGGTGGACTGCAAAGTTTGTAAAAAACGTTACCGCGCAGATCAACTTGAAGACATCCCCATGTGTGTAAAAAAAGCGACTCTCCCCAAGGGAACAGATAAAAGTTGCGAACTCACGGAACCCAAAGAGTTCAACCTCATGTTCCAAACCAAGATGGGAGCCTCTTCAGATGACGATGACCCTAACGCAGTAGCCTACCTCCGCCCGGAGACAGCCCAGACCATCTTCGTCCAATATAAAAACGTCCTCGACTCAACTCGCTTGAAAATGCCCTTCGGCATCGCCCAGATCGGCAAAGCTTTCCGCAACGAAATCAACCCACGCAACTTCACCTTCCGCTCCCGTGAATTTGAACAAATGGAGATCGAATACTTCTGTCACCCTGATGACGGCATGCGCCTCACCGATGAGTGGCTAGAGAAACGCCTCAGCTTCTACGAAGAAATCGGCGTGCCTCGCAAAAAACTCCACGTCCTCGATGTGCCCGATGGTGAACGCGCCCACTATTCAAAAAAGACCTACGATATCGAATACGAATTCCCCTTCGGTATCCAAGAACTCGAAGGCGTCGCCTACCGTGGCAGCTACGATCTCACCAAACACCAAGAAGGATCCGGCAAAACACTCGAGTACTTCGACCCCGAAACCAAGGAGCGCTACATCCCACACGTCGTCGAGCCCTCCGCAGGTTGCGACCGCACCATCCTCGCTCTTCTCTGCGAAGCCTACGATGAAGAAGACCTCACCAAAGAAGGCGGCAAAAAAGACATCCGTAAAGTGATGCGCTTCAAACCCTGCATCGCCCCAATCAAGGTCGCCATCCTCCCCTTGCTGAAAAACAAACCCGAACTCGTCGCCAAGGCCAAAGAGGTGAAAAATCTCCTCCAGCCTCACATGAATATCTTCTACGATGAAACCGCCGCCATCGGCCGCCGCTACCGTCGTCAAGATGAAGTCGGCACCCCCTTCTGTGTCGCGATCGACTTCGAGACGCTCGGCGAAGAAGGCCCTAACGGAGAAGACCTCACCGACACCGTCACCATCCGCCACCGCGACAGCATGGAGCAAGAGCGCATCGCCATCAGCGACCTCCTACCATGGCTACTTTCCCGCATTGTGTAACACACGCTAAGTAACCCCAAAGCCGCAAATCACCATCGTTGAAAAACTAATGGTTAATGCCGCCGCAAAAGTTGCCGGACAACTTTTAAAATCATAAACCCTTATTTTAAAGCAAACCTACCGCGAAAACACCTTCATTCTGCCCGTCCACCTTCATCATGAAACACCAGATCATAGCCGCCGGCAAACCAGCTCTCGGCTACGCCAAAACCGGCGTGGCCGAATACCTTAAGCGGCTAACACGCTACGGCACCTACGACCTCAAACACATCAAGGACGGCAGCAGCCAGGACGTCTCTACCCGACTCCGCACCGCCAGCGAAGGCACCCTGCGCATCGTCATGGACGAGCGCGGCGAGGCACTCACCACCGCCCAACTTACAAAAAAAATCAACCACTGGGAAATGCGCGGCGTCAAACGCGCCAGCTACCTCATCGGAGCCTCCGACGGCCACACCCAAGATTTACGCAACGATGCTGACCTCATCTGGGCGCTCTCCCCGCTCACCCTCCAGCACGAGCTAGCACTCGTCGTCCTCCTTGAGCAACTCTACCGAGTCGCCACCATTCAGCGCGGCGAACCCTATCACCGATAGTAGGATAGGCTTGTAGCCTGTCATCTGCCTATCGGTGATCAGCCCAAGCCCAACAACCAGCCAGCAACCTACAAATCAGCCCCACTATGTAGGCCAAAAGCACCAGAAAACACCTTTAGGATCTATCGGTCATTCAAGATCCCCAAAGCACCTGCGCCTTCAGGACCCATGGGCCGATTCCAAGACATATCACTTTCAGTGGATGCTGGTCCCTTAGGGGTGAATTCACCCTCATCCTTCGTAGCGCAGGAAAACAGAGACAACGAAGCAACAACGAGAAAAGGATAGAGAATCTTGCGCATGCGGGGAAATTAACCGCCATTCAGCTGGGATTCAAGTGCTATTTTTCCAGCTTCCGAGCCCATAGCCATAGGATATCAGAGAGTCGATTGAGAAATCGGCACGCCTCAGGACAAACACTTTCGCCTAATGCCCAGGCACTAAGCTCAGCCCTGCGACACACCGTACGCGCCATATCCAGCCACGCCGCCCCCTGATTCCCACTCGCGCCAGGAAGAATCCAGCCCTCAAACTTCGTCGGCATTTCCACCGCGATGCTTTCAAGCCAGTCGATCTCCTTCTGAGTCAGGGCCGGGTAGCCGTCTGCAAGGTATTTTTCACGCTTCAGCTCCGGAACCGAAAGCAAACCCATCAGCGAAATCAGATGCAGCTGAATCGCCGCAATGTGCTCGATGATCTCCTCCGGCACACCGGAAACTCGCACCATTCCCAAAGCAGAGGTCAACTCATCCACCGCCCCACACGCCACCACATTGGGTGAATTTTTAGACATCCGCCCGCCATACATCGTGTCCGTATTTCCGTCGTCGCCCCGCCGTGTAATAATGCTCATGAACATCGTCTATCACAGCGACTCGAAATTGGCTTGTGAAAAACGATCCTCACGATAAGATTTTCCCATGGATTCATCACGCCGTCATTTCCTCAAAACCACCTCCGCCGCCACCGATGGAGAAGGCATCCGAAACGTGCTCATCATGTGCGATGGCGAAGGCCCACTCGGTGCCCCCAAAAAAGAAACCCGCACCCAAACCGTCAACAACCACAAAAAGTGGGTTGAAGCGGCTAAACTCCTAGGCAGCCACTCAATCCGAGTCAACGCCGCCGGATCAGGCTCACACGAGGAACATGCCAAATACGCCGCCGATGGACTCCACGCCCTGAGCAGCTTCGCCAAAGGGTTCGGCATCAATGTCATCGTCGAATACGAAGGAGGCAAACTTTCCGAAACCGATGGCATTAGAGCGACCAAGAAACTTCTTGAACTCAGCTTCGCTAAAATCTAAGCCATCCCCACATGGCTGAAGCATCACTCAAACTGGCCAGCCTTCATGGGGGGCCTGAAATCTTCCACAGCATCCAAGGCGAGGGCGTCAGCCAAGGCTTACCCTCGATCTTCATTCGCGCATCGCTCTGCAACCTGCACTGCCATTGGTGCGATACCGATTACACATGGAACTGGGAGGGCACCCCCTGGCCCCACGATCGGGACGCGGAACCCGGATACCAAAAATTCAAAAAAGAAGACTACATCGTTCAAATTCCCACATCCGAGGTGGCAAAAATCGTCACCGCCATCCCCTGCCGTAACATCATCCTCACCGGTGGAGAGCCTCTCCTTCAGGACACCTCATGGCTAAACCTGATGCAACAACTCCGGGATCACGACCCTGCATACCGATTCGAAATTGAAACCAACGGAACCATCGTCCCAAGCGAAGAATTTGATGCCATGGCCGCCCAATACAACGTTTCACCCAAACTCGCCAACTCAGGAAACGACGCTCCACTTCGGCTCAAAAATTCCGCCATGTCATTTTTTGCCCAGTCCACCAAGGCCTGGTTCAAATTTGTCATCGCCGAGGAAACGGATCTTGCAGAAGTCAAAAAGATCATCCAACGCTACCAACTCCCCCAACACAGCATCCTCCTCATGCCTGAAGGCAGGGATGACACCACCCTCCAACGCCGCCGCCTCTGGCTCGCCGATCTCTGCCGAGACCAAGGCTACCGCTACAGCGACCGACTCCACATCCAACTCTGGGGCAGCAAACGAGGGGTTTGATCTCAGGGTTCCATCCATGATAAAAAAACTGCAACTTTTTGATCCTACTACTGTTTAACGACCGCAATGAAACGCAATCCTTCCAGCCCCCCCAGCTCCAAACCTTCCGCTCCTGCCCAGCATAAAGCTGAAGATTGGGATCAAAGTGACGAGCTCTGGAACCTTCTCTCCCAAGCCACAGAGACTCAACCCGAACCATTCTTTGCCCGCAATGTAGTAAGAACCGTGCGCCTGGGAGAAAGTCTCTCAGAAACAACTGGAACTCGTATCCTTAGATTTTTCACTTCAGGCAAGGTCGTTTCAATCAACCGCACCCTTGCACTCAGCGCCGCCACCTGTGCCTGCGTCATGCTCGGCTACCAACTCTGGCCCGCCACGGAAGCGCCCACCACAGCCCCCGTCATCGCCCAAGTGCAGCCCTCCGCAGAAACTGCCAGCAACCTCTCTGAATTGGTGCTCGAAGAATCCCTTCTCGCCGCCGCAGATGACCCCACCATGTTCACCCGTGATGAAGTCGTCGCCATGCTAGGGCTCTAAGAGTCTTGAATCTTGACTCTTGAATCTGCCCCCTTATAC
>CAYNNY010000138.1:0-8620 GCA_964398555.1 uncultured Verrucomicrobiales bacterium
TCGACAATCACTAGGCATCACCCAGAAAACATTTGCACAACTACTCGGCATCACGGAAAATAGCTACGCCCTGATCGAGCGAGGTGAGAGAGCCGCCAGCAGCTCCGTCAAAAAACTCATCCTCATCGCAAAAAACACCCCCGTGTGCTGCACGAAGTTGCTTAAATTCCGACTCTACTCAGCTCCATAAAAGAATAATGCCTTTCAGGTGCAAAATTCAATCGACCACCAGCCAAGCTCAATCCAGGAAAGGATAATCAGTATATCCTTCTGGACCTTCTCCATAAAAGGTTTCGGGATTTGGCTCGTTCAAATCCACTGCCTCGGCACAGCGACGCACTAAATCTGGATTCGCAATATACAGCTGCCCCCAGGAAATGGCATCAGCCTCCTCGTTCTCAATCATCGACTCACCATCAGCGAAGCTGAGTTGTTGGTTGGCGATAAACACCCCACCAAACTCCTTCCGCAGCATCGGTCCAAGGTAAGGATCACCTTTCCCTTCGCGGGCAAAGATAAACGCAATCTTCCGTCGACTCATTTCACGCGCCACATATCCGAAAGTGGCCACAGGATCAGAGTCTCCCATGTCATGAGCATCCACCCCTCCACTTGCGCATCCGACCAAATTCCAGGAGTGTTCGGATACCCTACCCCCATCGGAGTAACCGCCGTGGCTTCAGCTATAATCAACCCTGCCGATGCCCGCTGGGCGTAATACTCGGCCATCATAGCATTGGGCACGCGCCCAGCACTTGCCCGGCACCGGGTCAAAGGTGACATAATGAGTCGGTTAGGAAGCTCCAGAGCTCCTACTTGTAAGGGTGATAATAGGTGAGATGATAATTTCATAATAGGGTGCACGAGTTTAGATCACACTAGCAAGGGCAGCGCAGAAGCGATCCATATTCGAGGTGCTCAGGCCAGCCAAGTTAATCCGGCTGGACCCGACCATGTGGATCGAATACTTCTGCCCCATCTCAGCCACCTGATCTTTGCTCAGGCCGAGCATGGAGAACATACCGTTCTGACTAGCGACAAAGGAGAAATCACGATCCGACTGCAAGGACGCCATATTGCTCACCAGCAGGCTTCGCATTCCGTTGAGACGCTCACGCATATCGCGCAGATCATCGTGCCACTGAGCAATCAGCTCGTCGTCACTGAAGATCGTCGCAACAATTGCGCCGCCGTGCGCTGGTGGGTTTGAGTAATTGGTGCGGATCACCAGCTTCGCTTGGCTGGCCAAGCGGCCTTGGGTAGCGGCATCTTTGCTCACAAAGGTCACGGCACCCGCGCGCTCGCGGTAAAGGCCAAAATTTTTCGAAAACGAACTGCAAACCACAAGCTCAGGACAAACCTTAGCCACAATACGAAGACCCACGGCATCTTCCTCGATCCCCGTGGCAAATCCTTGATAGGCGAAATCCATCACCGGCATCAGGCCGCGACGGCAAACAGCCTCGGCAATTTTCTGCCATTGCTCAGCCGTAGGGTCACAACCGGTCGGATTGTGACAGCACCCGTGCAAGACGATCACGTCGCCCTCCGGAATCTGCTCGATTGCAGCGAGAGCGGCCTCCGCATCAAAAGTATGGGTCGCAGCATCAAACCAAGGAAAGGTTTCCACCTTCATCCCCGCTGCTTGAAAAATAGGGCCGTGGTTCGGCCAGGTCGGCACCGTCAACCAAACGGTTTCAGCACTCGTCTTGGTTTTCAAAAACTCACCGGCGACGCGTAAGGCACCCGTTCCACCAGGTGAATGAGCGGTAAACAACCGGCCTTCGGAGCGAAGCTCACTATCGGTGCCAAAGAGCAAAGTCTGAACGGCTTTTGCATAGTCAGGAGAGCCAGGAATCGGCAGATAGCTCTTGGAGGCTTCCTGCTTCAGCAGCATCTCCTCAGCCCGTTTCACCGATGGCAAAACAGGGGTTTTACCCTGTTCGTTCTGATAAATCCCCACACCCAGATTAATTTTTTCCGGGTTAGGGTCGGCATTGTAAATTTCAGTTAATCCCAAGATAGGATCCGGCGCAGCTTGTTCAATATTCTCAAACATATCGCGGCACTTGTAATCACACTGACCAAGCCAGTCAAGCAAAGCCCACGAACATTCAACACCGCGGGGTCAACTTACTTCGCCCCCATTAACTCGGTAGCCACAGCATCGGAAAAAGCTCCAATATTCCCCCGATACTGAATCACTCCCTGCTGATCGAGAACCATGCAGTATGGCCATGTCCCAATACGGTAGGCTTTGGAAATCTTCTGATCCGGATCTGAAAAATTACGCCAACTCACCAGCCCATCGGCTTCCAGCGCTCTCAGATTCTGCAAGGAGTCGCGACAAACACCCAAAATGACCAATGGACTCCCCACCTTGTCTGAGGCTGTTTTCCTAAGCAACTCCAGCATCCTTCCCGCTTCAGCATCCCAACTCGACCAAAAAACAAGCATCACCACCTTGCCCTTGAACTGGTTCAACTGCATAAAACGCCCAGCCGAGTCGTTGCCCTGAATTTTCGGAGCCAAGCGTCCTTTGCTGAGATGGTTGATTTTATAAAGCTCATCAGTGGCAATCTCAGCCACCGTCAGCGAACCCACCTTGACCTCGCTGCTCTTGATAATGGCCTCGCGTAGGTTTTTGATCCGCTCCTTCATCACCCGGGTATCGTCACCCAGATTAGAAAGCATCATCGAAAGCGCCAATGCCGCCTGGCCTTGCACCTTGGCATCTGGGTTGCTTTTATTAATGGTTTTAAGCAGATTCATCCCACGCGTACGAATTGGCGGCTGACCAGCCCTAGGCATCTCGCCCTGCTGATTCAAATAAATCATCGCCATGCAAAACCGACCGACCTGAGGGCTGAGAGTATGATACTTTTCCACCGAACCCAGTAAGGCCCGCTGGGATTCAGGCTTGAGGGTTGGATCATTTTCCAGCAGCCAGGCCCCGTAACGCAAGGTCCAATCTTTAGAGAGATCCCGGCTAATCAACACCTTCAATCGATTGGCATATTCACTGGCATTCGGCTGCTTTTGCGCCACTTGATTAAGCGCTCCGGCCGATTTGGCCAAGGTCATCTCGGCAAGCCAAAGCTGGTGCGCCCGGTCAAACTCACCTGTGATCGCCTGCGCCTGCGACTCAGTAGCCGCCTGCACTGGACTCAAAGCCACCACAAACGTGGAAAATAAAGCCAACACAATGCTCTTCGTTAAAATCATGGTCAAAAACGTATCGAAGTTTAATCTGGGGTCAAGCGCGGGGATTACCGTCTCTCCATCACGGATTGCAACTCCTTCTGGAAAGTGATCAAATCAGGCTCGCTCGGACGATATCCCTCGGTATCGGGGTCAATCCCCAGACGCCCCATCTCATCGACATACCATCCGCCACCTTGGCCATCAGGGAATATCACCCGACCACTCACCATCACTCCCGGCCGAGCTATTTCATCCACCGTGATACGCACCGGACCACCCTGAGCGGGTGGGGGTAAAATTTCAAGATCGTCCTCAGTCAACTCATCGGCTGGAACATCTGATTCGCCCTCCACATCAGCAGCATCGGCCTCTTCGGCCACCTCCTCCACTTCACTTTGAAGCTCAATCCCCAGATCAAGAATCAAAAAACGGGTATCCATGTAAGTCAGGCGGAATTTTAATTCCTCCTCCATTCTCTTTTGAATATCGGCAAGTTGATCTCCTTGGGCTGCCCAAGACTTAATCGTATCCACTTGCGCCTCTGTAAGTTGTTTGATGCTAAACATAATCTCGGGTTCATTTAAGAGAAAGAACCCAACGATGCAAGCTCTTGGAACAGGAATTTAAGGTTGGGATTTTATCGAGAAAAATAATAGAGTAACCCTGTGCCAGCCACCGACTCCTCATTCCCCACCTCCCCACCCCGTGCATGGGCCGAGGTCAACCTCCGCCATCTGCACCATAACTACCGCATAGCACGCAAGCACCAAGCCGGCGACATCATGGCCGTCCTCAAAGCCGGGGCCTACGGACACGGCATGGAAGCCATTGCCAAATCTCTGGAAACCATCCCAGCCGACGAGGCCCCCACGTTTTTCGGTGTCGCCAGCGTAGTCGAAGCCCGTCGCCTAGCCGCCGCCCATATCAAAACCCGTATCTATCTTCTCGGCCCCAGCAGCCCAGTCGAGCGCGAAGAAATCGTCGCCTACGGCTGGACACCCTGTATTTCAAGCCTGGAGGAAGCCCACCATTTCAACGAACTGTCATCGTCAAAATCCACACCATTGGCCGTGCACCTGACTGTGGATACCGGCATGGGTCGGGGCGGATTCCTCCCGCATCAACTCGAACATGTGATCGCAGAATGGAAAAACTTCACTCACCTTTCGCTCGAAGGCATCGGATCCCACCTCCCGTCAGCCGATGATGATGAAGCCTTCACCCGTGCCCAGTTTGAGCAGTTCGATCGCATTGTGGAAAATCTGGGCATCAATCATTTCCGCTACCGCCACCTCGCAAACAGCGCCGGACTCCTCGTTTACCACAGCCGCACCACCAATCTCTACCGCCCGGGACTCATACTCTACGGAGTCTCACCACTCCCCATGCGGCCCGAGTTCCAGTCTAAACTCAAACCCGTCATGAGCCTTAAATCCCGAGTCTCCCTCGTCCGCACTCTCCCCAAAGGGCAAGGCATCTCCTACGGTCGCGATTCAGTGTTAGACCGCGACACCCAGGTCGCCACCATCGGCATAGGCTACGGCGATGGCTACCCCCAACAACTCTCCAACCAAAGCGCTGAAGTGATGATCCACGGCCACCGCTGCCCCGTCTTAGGACGCGTCACCATGGATCAAATCATGGTCGACGTCTCAGCCCTCCCCCACTGCGCCAGCGGCGACGAGGTGGAACTTTTCGGCGAAAACATCCTCGTCACCGAACTGGCGAAAAAAGCCAACACCATCCCCTGGGCCATCCTCACCGGAATCACACCACGGGTGACGAGAGTTTATCAATCCGCCTGAGGGCCCATTGAAACGAATTTTCGCTTCATACTTAGCAATCTCGCTTTTCCATCCTTCACATCCGAATAGACACACTCAGCCTTTGACAACCGCGTTCATCTGGAAAGAATCGCCGCGCGATGTCACAAAACACATTACCCAAACTATTTATTCCCGGTCCGGTGGATATTGCCCCGGAAACTTTCGAAGCCATGTGCCAGCCTATGATCGGCCACCGTGGCGGCGACTTTGAAGCGCTTTACTCCAGCATTCAACCCAACCTCAAGCCGATCCTCGGCACCGAGCGCCCCGTTTACCTCTCCACCTCCTCCGCCTGGGGCGTGATGGAAGGATGTATCCGCAACCTCGTGCAGACCAAGGTCCTCAACCTCTGCTGCGGTGCCTTTTCCGATAAATGGTATGGCGTCGCCCAAAGCTGTGGGAAGAACGCAGAGAAAATCCAAGTCGAGTGGGGCGAAGCCATCTCCCCCGATGCCGTCCGCGCGAAACTCGCCGAAGGAGGATTCGACACCGTCACTCTCGTCCACAACGAAACATCCACAGGCGTCATGAACGACCTCGCCGGCATTGCCGCCGTCGTCAATGAGTTCCCCGACGTCCTCTTAGTGGTCGATACCGTATCCTCACTCTCCGCCGTGCCGATCGAGATGGATAAACTCGGTATCGATGTCGTACTCGCCGGTGTGCAAAAAGCGCTAGCGCTGCCTCCTGGCCTCGCCGTCTTCGCCATCTCTGAAGCCGCCCTCGAGCGAGCCGCCAGTACCGAAGGCCGTGGATATTACTTTGACTTTGCCGAGTTTGAAAAAAATGCCGTCAAAAACAACACGCCATCCACCCCTGCTGTCTCATTGCTCTACGCACTGAAACAAAAGGTCGATAGCATTGCTGCGGAGGGACTCGATGCCCGCTACGCCCGCCATGCCAAACTCAACGGCATGATTCAAGACTGGATGGCGAAACACGGATTTGAAAACTTTGCACCCGAAGGATTCCGCTCGATTTCACTCACCGCCATCGATAACACAGCTGGCCGACTCGACGTCTCCGGCTTCATCAAAGCCCTACGCCAAAAGCACAACATCCTCATCAACGGAGGATACGGAAAAATCAAAGGCACCACCTTCCGCATATCCAACATGGGCAATGAAACGGAAGCAACCATGCAAGAACTCATCGACGCCCTCGATGACGTCATTGCTGATTACCTTTAGTCGGAGCGCCGAGCCCCAGCTCGGCGCAAATCAACTCAACCCAGCGGAACGAGCCCCCTCGTTCCGCTTTTTTTCTACCCTCCAGGAGCCTGCTTCATCAGCACCTTCGCCCTACCAACCGCAGCCGCAAGAAACTTCTGAGCAATTGGCTTGAGTGAACCTTGGTAAACCACACCCAGCACCAGAGGAGGAAACCCCTCCAGATCAATCGCCTTCACCCCCTTCGGCAGCGACATCCCCGGAATTCGCAAACCGATTCCAGCACCAAAGCCACAGCGCACAAAATGCTGCACACCATCGAGAGAATCTACCTCAACCGCCACGGCCCAGCTCACCCCCCGATCCAGCACCCCTTTCTGAAATAACTGCGTCACCGCCTCATGCTGCGGCAAGCCCACCAGAGGAATACCCACCTCTGCCTCCCCTTTCATCAAAAGATCCTCCAGACACTCCGCCGGATGATCACTCGGCAACAACAACATCAAAGATAACGGCATCAACTCAACCGACTTCAAGCCATCACCCGACTGCGCACTGATCACGCTGATCGCTAGATCAGCCTGTTGACTTATCAAACAACGATGCACATCCGAGGGTTCAACATCGCGTAACGTTAATTTTAATTGCGGCTCATCCTTTCGTAAATCCGCTAACAGCTCAGGCAAATGGTGACGAAGAACCGCCGCCGATGCCGCAATGCGCAAGTGCTGTCGCTCTCCACCTTTCAGATGCTCCTCCACATCAGCTAGCCGAGAAAAAAACGGATAGACGTGATCGTAAAGATCATCCCCCGCATGGGTCAGACTAAAAGGACGGCGATTAAAAAGCTTCACCCCCAGCGTCTTCTCCAACTGCAACAACTGCCCGCTCACCGCCGGCTGCTGAATCCCATACGGCATTTTCCGCACCGCCGCGGTGATCCCTTCATACTTGGCCACGTAATAGAATAACTCAAGGTGATGCACATTCATGATCATGTTTTAAACACCCCACGCTAAATGCCAAACTCCAAATTCTCTCACCCCCTTGGATGAAACCTCTGGTGAATGGACTTGAGACTCTTTTGATCAACGTGGGTGTAAATCTGAGTAGTCGCAATGTCAGCATGGCCTAACATATCCTGAATTACCCGAAGATCAGCCCCATTTTGCAAGAGATGGGTGGCAAATGAATGGCGCAGCAAGTGAGGGTAAACGTTCTGCTTCAGACCAGCGGCCCTGGCGCGTTGCTTCACAATCTCACGCACGCGTTCAGGGCTCAACCTCCCACCACGGATACTGAGAAAGATCCACGATGATGTTTTAGGCTTCACTAGCCCCACCCGTTCGTTTTTGAGATAATCGCTAACCGTCGAGCGCGCTAGCCCTCCCACCGGCACCACCCGAGTCTTACCACCTTTCCCCGTCACCCGGATAAACCCCTCGTCCAGATCAAGATTTTCGAGCAGGGCACCGCACAGCTCGGACAAGCGTAGGCCCGATGCATAAAAAAGCTCCAGCATCGACAAATCCCGTCGACCCAAGACCTTAGAAATATCCACAGAGCTCAGCAAATTTTTCACATCCTGCTCATTCAAAGTTTCCGGCAAATGCACCTCCCCGCGTGCCGGAAGCAGCGGCTCTGCCGGATCGGCCACGATGATCTTTTCTCCTGCCAAACGACGAAAAAAGATTTTTAAATGCACCATCGTAATACGCAGCGATGCCGCCGAGAGCCCGCCCTTTTTCTGATCGGCAAGAAACTGACTCAACTCCTCAACCCCCAAATCCCCCCACTCCTTAACGCCCTTCACTCCAGCCCACGCAACAAGTGCATCCAGCGACTGCCGCACCGATAGCTGATAAGCCGTCGAAAGCCCCCGCTCCGTCGCGATATAAAGAATAAATTGATCCACCTGCTCAGTCACGCAAATCACTATAACGACAAATCACATCGATACCAAAGAGGAAAAAAACAAAGGGTCCACATCCCTCCTCCCCCCATCCACCTGCAAGAAAAACCTATCCGTATCGTAGTGATAGCATGAAATTCTACCTTGCTCTCCTGATCGCTATTTTTTCAGGCCTCTTTTCACCGAGCACATTCGCCACCAGCCTGAGCCAAGGAACGATCGAACAACCTGTCAACCTAGGGGCTCAAGCCGACCCCACATCCATTCCACTTGGCCCAGTTGCCTGGGAATCAAACTACTCCTATGGAGTTCACACACTCATCACAGCCTCCCGCCCATGTCAACACGGCACGATGGAATGGAAGCGAGGCAGCGAACTGGAACAGAACCTTGCCTATGCATTCGGAATCACACTGGATCTCAATGGCGGACTCACCCTAATGGAAGAGCCTATCACCATTCACATCAAAGCATGGGATAAACCAGCCTACAGCCCCTACTCCAAAGAA